>QIAN01000292.1 GCA_003225005.1 Acidobacteriota bacterium | reverse complement strand
CCCTTCTTTTCTCGCGCCTGTAATATCAAAGTTCATCCTTAACGAAGGTTTCTGCCGCCGAGTTGCGCTCGGCGTGGCCGGGGTCTGAGATCGGTCCCACACGAAAATCGAATGCCACACGAGCTGCCCAAATCCTACGAGCCGGGCGCGATTGAAACGCGCTGGGCCGAATACTGGATCAAAGAGAAACTATTCTCCGTGCCCACACCTCCGCTGGGTGATACGCGTCCAGTGTTCACCCTGCTGCTGCCACCGCCGAATGTCACCGGCCGCTTGCACATGGGCCACATGCTCAATCAGACGCAGATGGATATCGTCGTGCGCTGGCACCGCATGCGCGGTTTCCTCGCCCTGTGGCTACCCGGCACCGACCATGCTGGGATCGCCACACAGATGATGGTCGAGAGGCAGCTTGCGAGCGAAGGCAAGAAGCGCCGCGACCTGGGGCGCGAAAAGTTTATTGAGCGGGTGTGGGATTGGAAAAAGCATTACGGCGGCGCAATTCTCGACCAGATGAAGCGCCTCGGCGCATCAGTCGATTGGGACCGCGAGTACTTCACCATGGACGAGAATCTTTCGCGCGCGGTGCGTGAAGTCTTTGTCCGCCTGTATGAGGAAGGACTGATCTATCGCGGGAAGTACATCGTCAATTGGTGTCCGCGCTGTGAGACGGCGATTTCAGATCTCGAAGTAAAGCACGAGGAAGTTCCCGGGAAACTGTATGAAATTCGCTATCCGGTGATCGGAAGCAGGGAATCTATTACGGTCGCTACCACACGTCCCGAGACCATGCTGGGCGATACTGCCGTCGCGGTAAACGAAAAAGATGAACGCTACCGGCACTTGCATGGAAAGAAAATTCTGGTGCCGTTGATGCATCGCGAGATCCCAATTATTACCGATGAACTGGCGCAGCCCGAGTTCGGCACTGGCGCAGTGAAGGTGACTCCGGCACACGATCCCAATGACTTTCAGGCCGGCCTCCGCCATAACCTGCCGCAGATTGACGTGATGGACGAGCACGCGCACATGAATCAAAATGCGGGCGCGTATGCGGGCCTTAGCCGCCATGCCGCGCGCGAGCGCGTGCTGGCAGATCTAAAAGCTCAGGGATTCCTTGTCGGCGAAACAGATTACACCATCGCTCTCGGCAAGTGCGACCGCTGTGGCACGGTGGTTGAGCCGCGACTTTCGACGCAATGGTTCATCAAGATCAAGCCGTTGGCAAAGCGCGCGATTGAGGTCGTAGAGAGCGGCGAGATCACCATCACCCCTGAGAACTATCGTCAGATTTACCTGAACTGGATGAACAACATCCACGATTGGTGCATCTCGCGCCAGTTGTGGTGGGGGCATCGGATTCCGGCGTGGCATTGCAGCTGCGGAGAGATTATCGTTGCGCGTGAAGCACCGGCGAAATGCTCCAAATGCGGCAGCTCAAAGCCAAAACAAGATACGGATGTTTTGGACACTTGGTTTTCTTCGGGCTTACTGCCGTTCACGACGCTCGCATGGCCCGAGAAGACGCGCGACCAGGACGTTTTTTATCCCACTACGCTGTTGATCACGGCGTACGAGATTCTATTCTTCTGGGTGGCACGCATGATTATGTTCGGCTGCCACTTTATGGAAGGCCACAAGCAGGATTCGGTCATGAAAAAGGCCAGCGGATGGGGCGCCAAGAAAAACGACAGCGTGCCCTTTCGGCAGGTTTACATCCATGCGCTCGTGCGCGACGCCGAACGCCAGAAAATGTCAAAGACCAAGGGCAACGTGATCGATCCGCTGGATATCATTCTGCGCTTCGGTACCGACGCCACGCGTTTCACGCTGGCCGCCATGGCCGCGCCGGGCACCGACATTGCATTCAGCGAGAGCCGCACAGATGGTTATCGCGCCTTCGCTAACAAGATATGGAATGCAGCGCGCTTCATGTTCATGAATGTCGACCGCGTGGATCCGGGACTTCGTCCCGTCGAGCATGCGGTGCCGACGGCGGGCATCCCTAGATTTCAAGCCTCTGCTCTCGAAGACCGCTGGATCCTCTCGCGCTTCAATCGGGTAACGAAGGAAGTGAATGAGGCACTGGCTACGTATCGTTTCCACGAGGCGGCGAATCGCATCTATGACTTTTTCTGGGGAGAGTTCTGCGATTGGTATCTGGAACTGATCAAGCCGCGCTTGATGTCCAACGCGGGTGACGAAGCCCGAACAGCTTGCGGCAATCTGGTGAACTTATTCGACGCGGCAGTGCGCCTTTTGCATCCCGTCATGCCCTTCATCACCGAAGAAATATGGCACGCGATCTATGATGGCAAGCCACCGTTGCGATCGGTGGCGCTGGCATCGTACCCGCAAGTGGACGAGGAACAGATCGATCTGGCCGCCGAGACAGAGATGGCTGTGCTGCAAGACCTGATTGTTAGTGTGCGCCAGCTTCGCTTGGACCTGAAAGTGGAAGCTAGGATCAAGATTCCAATTGAGCTGTTTGTCCATGACGCAGGGACGGGCATCTCGATCATGCAAAACGAGGAGGCCATCAAGCGACTCGCCCATGTGGAGAGCATTACGAACGTGGAAGAGTGGCGAGCCCGGCAGCCTCCCTCGAGAGGCACAACTCGTTTCGATGTGCATGTTGTCTATGAGCGAAAAATCGATGTTGCCTTCGAGCGTGGGCGTTTGACCAAGGAACTGGAGAAGATAGAAAAAGAGACAATCAATAACCGGAAGCAGTTGGGGAACGATCAATTCCTGGCCAAGGCTCCGCCGAGAGTTGTCGAGGGCCTGCGCAAGCGGGCGGAAGAACTGTCCGTGCTGCACGACAAAGCGAAGAGTAAGCTGGAAGAATTGGGGCGCTAATATCCCAAGCAGGAATACGCGCTGCAAGCAGGTTATATTTGGGGCTGAAGGCTGAATGCTAAATGAACGCTGAGTGCTGATTGCTTGCAAACCGCAGCACTGAACTGCAACTCCCCCAATGGACTGGAATAGCCGACGAATTACCGCCATTCTGGAAAACGCTCTGCTCGAAGACCGGGCGACGAGCGACGCCACCAGCTACGCCTGCATCGATCCCAACCGGCGCGCGGCAGCGACCATTCTCGCCAAAGAAGACTGCATTCTCGCCGGCATTGGCTGCGTAGGCCGCATTCTCGATGTTTACGCGATGCTCGACGGCGCCGTGACTTCGCATTACGAGGTCACCACTCACCCGGAGATTTTCGACGGTGTGCGTCTGCACAAGGGGCAATCAGTCGCGGTCATTCGTCATAACGCCCGAGTTGTACTTTCTTGCGAGCGTGTGATTTTGAATTTCTTGCAGCGCATGAGTGGCATCGCGACTATCACCCGCAAGTTTGTCGAAGCCGTGCACGGCACGAAAACCCGCATTCTCGATACCCGAAAGACCGCGCCCGGCCTGCGCGTCATCGACAAATACGCGGTGCGTTGCGGCGGCGGACAGAACCACCGCCTTGATCTATCCGACGGCGTGCTCATCAAGAACAACCATATCGCACTGGCTGGCGGAGTTGTGCCCGCGGTTGAGCGAGCGCTTCACAATCGCCGCGGGGCGCAACCCGTAGAGGTCGAAGTACGTACGCTTGAAGAGTTGGAGCAGGTGCTGGCCAATGGCGGTGAGGCCGTCCTGCTCGACAACATGTCGCCGGAAACCGTGGCCAAGGCCGTGGAGTTCTGTTCGCGGCTAGAACGTCGCATTCCGCTTGAGTGCTCCGGAGGCATCAGTCTGGAGAATGTCCGCAGCTACGCGGAGACGGGTGTCGATTTTATCTCGGTGGGCTTGCTTACGCATTCGCCACGCGCCGTCGATATGAGCATGCGAGTTGTACCCGCCTAAGGTTCGCCGTTTCATTTAGCATGGAAGAAAGAAAGAGTCTTTAAGGCAGTATTGGCCTTCGTGAGCCTGGGTCATGCTGAAAGCGATGATTTGTGCTTTCTTCGTCCCTCCCGCATAATTCACGCATCAAGAAGGCCCTCACAACTCGTACTCGACGACGCCCGAGAGCAACGGCGGCGGTGCCGCGATCATTCACGCCGCAACCCACCGATCTGCGCTTGGGCCGCATTGTGCGCCTGTTGACGGATCACGCCACCGTCGTGGTAAGCGGAACCAAGATCGCCGATGAAATCGGCGGCAGCCGATCTGAGGTATGGCGGCTGATCCAACAATTACGTGGCCTGGGCGTGGACGTTGCCGGGCATCCCGCGACCGGCTATCAATTGCGCGCTGTGCCTGATTTGCTGCTTCCAAATATCTTGCAGCCCCTGGTTCAAGGGACACGGTTCGGCGAGCACATCCACCACTTCTACAAGATCGGCTCAACCAACACGGCAGCCATGGATGCGGCCGCTGCGGGCGCTCCCGACGGCAGTGTATTCCTGGCCGAGGAGCAAACCGCCGGGCGCGGACGCGGCGCAAACGCGTGGCAATCGGCGCGATCGACTGGAATCTACTGTTCGGTGGTACTCCGTCCAGCCTTGCCGCCAACCGAGGTCTTGGTGCTTTCGCTCGCGGCTGCGCTCGCTGTCCGTTCTGCAATCCGGCAGATCGACTCGAG
This sequence comes from Acidobacteriota bacterium, assembly GCA_003225005.1. Lineage (GTDB taxonomy): Bacteria > Acidobacteriota > Terriglobia > Terriglobales > Acidobacteriaceae > Sulfotelmatobacter. The sequence continues at coordinate 31,323 of QIAN01000292.1, read as the reverse complement.
TGTAGATCCCGACTTGAAATGGCCGAACGATTTGCTGATCGACGGAAAGAAAGTTTGCGGCATTCTCGCCGAAATGAATGCCGAAGCAACCCGGGTTCGCTACGTTGTAGTAGGAATCGGCCTCAACGTGAATCAGGCGACTTTTCCCCGGGAGCTGGCGGACCAAGCCACCTCGCTGAGATTGACGACCGGCAGCGAATGGTCGAGGGTGGAACTCGCCGTAGCTTTGCTAAAATCGCTGCATCGCGAGTATCGCGACTTGCTCGAGCGGCCTGACGCGCGCAAATTAATTCTGCGCCGCTTTGCGGATTATTCGTCGTGGATAAAGGGTAAGGCCGTCCGCATCGAGGAGAATGGTGGAAGCTTTGAGGGCACGACTGAAGGGCTCGATGAGGGTGGTTTCCTTCGGGTACGCGCAGCAGGACTTTTGCGGACAGTATTAAGCGGTACGGTGAGGCCACTCTGATTGTGATCGATGACGTAAATTCGCTCACCACAGACGAAGGACGTATGCTTCTCGTTCTCGATGTCGGCAACACAAACACGGTGCTCGGGGTTTTTACCCGAGCAAAAGCAGACGCAGGTCGTACGGCTGCGGACAAAAGCCCGAACGATACGCCGCGCTACGATCAACTCCTCGCCAACTGGCGCGTGGCTACGGTGCAGACCAGCACAGTAGACGAGTACGGCGTTCTGTTCCGCAACCTGTTCGCCATGGCCGGCCTGGAAGTTTCGGGCATGCACGGCATCGTGATTTCCTCTGTCGTTCCGCCGCTTGATCCGGTTCTCCGCCAGGTTTGTGAGCGTTACTTCAATTCCAAGCCGCTTTTTATCGAGCCGGGCATCAAGACGGGAATGCCCGTGCACTATGACAACCCCTCGGAAGTAGGCGCTGATCGCATTGTGAATGCCGTCGCCGCTTTTGAAAAGTACGGGGGGCCGTGCGTGATCGTGGACTTCGGCACGGCCACGACTTTTGATTGCGTCTCCGCCAAGGGAGAATACCTCGGCGGAGTGATCTCACCGGGCCTGGGCATCTCCGCCGACGCGCTCTTCGAGCGCACGGCGCGCTTGCCGCGGGTGGAGATTCGCAAACCAGAGCGAGTCATCGGCTCGACGACCGTGGGCAGTTTGCAGTCCGGGCTCTACTACGGGTACCTCGGCTTGGTGGATGGCATTCTCGACCTTTTGCTCGCCGAGTTGGGAGACGGCACCAAAGTGGTTGCCACTGGCGGCCTGGGCTCGCTGATCGGCACCGGATCGAAATACATCAAGACGGTCGACGACTTTCTTACCCTCGAGGGCCTGCGCATTATCTGGGAGCGGAATGCGACCGCACGACGCGAGACCGGAGGCAAGCCGACGTCGAAGGCCCCGCTCAAAGAAAAGAATGGCAGCGGAAACCGGGTCCTTTCCACTTCGCGTTCCAATCACTAGGCCGTCGTGGAAAACTACTTCAACTATTTCACCGAAATTGAAGAGCACTTTCTCCGACGGCGGGGAGGAGGGCTGCTGCTTTCAACCCTCGACTGGGCGCTTATCGAAACCTGGAAAGATGCGGGCATTCCGCTTGAGGCCGCGCTGCGGGGCATTGAAGCTGCCTTCGACCGCTACGACCAGCGGCCGTCGAAAACGAAAAAAGTGAACAGCGTAGCTTATTGTTCTCAGGAAGTGCTGGCCGCGGCCGAAGATATGAAGGAAGCCACTGTTGGAGTTGCGGACGAAGCGGGGCAGCGACTCTCCGCCAAATCAGCCGCCGGACAGGGCTTTGAGCCGGACACAATCGCAGTTTTCCTGAGACGCAACGCTGATCTTTTGGAATCGGCGAAACTTCCGGAGCGCGGCGGAGTTTCCGTGGGCACTGCCGCATGGGAGACGTCGCGTACCCTCCGCAAATTGGCGGATGAGATGGAAAATAAGAGGCCCGTGCCACGGCTGGAAGACTTGGAGCGTCACTTGACTGTGCTCGAAGAAAAGCTCTTCGCCGCCCTACTCGCCGCTGCGGAGGACGAAGAGATGGTAATGGTTCGCACCGAGGCTGATCGCGACCTTGCACCTTATCGCCGCAAAATGCCGGCGGCACAAATCGATCAGCTGCAGAAGCAGTACGTCCACAAGCGCCTGCTGGAAAAACACAACCTGCCAAGACTCAGCCTGTTCTACATGTGATCGCCCTGTGATTCATTCATTCGACGTTTTGATTCTCGGCGGCGGCGCGGCGGGTCTGATGTGTGCCATTGAGGCCGGCAAACGCGGCCGTCGTGTCGCCGTCATCGAGCACGCAGCTCGGTTGGGCAAGAAAATACTCATCTCCGGTGGGGGACGCTGCAATTTCACTAACATTCACTGCCAGCCCGAGCATTTTCTCTCGTCCAATGCCCATTTTGCCAAGTCCGCGCTGGCCCGTTACACGCCCTCGGATTTCATCGCGCTGGTGGAAAAGCATCATATCCCGTATCACGAAAAGACCCTTGGGCAGCTCTTCTGCGATCGCTCCGCGACCGGGATCCTAAGCATGCTCGAAGCCGAGTGCCGAGATGCTGGGGTGAATATTTTCTTGAGCACAACCGTCAAGGAGATTCGGCACACCACCGGTTTCGTCGCACGCTCCGCGAAGGCAGAGTTTCATGCCCCTGTGTTGGTGGTTGCGACCGGTGGTCTATCGATTCCAAAAATCGGAGCGACTTCCTTCGGCTATGATCTCGCGCGCCAGTTTGGACTCGCGATCCGCGAGCCCCGGCCAGGTCTCGTGCCCCTCGTGCTGACTGCTGAAGACCGGTCCCATTACTGCGACCTCGCCGGAGTTTCCGCCGGTGTAGTGGCGTCGTTCGATGGGCAGCACTTCCGCGAAAAGATGCTCATCACGCATCGCGGCTTGAGTGGTCCGGCGATCTTGCAAATTTCTTCCTACTGGAAACAATCGCTGCCCATTCTCATTGATCTTGCACCTGGCCGAGATGTCGCTGCGGCATTTCACCATCCCAAGACACCAAGAAATATAGGAACCTTGCGCGCTGAAATGCGCACATTCCTTCCACAGCGTTTCGCCGACCGTTGGCTGGACCGGCATGCTCCCGTCTCATGGACAAATACTACGCTCGCTGATTTTGAACGGCGGGTTCATGCCTGGCCCATCACCCCTGCTGGCACAGAGGGCTACGAAAAAGCCGAAGTCACGGCGGGGGGCGTCGATACGAACGAGCTGTCAGCCAAGGCGATGGAAAGCCTCAAAGTTCGAGGGCTGTTCTTCATCGGCGAGGTCGCGGACGTTACGGGACATCTTGGTGGCTTCAATTTTCAATGGGCGTGGGCGTCGGGCGCGGCCGCGGGACGGGCGGTGTGAGGCGCCTTGCGCCGGGTTGTGCAGGCTCGGGGAATCGCGAAAATCGCCAAAACCGCGGGCTCGAGCGCGAGAGCCCTTACCGGACATTGTCTACGCGCGGAAATCCCCGACTTTCCACGCTGGCCGCCGTGAGCAAGGCAGTCGGCCTGAGACTCACGGCTGAAACCGGAGGATGAAAGGGGTAGGCTGGCAGACCGTGAAATGCTGACGTACCTGCGCGGACTTCCACCCCTTGCCGTAGAATCACACCTTGCTTCTCACCATCGAAAAGCTAACTTATGGTGGCGATGGCCTCGCTCGCTTGCTCCCCGACGATCGCGGACGCGGCAAGGCTGTATTCATTCCCTTCGTTCTCGCCGGAGAAAAGATTGAGGCCTCCTTAACTGAGGAGAAGGCGGGCTTCGCCCGAGCCAAAGCCGAAGCCGTAATCGACGCTTCTCCGCACCGGGTGCAACCTCGGTGTCCTTACTTCGCCCGGTGCGGCGGATGCCATTACCAGCACGCCAGCTACGAACATCAACTCGAAATCAAGACTGACATCCTGCGCGAAAACTTCCGGCGCATCGCCAAACTTGAATTCAAGAGCGAAATTGGTGTGCATCCGTCGCCGCCGAGGAACTACCGCAACCGCTCCCGGCTCCAGATTCGCACGCAGCCCGAATTTGCCGCAGGATACTTCAAGCTCGGAGGGCACGAAGTATTGCCGGTAGAGCAATGTCCCATTAGCTCTCCGCTCATCAATCGCGGCATCGCCGCACTGTGGCAGATAAGCAGGGCGGGGAAAACTCCAGAAGGATTACGCGAAGCGGAGTTCTTCGCCAACGCCGATGACAAACAGCTTCTTGTGGAACTTGCTTGCACGCCAGAGACTCCCGAGTCTTCTTTAAAAAACTGGGCCGAAGGATTACGCACTGTGCTGCCGGAAATCGTCGGCATCGTCGCGTTTCGTGAGGCAAAGCCTCGAGAGAAGTCAGCAAGCGCCGCGGAGCGATTGTTCGGGACAGATTACTTGACCTATCAGACGCAACGTTTCGCCTACCGGGTCAGCGCTGGATCATTCTTTCAAACCAACCGAAACTTGACCGACGAACTAGTTAACATCGTCACTCAGGAAGCGTCCGGCGATCTCGCCCTCGACCTTTATGCCGGAGTGGGGCTTTTTTCCACAGCCCTGGCTCGTAACTTCCGTCGCGTCGTTTCCGTAGAACCGTCACATCGGGCCCTCCCCGACCTGCAATACAATCTCCCTCCGAATGGAGAGGCAGTTAAGGCGACGACTGAGCAATACCTGAGCCAACACAGCGACAAGGGACAGGCTGCCGGCAGAATTGTGTCCGGCAAACAGAAGCCCGACTTGGTGGTGGTGGATCCTCCTCGCCGCGGCCTGGGCGAACCCCTGGCGCGTTCCCTCGCCGACGTGGCAGCAGCGCGCTTGATCTATGTCTCATGCGATCCGGCGACGCTGGCGCGTGATCTGGTGCCATTGTTGACAGCGGGATATCGCGTCGAGCAGGCACATGTGATCGATCTTTTTCCGCAAACCTATCACCTCGAAAGCATCGTGAAGCTCGTGCGGTGACCGGGGTTCGTAGTTGCCACGCACCGCGCGGAATCACGCGGGATGTGGTTCGCCGCTTCCCTTCTTCGACTAGTCTTAATTACTTCCCACGCTGCCTATGTTCGGGGCATGGCCCGCACCTGCCTCCGCGTGCCGCACATTTTCGCGTGGGTCTGCGCTTTTTCGCCGGACGACTCTCTCTTTTCATCGGCGAACGGATAGCGCTCTTGGGCTCGTTCGGCCAGCCCGGAATGGAAGCCTTGAAGCGGCTGGAAGATTCAGGAGCGCGTGTCTACCGCACCGACAGGAACGGCGCCGTGACTTTCTAACTCGATGGCCATTCGGTCACGCCTTTGGTTGGCGGCTCACGAATGCCGCTTTCAGTGTCACCCTCGACAGTCTCGCCCGAGAATTCGTCGTCCCTGGCGCTCGGCGACTGCTGAAACTCCGCAATCACTTGGTTCGCCCTTGCGGCGTCCTCCTCGCGAACCAGGATAATCGTGCCACCCACACCAGGGAACGTATCTTGCGGCGCCGAGAGCGCCGTCATGTCACAGTCGATGCCTGCCGATTCCAGAAGGCCGTTCACCACCATGGCCTCCGACTCCTGTTCGGTGTCGAAAATCTTCACCAGGTTTTCGTTGGGATCGGGACGTCGCCGCGATTCTGCCGTTGTTTTAGAAGAATCCGCCATCACTTCTCCAATTCCCGGGTCCGAACCGTTGTTGACGGGCCCGCGCTCGAACAGAATTTTACTCCCTTCACGATCGTCGTTGCAGTAGCTTGCAAATCCGATGCCGGATTGCGGCTGCGGGTTGCGGGTCTGCCCTCCCCAAGTCGCCCCCCCAGACAGCACCTTCGTGCAGTTTGTTTTCTTGTCCGGTTGAGGGACAATGTTGGAGATTGGGGCGCGCAACTCTCCCCTGTCGGATGACATCTAAAACGTGGGTTCCAGGGACTAGCATGAACATTCCGGAGCGGCGGTTTGGTGAGCAGGATTTCCCCCTAGCCAACGGCGAAGGGAAGAGCCAGCACGAAGAAGACGAAGGCCGGAAAATCCGCCGCCTGCAGGTGATGATGAGCATGGTGATGTCGGTAATCGGCCAGGACCCAAGCTTAACGCTGGAGGAGGCTTCCGAACTGGCTGCTGGCGCCAAACGCGCTGCACTTGCCATGTTTCCCGACAAGGAGCTGGCCTATGACCTGCTATACAAGCCTCGCCTGCAACGACTGATGCGAGAGCGCTTCCGCATACAGTAGAAGCAATTGTTGATTTTTGATTGTTTCGTAAAAACTTGGTCACCTAGCTTTCAATCAACAATCAAGAATCAACAATTGATGTCCCCGCCCCTTGATCCGCGATGACATTCCGCAGCGTGCCAACTCCCTCAACGCTCACTTCCACCACATCTCCCGCCACGACTGGCCCAACTCCCGCCGGAGTTCCCGTGGCGATCAGATCCCCGGGAAATAAAGTCATCACTTGCGCGATGTGACGGATGATCACATCGAGCGCGAAGATGAAATCGTGCGTATTCCCCTGCTGCCGCACCGTACCATTGACCCGCGTTTCCACGCCGATGCCGGTCCACGGATCAATTTCATCCGTTACCAGCGGACCCACCGGGCAGGAGGTGTCAAAACCCTTGGCTCGAGCCCACTGGCCATCTTTGTTCTGCAGGTCACGGGCGGTGACGTCGTTCACGCAGGTATAGCCAAGTATGTAAGTCCGAACGTCTTCCTCCGCCGCGGGTTGGTAGCAAGTCTTGCCCATGACGACGCCCAGTTCGCCCTCATAATCCACACGCTGCGAAATCTTAGGCCGCAACACCGTCCCACCGGGCGACAATAAAGCCGACGGAGGCTTAAAGAAAAGTAGGGGCTGCTGCGGAACCTCGTGACCCAGCTCGGCCGCATGCTCGCGATAATTGCGCCCCACGCAGACGATCTTCGACGGCTGCATTGGCGGCAGCAGCTGTGCGTCACCGAATGCAATCTGATCGATCCTTCGGGTACGCAGGCTCTCCACGTCTCCGCCGGCTTCTTCCGGAGGCGTAACCAGCAGGCGTGTGATGAGATCGTGTCCCGCGAAAGGTTCAACCAGCCCGTACTGGGCTTGGCCGTGGCGTTGAAAGCGGCAATATTTCATAGCTCTATCTCACCACGGAGTGGAGCAGTATTTGCAATTGTCGATTGTCAACTTCCAATTGCAAACTGACCGGAAAGCCATGCAGTGGGTGGTTCAAATCGGCAATTGAAAATTGGCGTCGAAAATCATTCCTCTTTATTTGTTTCAGTCGCTGCCCTCTTTACTACGGTACGCTCTCACTCGATTCTTCCGACCGTGCGCTGTCATTGCCTCGCACATCGACGGCCGAAACCGAATAGATGTAAGTCCCTCCCTTGACCACCTTCATATCGCGATATGCTGGCGCTTTCACGAGATCCGAGTTCAGCTTCTCGGGCGTGCTACCTGGTTCATGCCGATAGACGTTGTAGCCCGCTAAATCCGCGTCCGTCACCGGAGCCCAGATCAAGTCGACAAACGCTTGCTGACCTGGCCCAGAAAACACCGCCTGCAAACCAGAGGGCACCGTAGGGGGGAAAATGTCGTGCGCCAAAACCTTTACTTCGGGTGTGTCATCGCCTTCGACCGGTGCGGGCAGCTTTCCCGCTTCGGTGACTACGGTCACAACCGTAGCGCGATAGTAATAAGTCTTTTCCCACTCGATGGATTGATCAAGAAATTTGCCCGTCGAGGCTGATCGTGGCTGCTCTTCGCCGCTCGACAAGACTTCTTCCCCGCTCTTCCGGCCTTCCGAAACCGCTTCCGCCAGATCCCGAACGCCGGTTGCGTAATCTTGTTCCCCGAGGCTGATGCTCGCTTGGCTGCCTTCTGCACGCCGATAGAACCGCAGACGATATGCGACCGCTCCCACCGGCTTCACGGGTAAAGACGGCTGTGTCCACGTGAGCTCCATCCCTTCCTTCGTCACTTCTGCGCGGAAGCCTTCCGGAGGTGGCAGAGTCGGCGCTGTCGTGACGTGTACTTGGTTGGACAGTCCGGCGCCCCGGCGATTGCGATTGAGTGCTTCCACCGCATACGTGACAAAGCCCCTAGGAGTGCTTACTTCGAGCTGAGCAGGGAGCACATCGGTATAACTGGCGGACACCTTTTTCCCGGCGGCGTCCTTCGTCGCGACAATATTCGGCAGCGACGAAGTTTCTCCTACTGGTGTTCCGCACTGGCTGAGAATCGGATCAAGCCCGCGGCAGATCCATGTTGGTCCCGGACGTCGCATACGTTGACGGTCAGTCGTGACCGAAGGAACCGTCCACGTCAATAAAACTCTGTCGCCCTTGCGCTGGGCTCCCAGGTCCGACGGCGGTTTTGGCAGTTCCAGGGAAGGAGGCAGCGGCGGACCCACCGATGCACAACTCGCCAGCATAGCTAAAGCGGCCAATCCCAGCAGCAGCTTTCCAAGGGGAGGCTTCATGAGTGAGACTAAAGGGTAACAGAGCGGAAGTTGCGGATAATCAGTTGCCGGAGTCTCGGCTCTTGGCAGAGAGGGCTCGCTCCGAATACGAGTAACTCCTTTACGCCGCCAACTCCTTTAACGCCTCACGAAACACTTTGGTGTGATGATCCACGTCTTCGGTCTCAGTCTGCGGCGCCATCAGCGCCATGTTGTGAAAGGGCGTGAGCAGGATCCCTCGGTTCATTGCGTAAAGGTGCATGAATCGTTCGAGTTCGAAATCCATTGCGTCGTGCGCCTCACGGCCGTTCATCGGAGGTTCAGCCGCGAACAGATATTCTGCGCGGCATCCCAGGCGCGTGACGTGCCACGGCAACCCCGCATCAACGATTGCCTTGGCTACGCCGGTGGTCCAGCGTTCAGCCAGGGGTATCATGCGGTCAAATGCGTCCTGGGTCAGAACTTTGGTCAATGTGGCGCGCATCGCGGCGAGCGAGAGTGCGTTGCCCGCGAGTGTGCCGCCAACGCCACCTACATCGCTATCTTCGAGGCTCTGGTGGGCCGTGATGCGGTCGGCAACTTCCCGCGAAAAGCCGTACGCAGCGCCCGGGATGCCTGCACCAATCGCCTTACCAAAGACGAGAATGTCCGGTTCCAGATTTTCAGCTCGTGTGTAGCCGCCGGGCCCGGCGCAGATAGTATGGGTTTCGTCAATAAGGAGCAGCGTACCGTGCTTGCGGGTCAGTTCCCGCAACGCCTGGTGATAGCCAATGGCCGGATGCACGATGCCAACATTCGTCATCGCCGGCTCCGCCAACACGCAAGCCACGTCTCCTGGCGCCAGGGCCGCTTCCAGGCCAGCAATATCGTTGAACTCCACGACCTTGGTTGTCATTGACGGATCGACCGGAGGACCAACGTTGCCGCGCCGCACTCTTGCCGTGCCATCGGGCTGAAGAGTAATGAAGCTCTCATCCACCGAGCCGTGGTAACACCAGTTAAACACCAGAATCTTCGGACGCCCAGTGATCTGCCGCGCCAGCCGGATTGAAAAGCGATTGGCGTCGGTGGCGGTGAGCGCGAACTGCCAGTAGGCGAGTCCAAAGCGTTTGTGTAATTCCTCAGCCACAAAGATCGCGTCCTCGCCCGGCAGCATCAATGTAATCCCCCGCCGCATCTGCTCTTCCGCCGCCTTCACTGTGGCGAACGGACCATGTCCAGTCATTGCACCGGTGTCGCCGAGACAAAAATCTACATAGCGGTGACCGTCCACGTCGAACAAATGCGCCCCCTGCGCCTCGCGGACAAAAGGCGGATAAGCGCCGGCCCACTTCACCATCCAATTCATCGGGACGCCGGCCAGCAGCGACTTGCGTCCGCGCTCAAACAGCGTCTTCGATTTCGGACGCTCGTCCACAAACTTCTTCTGCTCACGTTCCATCAAAGATTGCAGGCGGGCACGGTCAATGGTTTTCATGCATTGGGTCTGTAGGTTATTCATGGATTGGATTTGTAGGTTAGTCGAGGAGTGCATGGTGTAGCAAATCAATTGAGAATGACGGCGCGACCTACTCCCGAGGGTACCCGTCCAAAGCGGATGGCCGTCCGATTGAGTGCTCGTTTACCCCTCCGGGGCACCGCGCGGAGTTAAGCTAGGCGTGTAGCCTGGGCCAGCCGCTCTAAAATTGATTCTGAGCTCTTTGTTGTTTCTTGTTTATCTAAAGAAGCGGCACACCAGCGCACGAACTTGCAGCATGGGCTCTCAAAAGCCTTCCACACGGCAAAATTGCCGGTGAAAATGGCTGGAGGCGATGGGGTGTTGGAGAGCTTCAACGACAGCCCGCACGGCTACCTGCGGATCACGGTCACGAAGAAGTCAATCGCGTGCGAGTATGTAGCGGTCCCAGACCCGAGCACGACGAAGTCTGGCCCGCTGGAGACATTTGATTCGCGCACAATCAATACAAAGGACTAAACACGTTAGAAGGAAGAAGGAGACCGCGGACGGTCTCCTTCGCTGTTCACTCTAGTTATGCGGGGAATTTGTGCTTACAAAATGTATCGGGAAAGATCCTGGTCCTTCACAATGTCAGTCAGCATCTTGCGCACATAATCCGCGTCCACGTTGAAGTGCTGCCCTTTTTTCTCCGGCGCGTCAAAGCTGATCTCATCCAGCACGCGCTCCATAATGGTGTGCAGCCGACGCGCACCGATATTCTCCGTACCTTCATTGACACGGAACGCAAAGCGGCAAATTTCCTCCAGCGCTTCTGGAGTGAACTCCAGCTTTACTCCTTCGGTTTCCAGCAGAGCCGTGTATTGTTTCACCAGCGAAGACTTCGGCTCGGTGAGGATGCGGACGAAATCTTCCATGGTCAGCGATTGCAGCTCCACGCGAATCGGGAACCGGCCCTGCAATTCGGGGATGAGATCGCTGGGCTTTGAAACATGGAACGCTCCCGCGGCAATGAACAGGATATGGTCAGTGCGCACCATGCCGTAGCGCGTGTTCACGGTAGTGCCTTCCACGATCGGCAGGATATCGCGCTGCACACCCTCGCGCGAAACGTCGGGCCCATGGCCGCCCTCGCGGCCGGCAATCTTGTCCACTTCATCGAGGAAGATGATGCCGGCATTTTCGACCCGGTCAATGGCGACGCGCGTCACCTGATCCATGTCAATCAGGCGCTGCTCTTCTTCCTGGATCAGATACTCGAAAGCCTCATTCACTTTCATCTTCCGCTTCTTGGTGCGTTGCCCAAAAATGTTGGGCAGCATGTCCTTCAAGTTTACATCCATCTCCTCCACACCTTGGTTGGAGATGATTTCAAAGGATGGAAAATTGCGCTCGCGGACGTCAATTTCTACCATGCGCTCGTCGAGCTTGCCCTCGCGCAATTGCTGCCGCAGCTTTTCGCGGGTACGGTTGGAAGATTCAGTCAACCCGGAGTTGCCATCAATGACCACGCCGCCGGCGGTTGAAAACGGTTCCGCGGGACGCGGCGCTGGGGAGGGCGGCAGAAGAATATCAAGCAACCGCTCCTCAGCATTGAGCTCGGCCTTGTCGGCCACATCCTCCAGCTTCTCCTCGCGCACGTTTTCGATGGCGGTCTCCACCAGATCGCGAATCATCGATTCGACATCCCGCCCCACATACCCGACTTCCGTAAACTTCGACGCTTCCACCTTCAGAAAAGGAGAATTCGAAAGCTTCGCCAACCGCCGCGCAATTTCGGTTTTCCCCACCCCCGTGGGCCCGATCATGATTATGTTTTTGGGGATGATTTCTTCGGCCAGATCGGGGGTCAGCTTCTGCCGGCGCATGCGGTTGCGCAGGGCGATCGAGACGGCGCGCTTGGCATCTTTCTGTCCAATGACGTGTTTGTCGAGCTCGGCGACGATTTCACGCGGCGTGAGTTCGTCGAGGGCGAGCTGTTCTTCTTCGGCGGAGCTGGGTAAATAGATGGCCATGAAACTATTCAGATTCCTTTCAAGACTGCTACGCAAGCCGATGGGCGGATTATGCCATGCTCCCCGTCAGCGAGGCCGTCAAAAACGAAGAGATAAGCTTTGGACTTCATAATGCCTGCCAGCGGATCTCTCACAGCTCTTCGATCGTTACCGCGTCATTCGTATAGATGCACATCTTACCGGCAATCTTCATGGCTTCTTCCGCGATCTGTCGGGCGGCGAGCTGGGTATGTTGCGCCAGCGCCTGCGCGGCGGCTTGCGCGTAGGGTCCACCGCTGCCAATGGCGGCGATGCCGGTGTCCGGCTCAATTACGTCTCCCTGACCGCTGAGCAGATACGTCTGCTCCTTGTCGCAAACCAGCAACAGGGCTTCCAGATGCCGCAGGAACTTGTCCGTACGCCAATCTTTTGCCAGCTCCACTGCGGCGCGACCCAGGTTGCCGTGATATTGCTCCAGTTTCGATTCGAAGCGGCTGAAAAGCGTGAACGCATCGGCGGTTGAACCGGCGAATCCGGCCAGAATTTTCTCGTTGTACAGGCGTCGGATCTTTTTCGCCGTGTGCTTGATGACTGATTCGCCAAGCGTAACCTGTCCATCGCCCGCGAGGACAATGTGCCCGTCACGGCGTACGGATAAGACTGTGGTGGATCGAATCAGACGCTTCGTCTTCATGAGCGCAATTTTTTATTATAACAGCGCAGCGTGAAGCCTGAAGCTGGCTCCGCATCAGGTAGTGGCTCAGTTTGAGAATGGAAGCGAGCCAAACGCGCGATGGTTCGGTCGCAAGGAACGCGACCCTTCGACTCGCAGATTCGCGCGGCTCGCCTAGCTCCTTCACGGCGCAAAAAACGTCTGTTCAGGATGACAATCAAACTGAGCCACTACCTCGTATCAACCGTGTTTTCAATTGGCATTGGTAACCCAGCTGCGATTACCGCTGTGACTTTACGCCGTGCGCCGCTGGCCTTAGCTTTGAGCTCATGCGTCGCTCTGTTGCGGTATTGAGTACAGACACTGCAATCCTTCACCGATTGAAAGCTGTCTTATCCGAGTTTGGAATCAGCCAAGTGATCTGCCATTCGTGCCAGGAAGCCATGGAGTTGGTGACGAAGGGCCGTTGCTCCACGCTGATCGTAGACTTTGACCTGCCCGGCGCCCAAGAAGTCGTCAAGATGGGAGCCCTGCTCCAGCCTCCACAAAAGCCCGTTCTGCTCGCTGTCGCCAGCCGAGCCTGGCCAGGGACGGGACACGCCTTCCAGTCCGGCGCCGATCGCATCCTTTACAAGCCGCTTGACCCAGCGCAAGTGAAAGAAGCACTCCAGGCCAGCCAGAAGCTGTTGGCGAAAAACCGCCGCCAAGCGCCGCGCTGCGAAATGAAGACGGTAGTCTACTTCGAGCTCGATACTGGCACGTTGCCCGCGATAGGCATCGATATCAGCGAGCAGGGCTTCGCTGTCCAAGCCCCAGAACCGGTGCCCATGCTCTCAAAGCTGGCCTTCCGCTGCGTGTTGCCGGGGACAACCTCCACGCTGCACGGCCACGCCGACGTCATTTGGGCCAGCGATCAGGGACGCGCCGGGCTCTTCTTCTCGAGCCTGGCGCCGTCCGCGCGAAAACTTCTGAAGCAGTGGCTTCGCAAGCGCAGCGCCCTGCACCGTAAAGATGCAACCCGCGGCCTCCTCGCTCCGGCCGATGTGTCGGGAAATCTGTCGCCCCGCCTCGTCACGGTGGAATAGCCGCCGAGAGCATCTTCATTTTTTGCGGAGTCAGAGCGCTGATGGCTGACTCCAGACAAACGCTGTCAAGGCAACCCGTGTCAATAGGTAGAAATTCCGCGATCCCCGTATGTTCACCCAAAGGCTGGATATATAACCGCAAATGCTGCGGGGAAACCTGTCCCAAGCACCGGCTTTAGCCGTGCCGCAGTCGGAGCTACCGGGGAAGGGCGGCGCTTCAGCGCCGCGTAAGCCGTTCCGAATGAACCCGGGGATTCAGCCCCGGTCACCCAGCAGCCGCCCCAGCTTTTCCCTCGCTTCCGGCCACTCTTCCGCCAGGATCGAATAGCGCACCGAATCGCGGGGGATGAAATCCGCAGCCATCCGGTGGACCCGGAGAATCCCTTCGCACTTCCCACCGATGCGCTCGAGCGCCGCGCGCGAACGCTGGTTGCGCGCATCCGTGTGAAAGCACACGCGAAGCACCTGCCACGTTTCGAAGGCATGCGTCAGCATGAGCAGCTTGGCCTCAGTGTTGGCCGCAGTCCGGATGGCCGACCGGGTCAGCCACGTGTAGCCGATCTCACAGGCATCGGGGACGTCCCGTCCGTGCCGCGCATGTCCCTGCGGCCACGACCAACGTTCCAGGTTCCAGAAGCGCGTAGACCCGATGACCGCATTGTCATCCGCGCGGACGCTCACGGCAACGATCGCAAAGGGCACGGCTGTACCTGCGTCCCTCCAGGCCAGTGCGGTACTGACGTAGCTGGCAGTCTCGACCTGGCCCTGCGGCACGGGACTCCACCGGTAGAGCGAGGGTTCTGCTGCCGCGGCGGCTGCCAAGCCGACGACGTGGCGGTGGTCAAGCGGTTCAAGACGGACGTGCCTGCCCGCCAGCGCAGGATTGTCTGTTGCCATGCACTGCCGCGTTGCGCAATTTTCGTAATTTATCGAGGTGTTCAAATGAGCCTGTGCCCTTCCGCCGACCTATTGCAATCTCAAAATCTACAGACTTAAAATCTCCAGATTTGAGAGAAACTGCGTTCGCCTTGTCCGCGTTAGCAAAAATGAGCGAACTGTGTTTAGTCGACGAGATTTCCTTCAGCAGTCCGCCGATAAGTTCCTTCGCTTTGGTGTGTCAAGTGTGACTTGTTGTGCAAGCTTTATACGCCGACGGGCTGCGCACTAGGCTTCGCAGCCAGCAACTGACGCAGCACATATTGCAAAATGCCGCCGTTAGCGTAGTAGAGCGCTTCCTGAGGAGTATCAATGCGCACGATTGCCGAAAACTCTGTCGCCTTGCCATTGGCGGTGGCCCGAACTTTCACTTGGCGCCCTGCGGCGAAATGCTCGACCACGTCACGGATGCCGCTGATCTCCAACACTTCTTCTCCGGTCAGCTTGAGCGAGTCCGCATTCTGTCCCGCCAGAAACTGCAGCGGCAGTACTCCCATGCCGACCAGATTCGAACGGTGAATGCGCTCGTAACTTTCGGCAATTGCCGCGCGCACTCCGAGAAGGCGCGGGCCCTTTGCTGCCCAATCCCGGGACGAACCTGAGCCGTATTCTTTGCCGGCCAGAATGACCAGCGGTGTGCCTGCAGCGAGGTACTTCTGGGAAGCTTCGAAGATCGTCATCTGCTCGCCGCTCGGCAAGTGACGCGTGAATCCGCCTTCCGCGCTGACCAGCTTGTTGCGCAGGCGCACGTTGGCGAAGGTTCCGCGCACCATCACTTCGTGATTGCCGCGGCGCGATCCGTAAGAGTTGAAGTCCGCGGGCTTGACGCCATGCTCTTGCAGATACTTGCCCGCAGGACTGTCTTTCTTGATCGATCCCGCAGGAGAAATGTGGTCGGTGGTGACGCTGTCGCCGAGCACCGCCAGCACGCGCGCTCCCTTGATCTCTTCCACTGGAGACGGCTTCAGCGCCATGTCATCGAAATAAGGAGCGCGGCGGATATAGGTGGAATCTTTCTCCCAGGCATAGGTCTCGCCCTTGGGGACCGGAAGTCCGCGCCAGCGCTCGTCGCCCTCGAAGACGTGAGCGTAGCTTTTCGTAAACATGTCGGAAGTGACAGCTTGCTGAATTGTGCCTTCCACTTCCTTTTGCGAAGGCCAGATGTCGGAAAGATAAACCGGCTTGCCTTCTTTATCTTTGCCGACAGGGTCCTTGCGCAGGTCAACGTCGATGCGCCCTGCCAGCGCGAACGCCACCACCAGAGGCGGCGACATCAGATAGTTGGCGCGAACCTCCGAGTTGATTCGACCTTCAAAGTTGCGATTCCCGGAGAGCACGGAAGCAACCACCAGATCTTTTTCTTCAATGGCCTTCGAAACTTCGTCTGGCAGCGGACCGGAGTTGCCGATGCAAGTCGTGCATCCGTAGCCCACAACATGAAACTTCAGCTTCTCCAGATACGGCATCAACTCAGCCTTCTCCAGATAGTCGCGCACCACTTTCGATCCCGGCGCCAACGAGGTCTTCACCCACGCCGGCACGGTCATTCCTTTCTCGACCGCTTTCTTCGCCAGCAAACCAGCGGCCATCATCACCGAGGGATTTGACGTGTTGGTGCACGAAGTGATGGCCGCGATCACCACGCTGCCATGTTGCAGTGAGTCCTTTACGTGCGGCGGGACGTGCTCATGCACTTTGGGATCCTCAACTCCGACGGCAGCCGGGCTGCCGCCTTCCTGCTCCCATTGCGAGGCGGTCGTATTCGGAGGAATCGGTGCGGACGAAACGCCGGTTGTTGCCGTCGCCGCAGCGGCTGCGGCAGCTCTTGGTTTGATCAGCGATGGCAAAGCTTTCTGGAACGATTCGCCGGCCTGCGATAGCGACACGCGATCCTGCGGACGCTTCGGCCCCGCCAGGCTCGGTTCAACCCTTGCGAGATCAAGCGTGAGCAACTCCGAGTATTCTGCCTCCGGAGTTTTCTCGTCGTGGAACAGTCCTTGCTCGCGGCTGTAGGCCTCGACCAGCGCAATCTGCTCATCGCCCCGCCCGGTGAGGCGCAGATAGCGCAAAGTTTCATTGTCGATAGGAAAAATCCCGCACGTCGCTCCATACTCCGGAGACATGTTCGCAATCGTCGCCCGATCCGCCAGCGGAAGCTCCCGCAGCCCCGGCCCAAAATATTCCACAAACTTTCCGACGACTCCGTGCTTGCGCAACATCTCAGTAATTGTCAAAACCAAATCAGTAGCCGAAGCGCCCTCCCGCAAGCGGCCCGTGAGTTTCACCCCCACCACCAGGGGAATCAACATCGAAACCGGCTGCCCCAACATCGCCGCCTCCGCCTCAATCCCCCCCACCCCCCAACCCAGTACTCCCAAGCCGTTTATCATCGTCGTGTGACTGTCGGTGCCTACTAATGTGTCTGGGTAGGCAGAGCGCCGGCCGTTGCTTTCCTGGACGAAGACGACGCGGGCTAGGTATTCGAGATTGACCTGGTGGACGATGCCGGTGTCGGGAGGAACGATGGCGAGGTTGCGGAATCCGGTTTGTCCCCAGCGCAGGAAAGCGTAGCGCTCTTTGTTGCGCTGGAACTCGAGCAGGGCGTTTACGTCGAAGGCTTTCGAATTGCCGAATTCGTCCACCTGCACCGAGTGGTCAATCACTAACTCAACGGGTTGCAGGGGATTGATCAGCTTGGGGTCACCGCCGAGTTGCTTCATGGCGTCGCGCATGGCTCCCAGATCTACCACGCAGGGGACACCGGTAAAATCCTGGAGGAGCACACGGCTGGGGGTGAAGGCGATTTCTTTTTCAGGCTTCGATTTGCTGTCCCAGGCGGCGAGCGAACGTACGTCTTCCTTCTTCACGTTGCGGCCATCTTCGGTGCGCAGCAAGTTCTCCAGCAGAATGCGGAGGGAGAAAGGGAGATGCTTCGTCGAAATGTCTTGCTTGTCGAGCGCGTCGAGCCGGTAGATGTCGTATTCTTTCTTGCCGACTTTCAGAGCGGAGCGGCTGTTGAAACTGTTCAAAGACATGATGGCCTTCCTCGGGACGCTGCGTGCACACACGTCAAACTCACAGCCACCCCGAAGCTAATAGTTTAATTCGTTGCGGCAGGATTGCGTAGTCCGAGCCACCGAACTCAACGAGCTTTAACCTGGCAGAACGCTTGGGAACTGGATTGGCGTGGCCACGGGGGGAGGTCGTGAGCTGTGAATATGGTCAGGCGCTTGCCACGAAATGCATGGGCCCTTCGTTGGCAGTCGCCCGCAAGCGTGCGACTCCGCTTCCTCAGGATGACAATGGAGCATCCCTACGAGCCCGAGAGCTCGAGGCAGGGGGACCTCACTTGGCGCGGAGGAGGAGGACGGGAATGCTGATGCTGTGCTGGACGCGGGTGGCGGTAGCCCCGAGAAACAAATCGGCAAGGAAGCGGTGCCCGTGGGTGCTCATGGCTACCAGGTCGCAGCCTTTCTGCTCGACCCATTTGATGATTTCCTTAACCGGATCGCCGTACGCCAACTCCGCCTCGGTGAGAATGCCGGAGGACTGGAACTCTTCCCGGACGTTTTCCAGATAGGTTGCGTCTTCAGTGATCTCGCGGCTGACCGCATCCGGGCCATAGGTTCTGGCGGCCCATCCGTCGGCGACGTGGAGCAGCACCAGCCGGCTGTGGGCTAGTTTGGCGAGCTGCTTGACGTGTTCGATGATCGCGCGGTCGGATGGAGTCCCGTCCAGCGTTACCAGGATGGTGTCATACATGATTTGATCTCTGGCTCGCAGCGGCTAAAGCCGGCCTGATTCCGCGGCGGCGTTTACGGCATCGCTGAAGCCATGCCCTGATACGATCATCCGCCGGTGATGACATGCCACGCAGCTTTGATCGAGTCAGGCAGGCCATAGACGTCCATGGAGGTAATCAGAATAGCACTGGCCCATCCCGCAGCGAGCAGAAGTGGCCCATTCTTCCAATTCCCCATCCGCTTGCCGGAGCTGGTGAAGTGCAGCAGGGGGAACATGGCGAAGGGAAGCTGCAGTGCCAGCACAACTTGGCTGAGAGTGAGCAGATCGATGATGCTGCTGTTGCCGCGCACCCCGATGATGAACACTGCGGGCAGGACGGCCAGGGTACGCGTGATGAGCCGACGCACCCATGGTTTAATTCGCCAGTGCATGAAGCCTTCCATCACGACTTGGCCGGCCAACGTGCCGGTGATGGTGCTGCTTTGCCCACTGGCGAGGAGAGCCACCGCAAATAGCGTGCTCGCAGCCGCCGTCCCGAGCAACGGAGCCAGGGTCAAGTACGCGACTCGAATCCAGTCACTGCCAGCCGCAAACCGGATGACCTGACCTCCCGGCACGGTTACGCTCGTTTTGCCGAAGAACACGCTCGCCGCCAGCACCAGAATCGCCGCATTGACGAAGAACGCCACGGTTAGAGCGGCAACTGAATCGAGAGTATTGAATTGAACGGCGCGTCGAATGGATGGAGCGTCCTTCTGAAATTTCCGGCTTTGCACCAGGGCTGAGTGCAGGTACAGGTTGTGGGGCATCACGGTCGCGCCGATGATTCCGATGGCAACGTAGGCCATGCCTGATTGACGAAGATGGGGGGACAGCAGCGCCCGTGCCATTTCCCAAGAACCAGGCTGCGTCTGCGGGAGAACAAAGATCTCAATGAAGTAACAGACGGCAATGGTTGCGATGAGCAGCAGAACGACGGCCTCGATGGCGCGCATCCCAAAACTCTGCAGGGTCAGGAGCAGCAGCACGTCCAGGCCGGTGATGATGACCGCCCAGAGCAACGGGATGTGAAACAACAAATTGAGGGCGACGGCGCTGCCGAGGACCTCGGCCAAGTCGCAGGCACCAATGGCCACTTCGCTCATCAGCCAGTTGGGCCAGCGCGTCCAGCTCGGGTACCAGTCGCGGCAGCATTGGGCAAGATCCTTCCCTGTCACGACGCCCAACCGCGCCGAGATGATCTGCATGAAGATGGCCATCAGGCTGGCCAGACCAACCACCCAAAGCAGGCCATATTTGAACTGAGCGCCGGCTTGCAGATCTGTCCCCCAGTTGCCGGGATCCATGTAGCCGACACTGACTAGAATTGCGGGGCCGACGAAAGCGCGCCAGTGCTCCCAGAAGCCGGCGCGATGGTGCGGCACCTCAACGGTGCTGTGAACGCTGTCTAAAGATAAGTGGCTGCGGATTTCAGCGTTGGCGCGGGCTTGCGGGGAGCCTAGCGGCTCGATGCCTCTTGGTTCGCCGGTCCTTGTCATCCCCGGCGCCCCCGCAGCAGAGCGTGCATCGACGCACAAGACAGCCTCATAGCTTAAGTAGTATACCCCCATCAAGATTAACTACGGTTAACTTTAGTGACAAAGAAGCGGGTTCTAGAGGGCGGATGATGGAGCCGTGGACACCCAAATGCGCTCTGCTGCCGGACGGCCCAGGACCACTGTGCCTGCCGAGGTACGAATCGAGAGCGTCTTGTCGTAATTGCGCTCGACCACGTCGAGATTGACTCCGGGCCGGATGCCGCGGGCATTCAGGAATTCGAGCAGATGGCGATCGCGTTCGTAGACGCTACTTACGCAGTAGTGCTTCCCTGGCTCGGCCTGGGAGAGCAGTAGCAGCCCGCGCCGCTGCCGGCTTTTCGGGCTTTCCATCTCGCTGAGATTGCCGTGCGGGCAGGCACCCCCCCGGCCCAACTTGGCGAGCAGCTTCGCTTCGAAATCGGGAGAGACCGCATGCTCCAGGCGCTCAGCTTCATCGTGCACCTTCCACCACTCCATACCGAAAAGTTCAGCCAGCATGCGTTCAATCAGGTGATGACGCAGCGTGAGCTTCCGGGCGATCTTGCGTCCTGCTGCCGTCAATCGGATTTGGCCATCGCCCTGCACGCGCACCAGTTCATCCTTCTTCAACCGGCGCAGAGCCATGGTCACGGCAGGAGGAGAAACCTTCAGCAAGTCGGCCAGACGCGCAGAGATCACCGTTTCACCCTCGCTCTCGGCTGCCAGGATGGACTTGAGATAGTCTTCTTTGGAGACGGTGATCATCTGCGGCTGATTATACGGCGTAGGATTATTAATGATGGTTGATGGTTGATTGTGGCTTGGAAAAAGCTCAGGTGAGCGGGCCGCGAGCTTTCAACCTCATCGCTTTCTCAATACGCTGCTGCTGCCGCGGTCGAAACAGCATCGGGTTTGACATCATTCCCGCTCTGCCCCTAACCTAACTTACTCTGGCTATGAGGATTCTGGTCCTAGGCAGCGGCGGACGCGAGCACGCGCTGGTGTGGAAGCTGCGGCAATCGCCGCGCGCGACCAAGGTTTATTGCGCTCCGGGAAATGGCGGCATTGCCGACGATGCCGAGTGCCTTGCTGCCGACCTGAAAAGTCTCGATTCGCTGGTGGCGGTGGCCAGTCAGCTCCGTCCTGACCTCACGGTGGTTGGTCCCGAATTGCCGCTGACACTGGGCGTGGTCGATGAATTCACTCGTCGGGGCTGGCCGGTTTTCGGTCCCACAAAGACAGCGGCGCAACTGGAATCGAGCAAAAGCTTCGCCAAGGAATTCTTGCAGCGCCACCACATTCCCACCGCGCACTATGCCATATGCGATTCGGTCGATGAGGTGCGAGCCGCGCTGCCGCATTTTCATCCGCCGGTGGTCGTAAAGGCCGACGGATTGGCGGCGGGCAAGGGGGTGGTGATCGCCCAGAGCAAAGAAGAAGCTGTGGGCGTTGCCGCCGATATGCTCAGTGGCAAGATGGTGGGGGAAGCCGGTTCACGCGTTGTGCTCGAGGAATGTCTCAAAGGCGACGAACTTTCTTTCCTCGTGCTGAGCGACGGCGAACGCGTTGCTCCGCTCGTTGCCGCACAGGACCACAAGCGCGTTGACGATGGCGATACCGGCCCCAACACGGGCGGAATGGGGGCCTACTCCACAGCCGCGATCATCGACGACAAAATGCGCGACTGGCTGGTCAACCATATTGCGCGCCCCGTGGTCGAGGGCATGAAGGCCGAGGGGGCGGAATACAAAGGCTTGTTGTACTGCGGCCTCATGATGACGGTGCGCGGTCCCATGGTGCTGGAGTTCAACTGCCGCTTTGGCGATCCGGAGACGCAGCCGATTTTGATGCGGCTGGAGAGCGATCTGGTCGAGGCTCTCGAAGCTTCCATCGAAGGTCGCGTTAGCGACGGGGACTTCAAATGGTCGTCGGATGCTTCGGTGTGTGTTGTGATGTCGTCGGGAGGATATCCGGGCACGTTCGATGCGGGAAAGAAAATTTCCGGAGTGGGGGAGGCGGCCAAGATCAATGGCGTGAGGGTCTTCCACGCGGGGACGACGAAGCGCGATGGTGCTTACTATACGTCGGGGGGACGCGTGTTGGGTGTGAGTGCACGGGCGCCGGAGTTGGAGATTGCCGTGCGGCGCGCGTATGACGCGTGCGCGAAAATCACCTTCGACGGAGCACATTACCGCAAAGATATTGCGGCCAGAGCGCTGAAGAAGTAGTGCGAATACCTGGTTCCGACCATTGCTCCCAAATGATGAGCACCCCTGCCGCTGCAAAAGGGTACAGAGGTTCTTCGCTTCGCGCAGAATGACAATTGTGGGTGAAGTGACAGGAGCGGACAAATCAGAACCAAGTAACGGTGTTCCGAGGAACGAATATTCATGAGCAAACCGCTGGTTTCCGTCGTGATGGGCAGTGATTCCGACCTTGAGATTATGCGCGAGGCCGGCAAGGCGCTGGAAGAATTCGGCATTGCTTACGAAATCGACGTCACCTCGGCGCACCGTTCGCCTGACCGCACTGCCGATTTCGCGCGCCAGGCCATCGACCGGGGCATTCGCGTCATCATCGCCGGAGCGGGTGGTGCAGCGCATCTGGCCGGAGTGATTGCCGCTCACACCACTGTTCCCGTCATCGGTGTTCCTATTCCTTCCACATCTCTTCTGGGTGTGGATTCTTTGCTCGCAACGGTGCAGATGCCGGCTGGCATTCCGGTGGCGACCGTTGCTATTGGCAAGCCAGGCGCCACGAACGCGGGCATTCTGGCCGCGCAGATGCTTGGGCTGGCTGATCCCTCGATTGCCAAGAAGTTGCTAGCTCACAAAGAGAAGCTGGCCCGGGGAGTTGAGGAGAAGTCCAAGAAGCTGAAGGCCCTTTCGAAGCAATGACAATTCTGCGCTTACGTGTGCCCGCAACCCAGTGCGACCGAAGGTACCCAGCTCGCACATGGGCACCAAGCTTCCATCTTGCCCATGCGTAGCCTGTGGTCGGCGCGGAAGATTCATCGCGCTATGGCCCCGGCAAGGCTTTCCTGGTCTTCGTCTACGAGATCAGGATTCCTTGGCTTTAGGAAGATGGAAAAGTAGTTTTCGGCAGCTGCCTCAAAGCTTCAATCCCTTTAAGTATTCGCGGAACGGTCCGCCGAGATCGGCGCGCTTCAGGGCGAACTCGACGGTCGCTTTCAGGAAGCCGAGCTTGTCTCCGGTGTCGTGGCGGCGGCCTTCGTACACGTAAGCGTACATCGTTTCTTTTTGCAGCAGCAGGCGCATGCCGTCGGTAAGTTGCAGCTCCCCACCCGCGCCGGCAGCGGTTTCCGACAAGCATTCGAAAATCGCCGGCGTAAGAATGTAGCGACCGATAATCGCTTGTTTCGAGGGGGCATCCTCGGGCTTGGGCTTTTCCACCATGTTCTTGATCTCGAACAGGCGGTTGGCGAATTGGCCGCCGCTGACAGGTTTAACGTCGAGAACTCCGTACGAAGAGATTGCCTTTCCTTCGACCATCTGCGTCGCCAGGACTGAACACTGCGTCTGCTCGAAAACCTGCACCATCTGTTTGAGAACGGGAACTTCGGCATCGATCACGTCGTCGGCCAGGAGCACCGCGAAGGGCTCGTTGCCAACCAATTCTTTCGCCATGAGAACGGCGTGGCCCAGGCCGAGCGCTTCTTTCTGCCGGACGTAGGCGACGTGGATCATGTCGGATATCGATCGAACGATTTGCAGCAGGTCGGTTTTCTTGCGCTCTTCCAGCATTTTTTCCAGCTCGTAGCTGACATCGAAGTGGTCTTCGATGGCCTGTTTGCCGCGGCCGGTGATGATGATGATCTGATCGCAGCCCGAGGCCATGGCCTCTTCGACGCCATATTGGATGATGGGCTTGTCCACGAGAGGGAGCATTTCTTTGGGCTGGGCCTTGGTGGCTGGCAAAAAACGAGTGCCTAATCCTGCGGCGGGGAAAATGGCTTTGCGGATTTTCATGGTCATGCGGTGGTTGGTGTCGTTCGTCGTAGTGTTTAACGCCGAGAAAACGCCTGCTGATTGTATCCTGCCATTCTAAGTTTTGGGATTGCTTGTGGAACCGACTTCAGACGCGGCTTCCGCGCTCGCCAGTTGCTCTAGTATTTCATGCAGGCGCTGCAGCACCTCTCCGGCCGCAGTCGCTTTCAGAACGAACTTTAACGTTCCGTCGGGGGTGAACTGCGCTCCGCGATGGGAGGCCACAAACTGCGCCAGACGCTCCGGTTCGACGCTCGCGTTCTGCCGGAATTTAAAATTTACGATATCGCGCTTGCGTTCGATGGCGTTTACGCCTACGCGCATGCACAGGAGCTTGAGCGAGGCATAGTCCAACAAGTTGCGGACCGCTGGCGGAGGCGGTCCGTAACGATCTTCAAGTTCTGCGGCAACATCGCTTAACTGACCATCCGTTTCCACGCCAGCGACACGCTTGTACATCCGCAGGCGTTGATTTTCTTCGGGAATGTACTGGGCGGGAATACGAATGTTGAGTCCGAGGTTGAGTTGGGTCTCGGCTTCGTCGGGCGCGACTTCGCCTTTCATTTCGCGCACGGCTCGCTCGAGCATCTGGGTGTAGAGTTCGAAGCCGATGGCTTCGATATGACCGCTTTGCTCGCCGCCTAACAGATTGCCCGCGCCGCGGAGTTCGAGGTCGAGCGCGGCGATCTTGAATCCGGCGCCGAGATCGGAGAATTCTTTGAGGGCGGCCAGTCGGCGGCGCGCAATCGGCGTGAGCTCAATCTCAGGGGGAAGCAGCAGGTAAGCGTAGGCTCGGCGGTTGGATCGTCCGACGCGACCGCGGAGTTGGTAAAGCTCGGATAGACCGAGGCGGTCGGCGCGGTTGATCAGAATTGTGTTGCACGACGGGATGTCGAGACCGTTTTCGATGATCGTGGTCGAGACAAGAATGTCGGCTTCGTGATGCATGAACTTCAGCATCACTTTTTCGAGTTCCCCTTCTGACATTTGTCCGTGGCCGACGATGACTCGCGCCGTGGGCAGCAGCGCCTGCAGTTTGGCAGCGATCTCCCAGATGCTCTCGACGCGGTTGTGCACGAAATAGACCTGGCCGCCGCGCTCCAATTCCTGCTCGAGGGCGGACTGGATCAATTTCTCGTCCCAACTGGCAACCACGGTTTGGATCGCCATGCGGTCTTTGGGGGGAGTTTCGATCACGGTCATATCGCGCAGGCCTACCAGCGACATGTGCAGAGTGCGCGGAATGGGCGTGGCCGACATGGTGAGCACGTCGACTTGCTTGCGCATCTGCTTGATGCGCTCTTTGTGGCGCACTCCGAAGCGTTGTTCTTCGTCTACGACGAGCAGTCCGAGGTCGGCGAACTTTATGTCTTTCGAGAGCAGGCGGTGGGTGCCGATCAGGATATCGACTTTGCCGGCTTCCACCTTTTGCAGAATTTCTTTTTGCTGCTTGGGCGTGCGGAAACGACTGATCATTTCAATGGTGACCGGGAAGGGCGCAAAACGCTGCTTGAATGTCTCGTAGTGCTGGAATGCGAGCACGGTGGTGGGTGCGAGTATCGCGACTTGTTTATTGTCGTTGACAGCTTTGAATGCGGCGCGCATGGCGACTTCCGTCTTGCCGTAGCCCACGTCGCCGCACAACAAGCGGTCCATGGGTTGTGATGATTCCATGTCGCGCATCACGTCGGTGATGGCCTGTGCCTGGTCTTCGGTTTCACTGAATTCGAAGGCGTCTTCGAACTCCCGCAACCACTCATTGCCTGGCGGAAAGGCGTATCCCTTTGCCGTTTTGCGTTCGGCATATAACTTCAGGAGTTCGTCGGCCATGTCTTTCATGGCCTTGCGAACGCGGGCCTTGGTTTTCGTCCAGGACGCCGTACCCATGTGGCTCAGGGCAGGCCGGGCACCTTCTGACGAGCGGTATTTCTGCACCAAGTCAAGACGTGTGAGCGGGACGTAGAGCCGCGCGCTTTCGGCGTATTCGAGCAGCATGAATTCTGCCTTGCCGTCGCCGTCGCCCTGATTAATTTCTTTGAGACCCTGATACTGGCCGATGCCATGTTCGACGTGAACTACGTAATCGCCGACCTGCAAATCGCGGAAGTCAGACAAAAATGCGGAGACTTTGGATTTATAACGTTGCGGGCGGGCAGCTACGCTCTCCGACTCGTCAAACAGATCGCGCGCACCAAAGATGGCGAGACTGGCTTCGGGGAGCAGAACGCCGTCTGGCACATAAGCTTTGGCCAACGTCGTGGTCAGAACTTCTCCGGCGAAGTAGGAGGTCTCGTCGGCATAGCTTTCGCCGCCGCGGGTTCGGCTTCCGAGGCGAAACGAAACGCTGTATTCGGTGAACATGTCGGCCAGACGCTCGATCTCGCCGACGTTAGGAACGGCGAAGAGCACCTGGTTGTCTGAGCCGGTGAGCTTCTTGGCTTCCTCGAGCATGGCGGGAACAGAGCCATGGAAGCGCGGCGTGGGCTGCGTCAGGAATGCGACGCCAGTTTGCGCATCGTCATTGCGCTCGATGCTGAGGTGTTCGACATCGGCGCCGGGAAGTGCGGCGACTTTCCGCCAGAGATCGTCTGGGGTCAGATACAAATCTTCGGGGCGGACCAGATTTCCTACGCCGCTGCGTTCGTGCGCTTCTTGAATGCGGGTCCACAGGCGGTCGAGTTCCTGCTTGACCTGTTCCGGCTCGTCGATTAGAACGGCGGATCTCGGCAACAAGTCGAAGATCGTACTTTCGGCTCCGGCGACTGGAGCGTAGAACTCCCACCCTGGAAATACTGTGACTCCGCCCGCGCGGATCGCCTCTTCCACAATCTGTTCCGCATCCGTGATGCGTTTGCCAGAAAGACGTGTGTGAATTGCACCGAGAAGCTGCTCGTTGACCGGAGTCTCTGTCAGCGGCAAGAGCAAAGCTTCATCCACAGAACTGGACGAACGCTGCGATGCGGGATCGAACTTGCGGATCGAATCGACCTCATCGCCGAAGAACTCGATACGCACCGGGCGCTCGGCTTCCGGCGAGTAGACGTCGAGAATGCCACCGCGGAGGGCGTATTGTCCGGGCATTTCGACGACGTCGGCAGAGCTGTAGCCAACCGTGTTGAGATGTGCGAGCAAGGCTTCGGTGTCAATGGATTCGCCGCGGCGGACAGTGCGCGCGAGCCCGGCATAATATTCCGCCGAGCACAGGCGGATCGTGGTTGCTGCTACAGGCGCGACTACGATGGAAGCAGCGCCGGTGACAATCTTCCACAGAGCGGTGGCGCGTTCTTCCTGTAGTTCTGGGTGCGGCGAGAGATTCTGGAAGGGAAGCACGTCGCGGGCGGGCAACGAGACGACAGACCCAGGGTCGCATGCGTTGGTGAGTTCGCAGAACGCCTGTAATACCGGAACCAGGTCTTCGGCGGCCCGATTGTCATTGACCGCCAGCAGCAGCGGCCGCGAGGCAGCGCGCTGGAACAGCACGAACAGCAGGGCTTTTGCGGTGGGCGTGAGTCCGGAGACACGAATCCGCCCCGTGCCCTCTTTCAGATGGGAGGCAACACGCGCGAAGGCGGGAAGTTTTTCTACGTCCGCGAAGAGTTCGCGAACGAAGGGAAGCAGCATGCAATTTAATTTTAACAGGAACTGAGGTGGCGCCACGGAGCCGAGGATCAAGGGCGGTTTTCGGAAGGTGAGAAGCTCCATTGACCCTCGCCCCCGATTCCGGTCGGGGGACGGGCTCCGGAAACTGCGGCATTATCCGCGCAGCAGCGGTCGAGTAAGACAGGTCGGCCCGCCGCTGCCGTTGATGCAGATCTCGCTGGCGGGGAAGGTGCGGACGTCGAATCCGGCCCGGCGAAGGCGGGCGTTGGTTTTGCGATTTTCTTCGATGGCGAGCAGGCGCTTGTTGCCGAGCGCTAGGACATTGCAGGCCAGTGTGTCGCGCTCAGAGTATTCGATTTCGATGAAGCCGAATCCGCGCGATTTGAGCAGTTCGACGGTTTCGACGGGGAGCCAGGGTAGATCGACAATAGCCGTCTGCTCGTCGAGCAGGCTGATCAGCGACATCAGGTGCAGGCAGGCTGACGGGCCGGGGCCATATGGGAGCGGGGCAGAGAGCACTTCAACCCCTGCGGGCGCCAGCAGCTCCCGCATCTGCTGAATGCCGGCGGCGTTGCTGCGAAAGCCATGCCCGATGAGCAGAGTGTTGGGGTGGAGCCAGATCATGTCTCCGGCTTCGGTGGTGGCCGGCGCCGTGATCTCGCCGAGAATTGGAATGCCGAGCGTCTGAGATAAGACGCCGTGGTGCTTGCCTTCAGCTATACGGTTGGCCTTGCCGGGACGCATCAGGATCAAGCCGAAATCAGTGGGCAGAGATGCATCGTGGGCATAGACCGCGTCGAGGGACAGATCGGCGCTGGGAATTATGTCGATGACTTCAGCGCCCGCGGCCGACAACTCGCCGTGGAGGCTCCCGTGCTGAGCCTGAGCCCTTTCGAAGTCTGGGGCGTGGTGAAAGCCGAGTTCTTGCCAGCGGGCCAGGCGCTCGGGCTGGTTCCAACCAGCAGTGCGAGGAGAGCAAACTGCCACTCGCAGGAGCGGCGCAACCATCGAGTGTCGGTTGATTCCCAATTCTGCTAGAGTCCGCGGCAAGTGGGTACGCCTCCCAGAAACATGAGCTCAGCGAGAGCCTGCAGGCAACAACACGAGCGACTGCTCACTGAATCAGCGCTAGAGTGATTGGCTCACATGGAGGAATTGAAGTCAAGTAAAGCAGACAGGCATTACTCAACTGGCCCTTCCATTCCCGCTTATTCAGTTTCTCCGATCCGCACGCCTGAGTGGTGCACGTAAATCTTGCTGGCGTGGACCCGATGAGGCGACGGTAATCCGGATTAAGTGGACGTTACCCAGAACCAAACCCGGCGGCGTCACAGATTAAGGATCATGTAGCTGCAAGGGTGTGGAAGTAGAGAAGTAGATTCGGTGGCTCCTTCGGGTAGAGCTGGACGCGCCGAAAGGGGCCTTGGCTCAGGTGGATGATTTCAGCAGGCTGCTTAGTTTTTCCAAGTCGTCGGCGCTGGCGTCTCCGATCACGAAGTAGCGGAGGCCGTTGCGACTCCAGCTCTGGACGTTGAAAGAAAGCTCCGTTCCGGCCCTTTCCTTCGCGAGTACGGTTCCGACTGCCCTGTCTTGAAATATAAACACTGATATCTGATGCTGGCGCACCCGAAAAATGAGTTCTGCGCCGGGGGCTTGATTGAGATAACTGATTCTGGCTCCCACCAGAACAAAAGGCGTCCCCGCCAACTCCGGCAGGTTGAAAGTAAAAGGAATCTTGCCTTGGAACCAGGGTTTCACGGTGTGCCGGTCGGAGGAAACGACGTCGACCGGGTTGGCACTGGCGAGTGTCGCCACATGCAAGTCAGCCAATTCGCTCATAAGTTGCCGTTCGCGGACGCGATTTCGATTGTAAGCGAATGATAGCGCAACAACTGCCAGCAACGCAGCAGCAATCGCAGCCAAAGCCGGGAGCCAATTGAAATTGCGGCGTGGGCTCCGGGGTGCTGCCAAAGTTTTCTGAATGCGAGCGCGGAAACCAGCGTCGGGCAGAAAGCGCTTGCTGGCAGCAGCCTGAACCGCGCGCTTTGCCTGAAGCAACTCGACGCTATCCGCGGCACACGAGGCGCAGCCGCGCAGGTGTTCACGCAAGGCGCGCTCGTCCGCGGGTGGCAGTTCGCCGTCCACATAAGCATCGAGTTTTCCAGCCCAAAGTCCGCACGCCATGCTTTAACTCCTTTGCAATTTCTGCGCCGTGTCCCGCAGAGCCCGACGAGCGCGAGACAGGCGTGACATCACTGTGCCCGCGGGGATGGCAAGCGTTGCAGAAATCTCTTGATACGACATCTCCTCGACCTCGCAGAGCAGGAGGATCTCGCGATAGTGGACCGGAAGTTGGTCCAGAGCTTCCCTCGCCAATTGATGATCCAAACGCTCGAGCAGAATGGTCTCGGGCGTGCTCTGAGTGGCCGGGAGAGTGTCATTGTCAGCCTCCGAGTCCAGCGGCACCGTGGCCGCCGATTTCAATCCGGTGCGTGAGGTAAGGAACGTATTCCGCAGAATCCGGTAGATCCAGGCGCGAAAATTGGTGCCCGGCTGAAACGAGGAGAATCCCTTCAATGCTTTCGCAAAAGTCTCCTCCACAAGGTCTTCGGCTTCCTCGCGGTTTCCCGCGAGCCAGTGCGCAAAGTTATAAAGCCGATCCAAGAGGGGCATAGCAAGCTCCTCAAACGACGCCGGCACTAAGCGCTCTTCCGACACGCACACCAGGGTAAACCAGCCGAGGAGCGTTTTATTCCTGCATTGCGCCAAATATTTTTCAGGGAGTAAACCCAGCCGACATCAGTTCTGCACAGTGAATCCCGACCCGGAGCAATTCTGGAGGATGAGATGGTCGAGAGAAGGACGGCGCAGACAACGAATAATGATGAAAATCCAGGTTGACCACAACCGCGACGGAATTGACCACCGGGGAGTACGCAGCGATAACGTGTTTAAGTCTAAAACGCTGGATACCGATGAGAGGTTCTCATTATATTCCCGGCCAGCCTGGCCACCTCCTCTTGATTTTTGTTCAATTTATCCCCAGATGCCCGCTCAAACCGTGGTCCAGTGGGCGCTGAGTTGTCATGAGCCCTTTGATTGCTGTTTTCAGTGCCGCCGGTGGGCGCGTCGGGGATTTTAGCCTGGCAATGCCAAGTCCCCGGGCAAAGGGCTGCGGGGGGCTTGCTACTCCATCTGGTTTTGAGATGTGTGTCTGGTTTGCTCATCTGTGGGGTTGGTTGGATCCGCCTGCGCGCACGGCGGAAGCCCGGTTCGTTGCCTTCTAACTATCGTTTGTTCGTCGAGTTCGTGGCACATCCCCAGCGGGCGAAGGCAGTGAGGTTTGGCGTGAGTGTCTGCTCAAGATTTACGCCGAAGCCGTACTTTCTCGTGATCTGCCAAGCATGGTGTGTGATGTCGGAGCGGGCACAAGACCCTCCTCAAACTGGATAACGGCGCCGCGGTAGATGCCCATGTTGGCGTAGTTGGTGTAGGCCAAGAGGCGAAGCACGCCCGATTTTTTCGGAATGAGGCTGTGGCGTAACTCGTATTCAAAGTTTTCCGCGTGGACTTGCCAGGGGCGCCAGACGAGGTCGATTCCGTTGGCCACCTTGGGCATGAGAGCTTCAGCGAAGCGGAAACCCCAGTTGCGGTCTTCGAAGTCGGCGACTGCTCCGACGGTAAAGCCGCGGGTGTCGGCAGCATAGTCCCAGGCGCCATTGTTCATCCACCGACCAGTTAGTGAATTGAAAGTGAGTATCGGAGCCCACTGAATTCTGGTCAAAGAAATCCGGCAGGCTGAACTTGCCGAAGCGGACTTCCAAGCGGCGGCGCGGAAGTTCGTTGAACAATGAGAGCGGAGTACGCTCATTCTCGATTTTGTCGTCGCTGAGAG
>QIAN01000291.1 GCA_003225005.1 Acidobacteriota bacterium | reverse complement strand
GCAGATTAAGCCAAAGCTGCGCCGTAGTGCCGAGCGCCTTGGCGAGCCGAAGCGCCGTATCGGCCGTAATGCCGGTCTGCTCGCTCGCGATCCGCTCGATCCGCGTCCGGGGCAAGCCGCAGACTTTGGCAAGCGCGCCCGCCGACATGTTGAGAGGAACGAGGAATTCCTCGCGCAGTACCTCACCGGGATGCATGGGCTTGAGCTTCTTGGTCATTGCGGCGTCCTCTTTAATGGTAGTCCACGACTTCGACCTCCGCCGGGCCTTCCGCCGTCCAAACGAAGCACACCCGGAATTGGTCGTTGATGCGGATCGAGTGCCGCCCCTTGCGATCGCCCGCCAGCGCCTCAAGGCGGTTGCCGGGAGGCGACCTCAAGTCGCCAAGATCGCCCGCGGCGTTGAGATAGCGCAGTTTCCGGCGTGCCACTTTGACCAAGTCGGCCGGAAACCCCTTCGGGCTTTCACCGTCTCTTATCCCGGAAGCTCCTGATCACAAGGCTATATGTATCACCTTCTGATACAGAGGTCAAGCAAGCGCGTATCAGCCACTGATACGGTCTGATCTCGGCTCGTTCCGCATCTATCCGCCTACACGCCGACCTGCTGGCCCGGGGGCATCCCCGAGATAGTCTAATGGTCGGGGAGTTTGTGCGGCTATCGGCGGCTCGTTGCTGCACTTGCGCGCCAACCGGCGCCAATGTCGTGCAAAATCGTAGACTGGCGCGCCGCGGCCGATGAAGATGGGCACTTATATGAGGCTTCGCCAGTCAAGAGGTTTTTTGCGAGAGCTTCGCTTTCTTGCTTCCCAAGAGGGCCTGTGTCTGCATTCATGGCATGATGGTCCCCTTGCTTGGCCGTGCTTTTGCGGTCAAGCCCCAACGCCCGCAGGGTTGCGCCTTTTGGCGCAAGGGCTTGACCGCGAAAGCACGCGCCGAGCCATAATGGTCTGGACCATGTCAGGCGCTCGTGCTCAGCGAACGAGTTAATCTCCCCCTTTGTCGTCAGGTGTTCTTCGGTTGAAGTTACGTTTCTGTTTGGTCCATTTGATCCAAGGCGGAGCCCTTATTGAGATATGCGGCACTCGCCGCATCAACTTATATCCGGTCGGGATTGCGCCCGTACCAAGGTCCCTCATGCATCGTTGCGAGGGCAAAGGGGCTCCAAGGAGGATGGGACCCATCTATTAGACGGCGTCTTGCAGCCATGTGCCCAAACGGTCACACATCCACCTTGGATTGGCATGTTCCTCTTATCGGTCTTCAGGATTCCATCCGTGCTCTTATCAGTTCAGAACAGCGCCCGTAGGCACCACGCCGGTCTCCAAATAGCGCCACAGGGCGATCAGCAACTTCCGGGCCACCGCGACGATGGTGATGCGCCGGATGCGACCCTTGCGGGTCCCGACACGCTCTTGGAACCAGATACTCAACGGGCTGTCGGGCTGATGACGAAGCCACAACCAGGCCAGCTCGATCATAGTTGAGCGGGCCTTAGGATTGCCGGCCTTGCTGATGCCCTGATCACGGCACTTGGAGCCGCTCTGGAAAGGACTCGGCGTGAGGCCCACATAGCTCGCCACCTGGTGGCGATTGTTGAATGGGCGGTAGAACACTTCGCCAGTCAACACGGTGGCAATCTCCGCTCCGATAGCCTTGAGCTTGACGAGATTCTGGATCGTCTTCGTGTTGGTATGCGCCGAGACTTTCTCAGTCAACGCAATGGCATCGCGCTCCGCCTCAATCTCCTTAAGCATCTCCAGTATGAGCTCCAGGCGCTGCAATTCGCGTGCGATCTCGGCTTTGAGCCGCGGCGGCAACTCGCGTCCGTCACCGGTGTGTAACTGCTCCAGCCGCAGCATCCGGTCACGCCGCATTGGCTCGTAGTCATAGATGCCATGGATCGCACACAGTCCCTTGATTCGGTTGACGTGCTGGCCACGTTCGGCGATCAGCCGATCACGCTCACGGTGCAGCCGACGGTCATCCTCTTCGGCGACACTTGGCACGCGCAACACACTCCACACCTTCGGCTCACCGCGCAGATATGCCATCAATGATCGTAGCAACCGCTTGGCATCGATGTGATCCGTCTTGGCTCGTCGTGCCCGCCGATCCACCTGCACGCTCGCCGGATCAATCACGTGGCTGCGCACGCCGTGGCGTTCGAGCAGACGGTGGAGCCAGAACCCGTCATAGCCCGCCTCGTAGCATGAGATCATTTCCACTGGTCGGCCCACCTCTCGAGCAACGCGCGTGCGGATCCGCTCCATCAGCTCCAAAAGCCCCTTCCAGTCACACCCATCCAATGTGTACCGGCTGATCTTGTCGGACAGTGCCGTAGTGATCGCCACGATCCAACTCTTCTTGCTCAATTCGATTGCCAGAAGACAGCGGACCGGGTCATGATCAACTGCGACGGGCGGCAGGGTGTTTACTGTCTGGGCTTCCATCAGTGTCTCCTATGCGTTGGTGGTAGGTAGCAACCGAGATGGTACCAAACCTCCCGTCCGTCGCGCCTGCATAGGATCTACTCATTCGCCGTGCCCCTATGATGCCGCGGCTCGCCGCGCGCTCCAATCGGCAAATCTGCGATGGCCCGCGATCTTACGCTACGCCACATGGCAGTTGCCTTCCCGATTTCGCGGGATAGTCCGGTTACCCTTCGATAGGGCCTTGTCGGTCCGATTCTGGGATCGACCCA
>QIAN01000039.1 GCA_003225005.1 Acidobacteriota bacterium | reverse complement strand
GTGTGTCGCGATTTGTACAACGATGCCCTACAGGAGCGCCGCGAGGCTTGGAAGCTTTGCCGAAAGTCAATCCCATTCGCCATGCAGTCGGCACAGTTGCCTGCCTGCAAAGCAGCCGATGCAGCCATGCGAGGCGTGTATTCGCAGGTACTTCAAGATGTGCTGCACCGCGTGGATAAAACGTACAAGGCGTTCTTTCGCCGGGGCAACGGTTTTCCGCGATTCAAGGGCAAAGGCTGGTTCGATTCCTTCACCTATCCGCA
>QIAN01000038.1 GCA_003225005.1 Acidobacteriota bacterium | reverse complement strand
GGCAAGTGGTATGCCTGTTTCTCGTGCATGGTGGAAGTAGAACCACTACCTGCCAATGATTCTGTTGTGGGCATAGATGTTGGCTTGGAATGCTTCGCTGTCACCAGCGATGCGGAAATCGTGGACAACCCACGTTGGTTTGGTACTGCCCAAAAGAAACTGCGCGTTGTGCAGCGCCACATGTCCCGCTGCACCCAGCGGTCTGGAGGCTGGCGTAAGGCGTGTATGTTTGTTGCTCAACTGCATCGCCACGTATTCGACCAACGCAACGATTTCCAGCACAAGCTATCTCGTGAACTGGTAAATCATCATGGCTTCATTGCCGTGGAAGATTTGAATGTGAAAGGCTTGGCTGGCGGAATGCTTGCCAAGTCAGTACAGGACGCCGCGTGGTCCAGCTTCATCGCAAAGTTGTCCTGTAAGGCTGAAAGTGCCGATAGGCTGCTGGTGAAAGTGAATGCCCGTGGAACATCGCAACAATGCCCTTGTGGTGCGCCTGTGCCCAAGAAACTTTGGGACCGGTTGCACCAATGCGCGGCTTGCGGTTTGAAAACAACCCGCGACCACGCATCGGCATTGGAGATTTTAAGGCGTGGACTGCGCCTGAGAACCGAAACGCCTGCGATAGTGGGCGTGGCTCTTGAAGCCCCTAGCTTTAGCTATGGGGCGTAGTCACTTTGCCTTCATTCCTCCCGCGCGCGCGCGTGAAACGAAGAGAATGCGACTTCGAAAATGCACCGAAATTTTCACGGATTATTAACCTCGACGTAAGCTCCGCTTAACCCCCGATGCATTTCCTCCTGTTACGCTTCCTTCTCTGCCAATTGCTATCCCTTGAAGCAAATCCCCAGGAGGAAAATCCGATGAGCGTGCAACAATTCGCACGATTGATTGCCGTGTTTAGCAGTCTACTAGCGGCCCTGGCTGCGTTCGGGCAGGTCACGGCATCCGCTCCCTATACAGTTTCAACGTTTGCTGCCGGCGTTTCAGGAGTTTACTTTCAGCCCGACTCGATTGCCCTGCTCAATAGCGATATCTTCATTGGCTACGGAAATGGGGCAGCCAAGGACGGTTCCGACGGCAACAGCAGTACGATTGTCGAATACAAAATGAACGGCGACGTGGTTAAGACCTATTCCCTTGTCGGACACAACGACGGCTTGCGTCGTGAATCCACACACCAAGCGGTTGTGGGCTTTGCAAAATGAGGACGGCAACCCCAATCTGGTAATTATTGATACCACCTCGGGGACACAGACGGTCTACACCTTCGGGCCTACTCCGCACGGCGGAGGGTATGACGAGATAGCTTTTCCGTGGCAGCGACGTGTTCTTGAGCGCATCGAATCCGTCCCGCAACCCTAATTTCGCCCCCGCGGTTGTCCGAGCGACGATCAGCGGAAGTACCGTTAACGTGAGCGAGGTGCTGAATGGCATCGCGACCGCGACTGATATCCCCACCGACGCACCGCTAACTTTGAATCTCCAGGACCCGGATTCGATGATCTTCAACCGATTTGGAGACTTGGTTTTGGACAGTCAAGCCGATGGCGAGCTCATTCTCGTGCACCATTTAGGACTCACCGATCAGAGCGTGTATCATCTCGGACTCACTCTGAATGGCGGCGCCACCCAAGTGGACGATACTATCTTCGCGACGGCCACACACGGAGTGATTTTGGTATCGGATCGCGATGCTGGAGTCGCGGGAATCATTTACTCCATCTCCAAAAACATTTTCTCTCCCGGCGTCGCATACTCTGCCGCGCTCAGTTCGGTCGGGAGTCTTGACTTTGATACCGGAGTTATCACCAATGTGGTGACAGGAATGGTGAGTCCACACGGGATGGCCTTCATTCCGCGGCAGTAAGAGCCAAGTCACTCGGAGCGCATCAGCTCCGATCGTTCTGCCTGCGGGTTGGGCGAGTCAGGGGCCCTATCTTTCGTTGATGCTCGGAATCTTCGATCAGCACTGCCAGCCGTTTTAATCGAGTCTCCTCCCGCTTCGCGCTGATCATCCAAAAATTGCAAGTTCTCTGATACCCCGGAGGCTGGGCTTGAAAGAACTCCCAAGCGGTTTTGCGGGCACGAAACTTTTTTTCATAGGCAACCGGAAGCTTAGCGCCTTTTTTCTGCTCGTAAGAATATATCGCTGACAGATTTCCCTGGCGCTTCTGGAAAGCAGCCAAGCCCGCCGGATGCATCAACCCCGCAGCTGAAAGCTCGGCGGCGCGTCTCACGTTGACGGCACTCCAAACGCTTCGTGCTTTCCGCGGTGTAAACCGAATCTTGTAACTAATATCGTCCACGCGTTTGCGAACACCATCGATCCAGCCAAAGCAGAGCGCGCCGTCCACCGCTTCGGGCCAAGTGATGCTTGGCCTTCCGGAATCCAGCTTGTAGAGGCCAACCCAGAGTTCCTGGCTGTCGGCATGATGCTTTTCGAGCCATGCGCGCCAGGCGGATAGGGATGAGAAGAAATGAGGCTTCCATGGCATAGATTAGGACTTATGTTGGAGTAATTGTTCACATCAGCCAGAGCGCGTCGACATCGACAATCACCTGGGTCCGCGGAATCTTCTGCTCCGTGGAGTAAGCCAGCAGCGCCCGCAGAGTGTTGTTCAACTTCTCGCGGCTTGGCGATTTCAACACGAAATGGTACCGGTAATCGCGTTTCAGCCGAATGATGGGCGCGGCTGCCGGACCGAGCACGCGCACTCCTTCATGACGAGTCTTCTCAAACCAATTCCCCAGGATGCCGGACCACTGTAAGGCTTCCTTGAGTTGGTCGCTGCGCACCAGCACATTGGCCAGCGAGGAGTAGGGCGGATAGTGCATCCAACTTCGGAAGCGCAACTCCTTCTCGTAAAAGCCGGTGAAGTCATGGCGGGCAGCGTATTGGACGGCGTAGTGATCTTGAAAATAGGCTTGCACCATGACTTTGCCAGGAGCGTTACCGCGACCGGCGCGGCCTGCGACCTGTGTTAGCAACTGGAAGGTGCGTTCGGCGGCACGGAAATCGGGCAAGCCCAGTGCAGTGTCGGCGCCCACCACCCCAACCAGCGTGACGCCATGAATGTCGTGGCCTTTCGCGATCATCTGTGTCCCGACCAGGATGTCGAGTTCGCCTTCGTTGAGCGCGTTGAGAGTTCGTTCGAAATCTTGATGGCCGCGTACGGTATCGCGGTCGAGGCGGCCAATCCGTGCCTGAGGAAAGATTCCGTGCAGTAACTCTTCCAGCTTTTCGGAACCTGCCCCAAGAAAATAAACGTATTCACTGCCGCAGTGTAGGCACGCCTGGGGTACGGGGGCCGTGTATCCGCAGTAGTGGCAGACCATTTTCTGCTCGCGTTTGTGATGGTTGAGTGCAATGGCACAATTCTGGCACTCAAGAGTCTTGCCGCAAGTGCGGCACAGAACTACCGGGGAATATCCGCGCCGGTTGAGCAGAACCATGACCTGCTCTTTCTTGTCGAGGCGCTCCTTGATCTCGGCAGCCAGTTTGCGCGAGATGACCTGCTCGTGCCCAGTTTCCTGGAATTCCTGCCGCATGTCGATGATTTCAACTTCAGGCAGGGGGCGCTGCTCGACGCGGTCCGGCAACTCGATGAGCGTGTACTTGTTCTTCTTCGCGTTGTAGTAGGACTCCAGCGACGGCGTCGCTGAGCCTAGAACAACGACGGCATTCGCCATCTTGGCCCGCATGACGGCGATGTCGCGAGCGTGATAGCGCGGCGTTTCTTCCTGCTTGTAAGAGGAATCCTGTTCTTCATCCACGATCATTAGCGCCAAATCGGCGACCGGAGCAAAGACAGCGGAGCGCGTGCCCACAACCATACGCGCCTCTCCCCGCTTGATGCGGTGCCACTGCTCGGCTCGTTCCTTATCGGAGAGCGCAGAATGCAGGATAGCCACTTCATCGCCGAAAATCTGATGCAGATCAGCAGCGACGGCAGGCGTAAGACCAATTTCCGGAACCAGCAGGATCGCGGATCGGCCGGCGTCAAGCACAGCGCGCATGCCCGCGAGATAAACTGCTGTTTTGCCCGAGCCAGTAACGCCATGTAGGAGCATGCCGGCAAACTTGCCGGCCTCGACACCTGCTCGGAGGCGGGCAAGCGCGGATTGCTGGGCGGGATTAAGCTCGAAGTGCGGAAGTTGAGGCCGGGCTTTGCTGCGCGAAATCGCGAACTCCGCAGGCTCTTCGATGATTTCCATCAGGCCGCGCCTCACCAGTGTGGCGAGCGTGCTGTGCGACACAGCAAGTGATTGCAGCACTTCCACGCTGATTCGGCCACCGGCTGCAGCCACCGTTTCGACAATCTGGCGCTGATTGGCATTGAGTTTGCCTTCTGCGGACTTGAGCCGCGCGACCCTAATCGTGCGCGTGGCATCTCGGGCGCCCGAAACGTCTTCGCGAGCCAGCCATTTCTTGCGCACCATCCCCGCCAGGACGGATTTAGAAACCCGGGTCACAGCCCG
This sequence comes from Acidobacteriota bacterium, assembly GCA_003225005.1. GTDB lineage: Bacteria > Acidobacteriota > Terriglobia > Terriglobales > Acidobacteriaceae > Sulfotelmatobacter. The sequence continues at coordinate 23,006 of QIAN01000038.1, read as the reverse complement.
CAAGGTTTCTTCCTTTACAGGTTCCGGTGAGAATGGGTCGCGGGAATTCGGCGTGGATTCAAGTCCCGCCAGATAGTCCAAGACGCGAAACTCAGCCAGTTGTTCCTCCGGAGTGCGCCGCGACCGCGCAGATGATCCCGACAATCCGGCCGTATGCAGGGCCGCCAGGCCCCCATCCGTAATCCGATAAGTGATCGATCGTTTGAATTCCGCGCTCAACGGCAACATGGTGCGGAAGACTTCACCCAGCGGAGCCAAATAGTAATTGGCAATCCAGCGGCCCAGGCGCAGTAGTTGGTCGTCGAGCACGGGTGAGGCATCGAGCGGGCTAAGAACATTTTTCGTTCTAACCGACGGTTTACGATCATGCAGTTCGACTACGATGCCGGTCATCCGCCGCTGGCGAAAGGGCACCAACACACGGCCGCCGACCACCGGCCCGGTGGCTTCGGAATCGCCCGATAGAATCCCATCTTGTTGCGTGAGAGTTTGCTGGCTAGCCGGTAAATGCGTCTCCGCAGCCACACGGTAAGTGAAGAGCATGTCAAGCGGCACGGGCAGCGCAACGTCGCAAAACAGGGGCATTGATCTCAGAGGATAGCAGCGATTGGCACAGCAGCTTTCGTCGCAAAGCATGAACCGCGGATCTACTGGGCGATCTTCTGGGGCGGCTTCAGTCCCAGATATTTCATCACCATCTGCAAATCTTTCCAGGCTTCGCCCTTCTGCCGCGGATCACGCAGCAGGAATGCCGGATGGTATGTGACTGCCAATCTCGTTCCCGACCATGAGGAATCGCCGCCGGCGGGCCTGAAGTCATACCAGCGGCCTCGCAACTCAGACATTGGCGCGTTGATGGCGAGCAGGTTTTTCGCGGCCACCGCCCCCAGCGCGACCACAGCCTTGGGTTTGATAACCGAGATTTGGCGCAAGAGAAATGGCGAGCAAGTATCGCACTCGTCACGCTCAGGGGTGCGGTTTCCCGGCGGGCGGCACTTGACCACGTTGGCGATATAAACATCTTCGCGGCGCACGCCCATGGCTTGGATCATGTTATTCAGCAACTGGCCAGCGCGTCCCACGAAGGGTTCTCCCTGCGCATCTTCATCGGCACCTGGGCCCTCGCCCACAAACATTAACTCCGCTTGCGGATTCCCGACGCCGAAGACGATCTGCTTGCGTCCTTGCTGATGCAACCGGCAACGGGTGCAGTCGCCCAGATCTTCGCGGATGATCCTGAGGGCGTCGGTGGGATCGGTGACGCTCCACTCGGGCTTGGGCGCGAGCACTTGGAGCGCCCCCCGTTCGGCCACGGCCGGTATGATCTGGAGAATTCTTTTGGCAGTCATTTCGTCTGGGGTGGATCCTGCCGATCGAACCGCCGCACCGAAGTCAGCAACCGTCGATTCGACTGCGACTGCAAGCTCGGCTTCGGCAACGAGCGGTTCTGCGGCTGATCCTTCACGACGATAAAAGTCATAAATGCCCAATTCGTTGTAGTAGCGGATGCGATTGGCCAGCTCGCGCCGAAGTTCGGGATCAAGTATGGGCATCTCAATCTGGAATCGGGCAGGAAGAAAGATTATAACCTCGGAGGGATGGGGGGAACGACTAAGGCATTTCGAGTCAACGGGGTTTACTTCTTGACCGGAGCGGACCGCTGCTGCCGCATATGCACGATCTGGTCGAGGACGCGCTGCGCGACCTCCCACTTCGTGGTCTCGGGCACTTCGATCACCTCATGGTGAGTGATGATCGCGACAGCATTGCGTTCGGAGTCAAAACCAACGCCTTCGCGGGAAACATCGTTCACGACGATGGCGTCGAGATGTTTTGCGGCCAGTTTCTGACGAGCGTTCTCCAAAACGTTTTCCGTCTCGGCAGCAAAGCCAATTACAATTTGACTCGTCTTTCGAAGAGTAATTTCCTTCAGGATGTCGGCCGTGGCTTCGAGTTCGAGCGTCATCGCGCCTTTGCGTTTGATCTTTTGCGGCGCGGGAGATTTGGCCCGGTAATCGGAGACCGCGGCAGTTTTAATGATTACAGAGGCCTGCGGCAACAGATTGAGCACGGCGTCGCGCATCTGTTCCGCCGACTCGACTCGCCTGACTTCCGCAGCGCCAGGCGGTGTAAGCGCCGTGGGGCCGCTGACCAGCAGCACGCGAGCGCCACGGCGCAATGCGGCTTCGGCGAGAGAGTAGCCCATGCGCCCGCTCGAACGGTTGGTGAGATAGCGTACCGGATCAATGTTCTCGCGGGTCGGCCCCGCGGTGATCAAAACGGTTTCACCGGCGAGATCCTGCGCAGCACCCAAGGCTTCGAGAACGGCGGCAACGATTGAATCATTTTCGGCAAGACGCCCGGGGCCAGTCATGCCACAGGCGAGATAGCCGGAATCGGGCTCGACGATCTTGACTCCACGTTGCCGCAGGATTTCCAGATTGGCCTGCGTCGAGGGATGATTCCACATGTTCACGTTCATGGCAGGCGCGACCACCACCGGCGCTGTCGTGGCGAGATAGAGCGTAGTGAGGAAGTCGGAGGCGATACCCTGGGCGAAATGGGCTAGAACGTCCGCGGTGGCGGGAGCCACGACCAGCGCATCAATCGACTGCGCCACTGCGATGTGTTCGATGGCGGATTCGATGTTGGGTTCCTGTTCTTCGCGGGCCGAGAACATCCCTGTAATGACTTTTTCGCCGGACAGAGCGGCCAAGGTAAGCGGACGAACAAACTCCTGGGCGGCACGAGTCATAATGACTTGCACGCGAATACCGCGGTCCTGCAGCAAGCGGACAATCTCCGCCGCTTTGTAAGCCGCAATGCCGCCGGCAATGCCGAGGGCGATCTTCATGGATTGGTCACCGACCAAGCAAAAAACGCGGGACCGCATTTCCAATCGGCGGCCGTCAACCGCCGATTCAAACCCTCACTGAAACAGCTTCATAAATCGGCACTCGCAAATCGCCCATGGGCAATGACTAGCTCTCTTGCCCCAGCACCTTGTCCAGTACCTCACTAGCCTGCTCAGCCGGGCTGCGTAGTTCTGGAATTTCCCATTTCACCTTGCCGGCGCGGATTTCATCTTGCGCGATGCGACAAGGCTTACGGGAACTCGTGTCGACCACGGGCGGAGCGCCGGATTGCAATTGCCGGGCGCGCCGAGCCGCGACCAGGATGTAGCGATAGTTGCTATCGAACCCTTCCATCAACTTCATACGGTCTCTCCCTTGATCTTCGCCTGAGCTTTGCGAACACTATGATTCTACTGCGTTCCACCCGAAACTGCTGGAGCGGCAAACGATGCGAGTATGGGTTGCACCCGGTCACGAATGTTAGCCAGTCGGCAGCTTTCCGCCAACTCCAAGACTTTACTCTCTTCCTCCGAGAACGTCCGACCAGGGCGGCACAGACGCTCGGACCTCACAATCGCCTGCAGGCTCTGAATGGAGTCCTGCAGTTGGTCGTTTACCAGAATATAGTTGTATTTGTCATAATTCTCAATCTCACGAGTGGCCGTGACCAACCGGCGCTGAATAACCTCCTCGGTGTCCTCACTGCGCTTGCGCAGGCGCCATTCCAGGGTCTTCCGGTCAGGGGGCAGAATAAAGATGCTGATGGCGTCAGGCAATCGCTGCTTGACCTGGCGTGCTCCCTGGACGTCAATGTCGAGAAGCAGATCATGGCCCTTTTGTTCCGCCTCGCGCAGGAAGCGGCGGGCGGTGCCGTACAGATGACCGAAGACTTCTGCATACTCAAGGAATTCATCATCGCGAGTCATTTGCTGGAACTCAGCGCGTGAAACAAAAAAGTATTGCTTGCCGTTCTGTTCGCTACGGCGTGGAGGGCGCGTGGTGTACGAGATGGAAAAGTCCAGGTCGGGAACCATTTTTAGCAGTTCGCTGACCAGCGTGGATTTGCCCGACCCGGAAGGGGCCGAAATGATGTAAACCAGCGGCTTGTGCGGTGGAGGCATCATTCCAGATTCTGCACCTGCTCGCGCGATTTTTCGATTTCCGCCTTCATCGCCAGCCCCGCTTCGGTAATGTTCAGCGCTTCGCCAGCAAGGCCAGAGGTTTTCGAGAGCAGAGTATTAGCTTCGCGGTTCATTTCCTGCAACAGGAAGTCGAGCTTCTTGCCAACTTCTCCACCCTGATCAAGCAAGCCGAGAAAATGCTGGACATGAGTCTCCAGGCGAACGATCTCTTCCTGAATGTCACTGCGATCTACAAGCAGGGCAGCCTCCTGCAGCGCGCGATCTCTGTCCGCGCTGGTGCCGAGCAACTCTAGCATTCGAGACTGAAGGCGTTCCACGTAGGTTTGTAGTACCGCACGGCGGTGTTGCTGAATACTCTTCGCTGCCTCTGCCAGGTGGGCCATACGCTCGCGCAGTTCGCGTTCAATGCTCCTGCCTTCCTCCTCCCGCATTTGATTGAGCCGCGCCAGTGCCTCGTCTACTTTGGCCATAACGGCAGCCTCTAGTGCTCCCTGGGCAGAATCATCGACGGAATCCAACGCGCCGGGCACGCGCAATATGGCATTGAGATCGGGGTCTGCCGCGAGGCCAAATTCAGCCGCGGCCGTTCGGAAAGCGGCGATGTACCCTCCCACGAGGTCGCGGTTCAGAGCCAAGGGTTCGCCAGTAGCGCGCTCGAGGCTTAGCGAAACCTCGATGTGCCCGCGAGCCATTTTTTCCTTCAGCACTCGGCGCAGTTGCATCTCCAGGGAATCGGTGCCCGAAGGCAGGCGGAAGTGCAGGTCGAGAAAACGGTGATTGACGGACTTCAGCGAGAGAGAGAACCCGGGCCGGCCGTTGCTCTGTTCGAGACTGGGGGACTGCGGTGAGGCTCTTCCACCAGCCTGGCTGCGCATCTCGGCCTTGACCTGGGCAAAACCCGTCATGGAGCGAATCGGCATTAGTCTACGATTCCGCCAAATTCCCATCTTCCCCCTGGCAACTTCGACATTTCCGATTGTAGAGGCGATCAGCGGCGGCCACCGTATTCCTCTACCTGCAGGCGGTATCGGAAACCCGCATTCCTCTCACATCAAACTTGAGCAATTCCTGCTCGCGGCGATTCCGCGAGATCAAACTGCAACTCGTAGAGGCGGCGGTACGTGCCCAGCCTTGTCATCAACTCTTCGTGCGCGCCGACGTCAGCGATCGCGCCGTTTTCGATGACAACAATACGGTCTGCGCGGCGAACGGTTGACAGCCGGTGGGCGATCACAAAGACCGTGCGGCCGCTCATCAGATTGTGCAGCGCGGTTTGCACCAGCGCTTCCGATTCGCTGTCGAGCGCGGATGTAGCTTCGTCAAGAATTAGAATGGGCGCATTCTTCAACAGCGCCCGCGCGATAGCAATCCGCTGACGTTCTCCACCCGATAGCCGAACCCCTCTCTCACCGATCACCGTATCGTAACCCGCCGGAAGCGTACAGATGAAATCCTGAGCCAGAGCAGCGTGAGCAGCGGCTTCAACCTCCTTCAGCGGAATCTGAGGTTGACCGTAGGCGATGTTGTTGCGAACCGTGTCGTTGAAGAGCACGGTGTCCTGGGTGACAATACCAATTTGTGAGCGCAACGACGCCAGGGTTAGGTCGCGCACGTCGTTGCCGTCGATCAGCAGGCGGCCCTCGGTAACGTCGAAGAAACGTGGGATGAGGTGCACAAGCGTGCTCTTTCCCGCTCCGCTCGAGCCCACGACGGCGAGCACCTCGCCGCGACGGATCACCAAATTAATGTCGTGCAGAACTTCCCGGGCATCGTCGCCGTCGCATGCGTAAGTAAACGAAACGTGGTCGAACCGGACAGCCTCAGAAAACTTTGGCAAGGTTTTTGCGCGCGGCTTTTCCCGCACCTCGTCTTCGAGATCCATGAACTTGAAGATCTCCGAGGAAGCACCCAGCGCCTGCTGGAAATTATTGTTGAAGAGCGCAAACTTGCGGACGGGGTTGTATAGGCTGAATACCGCGGCGATGAACGCCACAAAAGCGCCCGGCGTAAGCACGCTGTGGGCGATTTGATTGCGGCCTACCAGCAAAAGAAGAGCGATGGCGATGGCGCCGAATATATCCATCAGCGGAGACGAGATTGCTGTCGCCGCCACGGAGCGCAAGTTGGCCCGGAAAAGCCGCCGCGCGGCTTGACGAAAACGGTTGATCTCCCAGTCTTCGCTGCTGAAGGCTTTTACCATGCGGTTGCCGGTAATGGTTTCGTGCAGAATGTTCTGAATCTCGGCCAGTTTGTCTTGTCCGCGCCGGGTTGTGTGGCGCACGCGATGGCCAATTTTTCTCGAGGAATAAACGATCACCGGAACGAACAGCAACAGAATCCATGCCAGCTTGCGTCCTATCACGATAACCACCCCAGCAGTAAACAGAAACGTAAAGAACTGCTGCAGGAATTCGGCAAGCACCGTGGACATTGCATACTGCACGCGCTCAATATCGTTGACGATGGTCGAGAGCAGCGTCCCAGTCGTGTGCTCCTGAAAAAATGCGGCACTGCGTCGCATGATCGTGTTGTAAAGGTCATCGCGCAAGTCAGTGATCATGCCGAAACCAGCATGATTCACCAGATAGGTCCCCGCATAATCAAAAATGCCCTTCAGTACTACCGACGCTACCAGGGCAAAAGCCACGATCGTCCACGCATTCGTGAAATGGGATGGCACAAATCGTTGGAGCAGAATGGCTTTTTGCGAACCAGGAATGGTGAAGAGCTGAATGTTCTTGGATCCGGTGGAAGGATTTAGAACGCGATCCATGACCGGCCCGATCAGCAATAGACGGAAGGCGTCGAACAGGCCCACAAAGGCCATCAACAGCACAGAGGAAACAATTTGCCACCAGTAGGGGAGCGCGTAGCGCAGCAGACGGGTTAGCTGGCGCATGGGGCTCCCGCGAGGGGCAGGCCGCAAACGCTTGGCGCCGGTAGCGTAGGCATGGCGTGCAATGCACCATTTTACTTGAGTTTCAGCCGGTGAGTATGGCCTTTGAGTTTCCCGCAGTGTCCGACCAATCCATCTCCGTCCAATCACGTACAGGAGTTAGTTAGTTCGGACTGTCGCGGTGCACGACCTTGACGCGGTATCCCGCCTGCCGGAGGTGCTTGCCTACCTCTTCCGCAATCATTACCGAGCGATGCTGACCACCGGTGCAGCCGAAGCCAATCGTCAGATAGCTCTTCCCTTCGTTGATGTAGTGGGGCAGCAGGTAAACCAGCAGTTCGGAGATGCGCTGTATGAATTCTTTGCTCTGCGGAAACGAGCGAATGTATTTGGCCACGCGCGGATGCCGCCCGGTGAGCGGGCGGAACTCGGGCACAAAATGTGGATTGGGCAGGAAGCGGACGTCGAAGACCAGGTCTGCATCCTCGGGGACACCGTGGCGAAAGCCGAAGCTTACGCTCGAAACCAGAATACCCTTCTCTGAGGATTTCTCCCGGAAACGCTCGGTGATGTGTGCGCGCAGTTCGTGGACGTTAAATTTAGAAGTGTCGATCACGAAGTCGGCCAAAGAACGGATGTCGCCGAGATGACGGCGTTCGGCTCGGAGCGCAGACTTCACGGGAGCATCGGTACCCAGCGGATGGGGACGGCGAGTTTCGCTGAAGCGGCGGACAAGTATGGCGTCGGAGGCTTCCAGATACACCACCTTCGTCGGGATCATCCGCCGGACCGATTTGAGGATTCCTGGAAGCTGTTCCAGCTGGGAACCCTCGCGTACGTCCACCACAAGTGCCGTGCGCCGAATCTCAGCCGATTGCACGGCCAGTTCCGCGAAACGCGGGATAAGCTCCACTGGAAGATTGTCGACGCAGTAGTAGCCGAGGTCCTCAAAGGCTTTGAGCACAGAAGCCTTGCCCGACCCGCTCATGCCTGTAATGATGACCAGTTCGGCGGACTGTTGCCGCTGGCGATGCGGACGGGGCGCTGGCTCTCGTTTGTTTCCGCTCGTGGACACCAGGCCCTTGCGCTTCCCACGGTGGCTCTTCAGACGGCCGAGATTCCTGCGCGGTACCATTTCGACGATAGTAGCATTGAAAGCTTCCCCGAGGCGTGCGCGCGGGGATACGCGGTTTGCAGCTCGTGGTCTGCTCACGCATTTGTGTCAGAGCTGGTTGGGCAGGTAAGCTATGGCGCGATGAAGAAATTTGAGGAACTCACTGAACGGGAAGTGCTCGCTCTGGCCATTTCACTCGAGGAAGAAGACGAGCGTGTGTACGCGGATTTTGCTGAAGGATTGCGGCAGGACTATCCCGCTTCGGCAGCCATGTTTGAAGGCATGCGCGAGGAGGAATCAGGCCATCGGCGGCGGCTGATCGAACTGTACCGGCAGAAGTTCGGCGAACACATTCCGCTGGTCCGCCGTCATGACGTTCGCGGTTTTGTGGAGCGACCGGCGTTGTGGCTGATTCGACCGATGCGCATCGATGCCGTGCGCAAAGAGGCCAGCACGCTCGAAGTCGAAACCCGCCTCTTCTACGAGAAGGCGGCGGCTCGCACACAGGACGCGAGCATCCGCCAGCTTCTTGACGACCTGGCGAACGAAGAACGCGAACACGAAAACCGAGCGCAGGAACTGGACGAGCAAAAACTTCCAGCCAACGTTAAAGAAGAGGAGGAAAAAGCTCAGCGGCGTTTGTTCGTATTGCAGATCGTACAACCGGGACTCGCAGGATTGATGGATGGCTCGGTCTCGACGCTCGCTCCTGTGTTCGCGGCAGCGTTCGCCACAAAGAACAGTTGGGACGCCTTTCTGGTGGGCCTTGCGGCTTCCGCAGGCGCGGGCATTAGCATGGGATTTGCCGAAGCACTTTCTGATGACGGCAGTCTGACCGGGCGCGGACATCCGTGGGTGCGTGGCGTGATTTGTGGGGCGATGACGGGGCTGGGCGGCATTGGTCATACTCTGCCGTTTTTGCTTCGCGATTTCCGTGTGGCTCTGTGGGCTGCTGGTGCCGTCGTGGTGGCGGAGCTGGGCGTGATCACGTGGATTCGTCGGCGTTATATGGATACACCGTGGTTTTCGGCCGCGATGCAGGTAGGACTGGGTGGAGCACTGGTGTTTCTGGCCGGAGTGCTGATCGGCAAGTACGCGTAAACCTGCTGCTTGAGCCAGAGAGCTAGGTCCCCATGAATGCTTCGTCGCTGTGGCCTATCCTTACGCCATATTCTTCACGGCTGCGTGTCTAATGGGTGCTTGCTCTTCTCGTAGAATTCGTTCTGCAGTTTCAGGCTGGCGTCATCGGCCTTCACGGCGCGAATGGCTTTGACCACCGAATCAATCCACCATTTCATTTGATATTCGCCCAACTCTTTCGTCGCGGCGGAGCCTTCGCCGGAATAATGGTTGGGAAAACGCGCGTACCACCAGATTCCGGTGTAGAGACCTTCGGGAAGGTCCTGGCGGTGCTGGTCGGCGCCGGACTCGTTCGCGGCACGATCGAGGTGAACAGTATCGGGACGCGAAATCATCATGTTTGAGGTTTCGCTTTCGCCGGCGTGCATGTCGATCTTGGTCTTCTTCGCTGGTCCACCGGATGAAGGCGTGCGTTCGTCGAAAATGTACACGACATAGTCATGCGGCTTATCGAGCTGCGTTTGAGCAAAGAATGGCAGCAAGCTGTCATTGCCTCCGTGGCCATTCACGATGATGACTTTCTTGCAGCCGTTGCGCGCCATTTCATCCGTAGTCTCTTGCAGAAGCGCTAGTTGCATTTCGCGGCTGTAGGCGACGGTTCCGGGCTCGTGCTTGGCTTCGGCAATCTGTCCGAAATAATATTCAGGGAAAACAACTGCGTATTCCTGCTCGGCACCGTGCAGCGCGGAGTAGCGCACGTCCAGCAGATCGGTTCCGAGCGGCAGATGCGGGCCATGCTTTTCAAGGATGCCGAATGGCAGCAAACACGTAGCTTGTGATCGGCGAATGCCTTCGCGAAAATCGGCGGCGGTGAGTTCTTCCCAATGGACCGAGAGCTTCACCTGCGGCGCGGCGGTTTGCGCTCTGGCCTGATGCGACCCAGTCACCATCTTTAACAGAACAGCCAAGAGCAGGATCAAACGCATGGTGGAGCGCGTAGGCGTCGTCATGGCGGCATTCCCCCGGCGGCGAATTCTAGCACGTAGAATGCTCCTATTAAAACGTATCACTCGGCGCTCTCGGCGCTGTCGGCGCTGAGAGGATGGCGCCGAGGTACTCCGCGCGAGATTCCCTTCGGCTTGCGGCCAGGGTCACGCCCGCTAAGCGCCTCAACCTGTGGATTTCTGCCCAAAATAAAGTTTTTCCGCGAGAGTTCCGTTGCGGGACAGATTTGCTTGTTGCTACCTAACTTTTGTGTACCCACCCCCCTTGTGCCTCTGAATCCAGCGCTGGGCGCGGGTTTCGCAAACCGTATGTGTTGAGGCGGTGTGCACCGCTTTCGCCTCGGCGATCATCAGCCATTTCAAGTCGTGAGGCAAGCTGAGATGCCACATGAGGCGGTGGAGAACGCAGCCGGCGTTAGGCATTCCCACCTTTCCCAAAAATGTGCGGAAGGCGGGTCAAGCCTAGTTGAGATAGGGTCGGAAGAAGGGAACTAAAGATGGGCCAGCCCGCCGCAGTACAGCAGCCCTCGGCAAGGTCATCCCTTCTGTCGCGCCTCCGCTTCGGCCAGCCAACCACGGCGTAGCCTTTCCGACGGGATGCTGGACAGGTAGGGTTTGATATCGAGAATAGGTGTCCCATCCAGCATATCGATGCCGCGAACATGCAGCTCGATACCTTCGCGGCGACGCAGTTCGACGGTGCTCAGGCCAATCGGGTTCGGACGTCGCGGAGATCGGGTGGCAAACACGCCATGCGACCGATGGTCAGAAGGCGGTCTACCTAGCAAGTCGAAGCCATGGGAGCGATCGAATTCCCAGATGACGACGAGATGCGAGAAGCCCTCGATGTCAGTGAGCCCGGCCTCAAACTCGGGCAGGATCTTGAGCACACCATCCGCCTCGTGTTTAGCGCCAAGACCCTTGGGAACTTCGCTTGCATCCTTGTACGGACTACTCACAAATCCAATCGGCTGCGAGGTAAACATGCGGGATAAGGCCTCCAGTTCCCATATTAACGTCCATCCTGATTCCCCAGAGTGCGCCGTTCAAACTTCGAAAGCGGGAGTGACGAGGGAAATGCCTGCGGTGAGTACACACACACGCGCGCCCCCAAGCAAAGCTTGGACGGGGCACCCTCGCGAGTAGATGAGCAAGCGCTGCGCCACCCAAGATCAAGCGCGAGTCTGCGCTACGGCGCTTCGATCAGCTCCATTTTGCCGTCGCGGGTGCGGTGCAGGATCATCACTTTTCCTTTGGGATCGCGGAAGACGAAGACGTCGCGGTCGCGGAAGTGGGCTTCTTTGATGGCCTCCTCGAGGGTCATGGGACGCATGGCCACGGCCTCGTCGGATCGCACCAAGTGCACCTCGGTAGTCGTCGCTACTGCGGGGAATCTGTGCACTACCACCGGTACGGAAGTCTTCTGCGTGAGGCCGACGCTGGTTTGAAGATCTTGCTGCTGGCTCGCGTCGCCGTTCCACTTTTTAACTTCTTTGGTTTTGCGCGCGGACCGCTTCCTGGTTTCCCAGCGGGTTTTGTATTTCACCGCCTGAGTCTCCAGATGGTCGAGCGCCTGGTTGACGGCAGCTTGCATGTCTCCGGCCTGCGCGAGGCCGACCAGCGGGCCGTTTCGCGGACTGATGGTGATTTCCGCTTTGTGGCGGTGCTTCTCGACTGCGAGGATCACTTTGGTTTCAAACTTGTCGCCCAGAATTCTGAGGATTTTCGTGAGGCCAGTTTCTACTTCTTTGCGGATGGCGGGGGTAACTTCGTAGTGCCTGCCGGTGTATTCCACGTTCATGAGCGCCCCTCCTCAATTCGTAGCCAAGCAAATCGGGCCGTGCATTTTAAGGAAAGCCAGCCAAACGCGCGACTATTGGCTCCCCAAGAACGCGACCCTTCGCGCGGCTCGCCCTGCTCCTTCTCCCGCAAAAGCGGCGGCCTCAGGATGACAACCCTTCATTTTCTTACCCGCCTCTGATGCGTGCTCGGGATGCGCATGTCTTCCCGATATTTGGCAACCGTGCGGCGCGTAACCTGAATTCCCTGGGATTGCAGGATGCGCGTAATCTGCTCGTCGGTAAGGGGCCGCGAAGTGTCCTCTTCGTCGATAAGTTTTTTGACTCGCCGTTTGAGGATGAGCAAGGAAGTGTTTCCGCCTTCCGGTCCCTGAACGCTCTCGCTGAAGAAATACCGTAGTTCGAACACGCCTTGCGGGGTGTGGACGTATTTGTTGGCAACCGCCCGGCTGACCGTGGAAGGATGCACACCGATCTCTTCGGCCACTTCTTTGATCATCATGGGCTTCAGATAATCGATTCCCTGTTCCAGGAAATCCCCCTGGCGCATGACGATGGAGTAGCAGACTTTAGTGATGGTCTGTTTTCGCTGTTCGATGTTCTTGATGAGCTGGATGGCGCTTTTGTAGCGCTCTTTGACGTAGTCCCGGGTATTTTTGTCGTTGCCCTCGCGCGTGATCAGGCGCTTGTAGGCCGGATTAAGGCGCAGTTGCGGGAGATCTTCGTCGTTCATCAGCACCAGCCATTCGTCGCCGTGCTTGACGAATGCAACGTCAGGCTCGATGAGCCGGGCCTGAACCTTGTTGTAGCGCAGGCCGGGCCGGGGATCGAGCGTACGAATGTAGTCCAGCGCTTGCTGAACGGCTTCGACCGGACGGCTAATCGTCTTGGCGATTTCTTTGTGCTGTTTGTTCTGCAAAGCTCGCAGGTGCTGATCGACGATGGCAACGGCATCTTCGAGAACCTGCGCCGTCCCGTTTCCGTTTTTCTCGCTGTTTTTGTGCAGGGCAAGCTGGTGCTGGTGGTAACGCAGCTGGGAGAGCAGGCATTCGCGCAGATCGCGGCAGCCTACGCCGGGGGGATCCAACTGCCGAACAACGTCAAGAGCAGCCGCGAGGTCGGAGGGCGTGAACTTGGGCTGGTAAACCGGACGCTTGGAAGATGGAGCTGGGGTCGCGGACGCCGCCGCCGGAGCAGGAGCTGCTGCCATGCCGGACGACGGGGGGCTTGCCTCGAGAAGTGCTGAGGGTTCATAGGTGTGCGCCTTTGCCGTTTCCCATGGCGCACTTTGCATGGTTTCGGCGAGCCCTGTCATTTCGCTTGTAACCGAATCTCCGTTCGCGCCGAGAACCTCGGATGCTTCAGTCTCCAGAGTGCTCAATGCCGGCGCTGAGCCGTCCCCCGACGTCATGGTTGAACCGGCAGCTTCGCCATCGGACTTGAGCTCGGCCAAACCCAGGGCCTGCGCTTCGCTGACGACACTCTGGGCCGTCAGGGCATCGGCTTCGGGCGGAGCGGGCGGAGCGACGCCGAGTAGCTCATCATCGCTGGCGATCAGGTAGCCATCTTCGTTGAGGTTGCCGATAATCAGCTCAGCCGCTTCGCGTACTTCTCGTGGCAGGCTTAGCGCACCCAGTTGCCAGGCAAGGTGGTCACTCAGATTTGTCGGCTTGGAGAGAAAATTCTCGAAAGACGGGCGCTCGATTTCCTCCATCTCCCCGTGCGTGCGGTACCCTGGGTCGAGATAGTCTTGAAAGAACGAGCCGAAATCGATTTCCTCAAACGGATCTTTTTTTTCTGCCGCAGTGGCAGGATTTTCTTCGTTGCTGGCGGCAGCGGCGCGCTCCCGATCTTCCTCCTTACGGCCTACTTCATCGAGCAGAGGAACGGATTCCTCGAGCTCCTCAAGAACCGGGTTTTCCACCATCTCCGCGGTGATCATGTCCTTGAGCTCAAGCTTGTTGAGCGCGAGGACAGAGACCATTTGCACGAGGCCCGGAGTCAGGATCTGCCGTTGCGACAGCTTGACGCTCAGTTTGTGCTGCAGCAGGACCATGGTCGCTTGTTTGCTTCCCTGAATCTCTAACCACGAAAGACACTAAGTATCATGAAGGCGGTCCTTCTCGTACTTTGAGGCATTACACCAGCGAGAAACTCTCGCCGAGGTAGACGCGGCGGACTTCCGGGTCATTCGCTAACTGAGCTGGCGGACCGTGGCGGAAGATTCTGCCATCGTCAATAATGTATGCCCGGTCGGTGACCGAGAGTGTCTCCCGCACGTTATGGTCGGTAACCAACACTCCAATTCCGCTCGTCCGCAACCCGCTGATGATCTTTTGCAGGTCGAGAACGGCGATAGGATCAATGCCGGAAAACGGTTCGTCCAGCAAGATAAATGTGGGATTGATGCACAGGCAGCGCGCAATTTCAACGCGCCGCCGCTCGCCTCCGGACAAAGCAAAACCACGGTTCTGGCGAATGTATTCCAAACCCAACTGGTCGATCAGCGTCTCCATCTTTTCCCGACGTTCGTGCCAGGAAATTGGCTGCGCCTCGAGCACCGCCAAAATATTTTCTTCGACGGTTAACTTGCGAAAGACTGAGGCTTCTTGGGGGAGATAGCTGATGCCATACTGACGCGCCCTCAGATACATGGGAACGTCGGTGATGTCCTGGCCGTCGTACAAAACCCGGCCAGTATCGGGGGGAACTAGGCCAACGATGGCGTAGAAAGTTGTCGTCTTGCCCGCGCCGTTAGGTCCAAGCAAACCAACAACTTCGCCTTGCTCTACCCGCAGGCTGACTCCGTTTACGACGCGTCGGCCACGGTAGGACTTGCCAATCTCATCAGTGGCCAGGATACGCATTTATCGTGCCACTCGCGTTTGGGTGACTACAGGAGAACTCGCTTCCCCGTCAACCAGCACCCTATCATCGCGTCTGAAGAAAGTCAACGAAACGCCGGTAGTTTTGCCCCGTTCGGCATCAAAAATGCTCGGGGATCCGCCACTGAGCACAAATTTGTCATCGGCTGCGGTATAGACGAGCTGCTGGCCCACGGCGCGACGGCCCGACTGCTGCACGACGACGTCCCCTTGACCGACAATCCGATCGAGTTGTCCGGGACCGGCAAGTAATTGATTCTTAGATGTTTGACTTCGCGGCAGAAGATAAACGTCCATGCTTTTGCCGGCAGCCGTAAAGCCGGATCCTTTGGCCAGTACACGACCTTCATAGTGAGCTTTGCGTTCTGCGTCGCTGTACCTGAGCCTGGCGGCAGTGACAGCCACGGGACTGTATTTCTCCGATTTCTGCTTATCCGGCGGGGTTTTTTGAGGCTCGCCCGAATTTTTTTCGCTGGGAGAGTTACTTGCCTGGATCAGGAGGGTGGAGACTGGCTGCGTCAGGGTGCCTTCGGCTGTCACCGAGCGGTGTTCCCGATCAAACAGAATGGATGGGGCCTCGATGATGTTGGCGTCCTGCCACAGGCGAGCATCACCGGCGTAGAGCGCAAGGCCGGTAGCGTTGTAGGCAATCATGCTGCGTGCGGTTACGTGAATCGGAGAAGAAGAAGCCAGCAAGGCGCCGTTCGGTTGCTCGCTGAGATCGCTGTACGTAGTTTTGACGTTGTCTTCGGCTCTGGCCTGGCCAGTGGCGCGGTTGATGTGAATCATTCTTGCCGTTGTAGCTGTGCCTCCCTGGATGACTCGTGGACTGCCGGTGAGCACAGTGAGTTGGTCAGCCGGTGTGTAGCGCGCCTGGTCGGCCCAAGCCTGGGTCCTTTTCTCGGCCGGCTGACCGTCGGTGTAGGCGACGTCTCCCTGTTGGACGATGGAATCGATGCCGCCTCGGGGAACAAAAGTTGCGTCCAGGGTTCGGCTGGTGCTGATGCGGTCGGGTTGATCGGCAGATGAGTTGACGATCTTCGCGTCGGGAGCGCCGTGCATTGTGGAGAGGCTGCTGCCTCCCTCCGGTGTGCTGACGAATTTCGCTTTAAACTTGCCGGCGGTGATGACGGTGCGTTGGTCCGCGGAATCGGCCGGTGAGTTGCCGGTGGAGGAAACGGTGCCGGAATCGCCGGCCGGAAGAATAGTAATCTTGGCGTTGCCCGAGGTATCGGCGTAGTCCAGGAAACGTCCACCAACGACATAGAAGTCGACGATTGGCGAAGTCAATTCGAAGTCGTGCGCTCCCGTGCCTCCATTGGCAGAAGCTTTCGGGTTCGGGCCAGCATGCTGCGCCAGACGTACGCTTTCTGCGGCGTGGACTTTCTGGAGTAGGTTCTTGCCGGAATAATCCAAGATGACTCGCCCCGCGTTACCCTCCATGTTCTGAAGCCCAATGCGATCCACCTGCACGTTTCCTGTCAAGATGGCTGTGCGAAGCTCATTGTGCGCACTGCTGAAGTAAAGATCGGCGTGATCGGAGCGAGCCTGCATCTCCGAAGACTGATCTTGTTCGACAGACTTATTCTGTCTGGTGGCGGATCCACCTGCACCGACCAAGCCTGCGGCGTTTACTTTCTCCGTGGTATGTCGCTTTGCCACGTGCATAGTGCCGCGAACATTTCCCGTCGCGATTAATCGCTCTACGCTATTGTCCGGACCCAGAAACAAGGTCGCCTGATCGGCCAGGGCGGAGGCGTCGCCGCGGTGTAGCACGGGGCGGTCGAACAAAATCTGGCGTGGCTGGCCCGTGACGGCCGCATGCGTCGCATCGATGACCGACGGGCTAGCTCCCGTCAGCAACAGATGGACTTGGGAGGAGAGTGTGAGGGTATTGCTATGGCCTGCGTATTGAATACCCACGGCCGAGCCGCTGGCTTGAATTCCGCGGAAGTCGACTCTGGCATTGGTGAATGCGTTACCGCTATCCTTGTTGAAAACCAAGTCGGTGGTCTTGAGGTGGATAGCATTCTTTATTTCTTTCGGAGCCGCCTGATCCGGGCTGGTGACACCCGCCGGGTTGGCTTCAAGATCGATCTGCACCTCGCCTTTCGCCGTGATGTCGCCAGATTTCGGATCGTATAGGAAATCATTGCCCGAGATCTGGTCGAAACGGGAAGCATCGCGACCGTAAAGAATAATGTTGACCTGGTGCAGTTCGGCGCGCCCATTCAGTTCGAATTCTTTAACGTCCCTGGCTCGGACGGTAAACAGCGTACGCCCGCGCTCGGACTTGGAAAATTGGAAGCCACTGGCGGTCTGCTTGACACCGTACCCCATCTTTCCCGGCACTTCATTGAGCACGTTACGCTGGCGCGAACGGCCAAGAAAATACATTCCAGCGACCACAGAACTGAGCAGCACGGCGCTCCATACGAGCCAGCGGCGCAGGCGATGGATGGAGCGTGGCATGCTAAGTCCAGTCTAATCCAAACCGACCCGAGCCACCGCACTACGGCGCTGCATGTAGAGCACTACGCGCTTGACGGGCAGGCGATTGGGGGAATCCGCGGGAGCGGACGGAACCGGGGCCTGCGATGCCGGGGGCTTGGGTTTATCAGTTGTCTTCTGAGAAAATGAGTTGACGGCCAGCAAGGAAAGGAACAGGGAAACCACGATCGAGTGACGCATGAGCACCTCCGATTCTGTCGAGCCGGAAGTTTAGCATTGGGGCACTACTCACGGAACGGCGGAGGCGACTTTCGCGACCATGGGCCGTTCCGTGCTCCCGGCATGGACTGCCTTGAGGTCGCGCAGGGAAAGTTCCAATCCGCCGTACTCGGGGTGATCGTTCAGTCCGATGGTGAAGGCAACGTCGATGGCGTCGCCGGCAAGCAGTGGCGACTGCTGCAAGCGCTCGGCCATGTTCCAGCCCAGGGCATCGAGCACGATCGAGTCTCGCCAAGAGCCAGTTTTTAATGCCCGGTTCTCCGTTCTCGGCTCAAAACTTGCACCTGGCGGCTGATTGCTCTCCTCTGCAAGTTTTTCTGCGGTAACAGCGATCTTTTCGCTGCGACGAATCGCGGCTCCGTCGGGGTGACACCGGGGAGTAACCGATATTGCCATTGCTGAAAGTTCCTGCCGCGAGGACCCTTCCTCCGGCGAGACGATGGGGGGCATCGGACGCGCCCCGCGCATCTTTCCTCCTGCCCTGAGCTTAAGCTTCACATGCTTCTCTTTCAGGATGCGCGGCGGAGCGGCTAAACGAACAGCCCGAGCGGTAAAAACGGGCTCCGGATTGCCGGCGCCGAAGGGTTCAAGCATGTGCACTGCCTGAAATAATTCGGGCGTGACTTGGTCGAGCGCGAGTTCCGCATCGCAGTCGAGCGCGGGCTCGAAGTCGGTCAGCGTCAAGCGGGCGCGGGCAAACGCGTCCAGGCGGCCGCGAAGTTGCGGCACGTTCGCTGCCGGCATGGCAAAACCGCAGGCGTGCGCATGTCCGCCGTAACGTGTGAAGAGATCGCGACAGGAGTCAATGGCTTCCAGCAAATGAAAAGCGCGGATGGAGCGTCCCGAACCGAAGGCTTGGTCACCATCGCAAGAAATGACGAGCGCGGGACGATGGTAGCGCTCCACCACGCGGGTAGCCGTAATACCGATGACTCCCCGATGCCAGCCGTCGCCATCCAGCACGATGCAGTAGGCATCGCTAAGGGCAGAATCTTCTGCGAACCGCGCGTCCACCTGCTGCAGGATGCGGCGCTCTTCGTCCTGGCGTTCGGAATTGAGTTTATCGAGCTTCGCGGCTAATTCGCGCGCGCGAACCACATCTTTCACGCTAAACAGCTCGATGACATCGCGGGCAATATCCATGCGTCCAGCGGCATTGATGCGGGGTGCCATACGGAACCCTACCTCGGTTGACGTGGGAGCGCGCTTTGGTGAAATTTGTGCCACTTCAAGCAGAGACTTTAAGCCAGGATTTACCGCAGTTCGCAGAGCTTCGAGGCCGAGTTTGACGAAAACCCGGTTTTCCCCCGTCAGCGGAACTGCGTCGGCAATAGTGGCAATCGCCACAACTTTCATGAACGATGTCAGCAGGCGCGACTGGTCTTTGCCATCGAGGAGACGCCGCATCAGTCCTTGCGCAAGCTTGAAAGCTACTCCGGCTCCGCAGAGTTGTTTCGAGGGATATTCGCAGCCGGCTTGATTGGGATTGAGTACGGCGAAGGCGGTTGGAACACCATCAGGGCCGGGAAGATGATGGTCCGTAACAATCAGGTCGACCCCCAGGCGGTGCGCGGTTTCGGCGGGAGCAAAGGCACGGATGCCCATATCTACGCTGATGATGAGGCCAATCCCCGCCGCTGCGGCACGCTCGATGACATCGTCGCGCAGATCGTAGCCTTCGCGAATGCGGTGGGGAACGTGAAAGTCGGCGCTGCCGCCGCAGAGTTCAATGGCGGCCTTCAGAATGACGACCGCCATCGTGCCATCGACGTCGTAGTCGCCGTAGATGAGAATGGGCTCTTTGCGTTCGATGGCCGCTGCAATACGCTCTACCGCGACGCGCAGGCCGCTCATTTGCTCGGGCGGGTGCAGGTGGGACAGCGACGGCGCCAGAAAACGCAAGGCAGAATCTGAATCTGTTATGCCGCGGCGTAGCAGCAAGCTGGCGAGGATGGAGGAGCAATCGGCCCGGCTCAATCCGCGGCCCCACCACAGATCCGTTTGCCCGGCTAAAGCAGCGGCCAGAGTTACAACCGCAGACGGGTCCGTGGGTTTGAGCAACCATTTCATTTGAGGGCGGGTGCGCTGGCTTCGGCAGAATTCGGTGGAGGCGAAGGCGGGAAGGTAAAGGTCAGCTCTCTTCCTCCTGATCGGTCTCGTCAATCGGAATGCCGCCAAATTCATCCGATACTTCGAGCAAGCGCTGGTAGCGCTCGTACCACGCGGTGCTTACCTCGCAAATAAACATCGAGCCCTGATAAGCCCAGCCCAACTGCAGGTAGCCAATCTTGCCCAGGTAAGCACGCAGCCAGCGCGCGTCTTCAACGTCGTCGCCGTCGGTGAACTCTGAGTGGGTCAACCTCTGCACCAATTCGTCCAGCTCAGTGCGCTCCAGCATTCAGGAGTGGGTAGTGAGAAAGGGAGCGCCTGCAGTCTTGGCCAGCTCAACAAAATCCTTCCAGCCATCGAGATTCGAGCCCATGTCCCACATGATGCACTGGACCTCGTCGTAGTCCACAAACCCATGGAAACGCCGCATGCCGTGGCCTTCGATGAAGGCAATCATGTCGTCTTTGAGAGGGGTCAGGTCGTCGGGCGTGGGAGACATAAGCTTGTCGCTAAAGGAGCATTGTATGCCGTTCCCGAGCAAGCTGCCAGCGGGACGGAACCCTGGCATGGTAGAAACCACCTTCGATTTTCTAAACACGCTGTCCACCAGCATATTTTTCGGTTTGAATCCTGCAAGGCTGTCAAAAGGGCGACCGAAGCGCTCTCCCCAGCGCTGACAGTGGAACGAAAGGCGGTGGCGTCGCGGATCGAGTGAACCGTACCTTGTGTTACACTTTCTGCTTCAAACGGAAAAATTGTTTCAAATAAAACCTATCCGCACATGCTCTTCTCCAAAGAATATGTGGGCTACTTAGCCCGCGAAGCCACCAAGAAACTGATTGCCGGAAAGTTCATCGAGACCGCAGCCGTGGCCGCGGTAACCGCACGGGTAAACGTGGCGCTGGTAGACGAACTATCCCTCGAAGACCGCATCAACGACGAAGTACGAGTGATCCTCGAGGCCTATTCCGAAGAGATGCGCAACAGCGGCGCCAACTATCAGGAGATGTTCCGCAAAGTGAAAAGCGAACTGGTGCGCAAATACAAGGCGGTGCTGTGAGGCTGAGCCGCGACAAAGTGAATGTGTTGGCGCGGGCCGTGGCCGAGGTCCTCAAGCAAATGGACGAAGTCGAGTTTATTGAAGATCCAAACACCATCCGGCAGGAAACCCGCAAGATTCTTGAAGACCTGCTCAACCGGGAAGAAAAAATAGACCAGGCCGCTCGCCAGAAAATAGAGAGCCAGAAGCGCACGATCCTCGAAGGCTCGCAGGAGTGGGACATTCTCTATCGCAAGTATTATGGCGAGGAAGTGAAGAAACTGGGAGTGTAGGCAGTTCCTGCCGTCGAGGTGTCGACCTCCGACGGCCCGGGTTTGCTATCCTTCTTTTTCTCGGTTTAAACTGTCCCGCGAAAAACAGCCCCGCGCTGCCGCGGGGCTATGGCAGAGAAGCTCGTGGGAGTTGATCTCAGGCTGCCTGTCGGCGTTTTTGGATAACCTGGATGCTGTCCGTATGGCTGGGCATTGATGGTGATCTTTCGGTGCGGCTGGCTGGTCATCCATGGTTCGCGCGTCGTAGAGCGGCGCTCACGGCGGGCGCCCCCCATTGTCTCGCTGCTTCAGGCTAAGACGGAGGCTTCTCCGCCGAGCTGCTGCCAGCCCTCCGGCAAAGTAGTTGAAGATTCAATATCCTGTAGCTGGACAGGCGCGAGACGTCCTCACGGCGGGTTTCGCGGATCAGACCGTGAAAACTGAATGCGAAGCGCGAATGGTCACGCCGTTGACGGCCCTCTCAGGTCTCGAATAGGCCGTATCACGGCGATCGTGAAGCAGGCAGCTCAGGAGTCGGGCTTCGACCTGGCTGGAGTGGCGCCAGTTACTGACGCTCCCGAGCTGGCACATTTCGGTCCCTGGATCGAGGCCGGGCGCGCGGGCGAAATGCATTATATGAAGGCACGCGATGAACAAGGCCGCCTGAAGCGAGAGGCGTTGCGGAACGCGGCGCCGTGGGCACGCAGCGTCATTGTCTGCGCCCTCAACTACAACACTTCCCAACCATACTCCACCCAGGTCAACGACCGAGAGCGAGGATGGATTTCGCGCTATGCCTGGGGCCGCGAAGATTATCACGACGCCGTCATGCGCCGACTGCGCATGGTGGAGGAGGCGCTCGACCGGGCATGCGGTGATCCCTCCCCTGTCCGGATTCGGAAATCCGCGACAGAAACTCCTTCCGGCACGAGCGAAACCGTACCTGCTCTTCAGACGCGCTGCTATGTTGATACCGGCCCCATCGTCGAACGAGTGTTGGCAAAATATGCCGGAGTAGGTTGGATCGGCAAGAACACTTGCATTATCAATCAGAAGGTCGGCTCATGGCTCTTCCTGGGCGTGATCTTGACATCACTTGAGCTTGAGCCCGATCGGCCTGCCGCCGATCGCTGCGGTTCCTGCACCCGTTGCATAGATGCCTGTCCCACCGATGCATTGCTTGCGCCCTACCAGCTGGACTCGAACAGATGCATCTCCTATCTCACCATCGAAAAGCGCGGCGAAATTCCTCAAGACTTGCGATCAGGAATGGGACAGCAGGTATTCGGCTGCGATATATGCCAGGACGTCTGTCCATGGAACCGCAAAGCTCCGCCGACAACCGCAACTGAACTCGAGCCGCGGCCGGGGTTGGTGAATCCGGCACTGGAATGGCTGGCACAAATAAATCCTGAAGAGGTCCGCCGTGTTTTGAAACGATCTCCAATCCGGCGGGCTAAAAGGAGCGGTCTTCGTCGCAATGCCGTGATCGCGATGGGAAACAGCAAGAATCGAGGGTTCTTGCCCCTGTTGGAGAAGCTTACCAAGGACGAAGATGAGACGGTGGCCGATAGTGCTGCGTGGGCCACGAAAATGCTCCTTCCTTCGGCCTAACGTATTCGTTTTCAGTGTTTTGCCGTAACACCCACCGGAACCGTCCTAATCCCGTAACCTCCATCTAAATTTCCGCCTGACTTCGGTAACTGGCAACCTGTTCCGGCGGCAACTAATCTCTCTCCACAGGGTTTCCGTTTAGGAGGAATCCTTTGAAGAATCATCAGGAAAGCTATGTCTCCAGCGCACAAACCAGGAATACGGCTAGCTTTTTGCACGTTATCTGTGCTGCTGGGCTCCGTGTCGTTTGCACGCGCTTCGGCGACGCTCCTTCTTGAGGAACCTTACGGCAAGCTTGGCGCGTTCACCGCGACCGGGCACGCTGCCGTTTTTTTGTCAGGCGTCTGCGCCGAATCGCCGCTGGTTTTGCGTCGCTGTCGATCCGGAGAGCCGGGCGTCGTTCTCAGCCGCTATAACGGCGTCAGCGGTTACGACTGGATCGCAATTCCCCTCATCCCTTACTTGTA
>QIAN01000289.1 GCA_003225005.1 Acidobacteriota bacterium | reverse complement strand
TTGACGGTTGCTGCCACCCCTGTTAGAGATCGTGGGATCGTTTTTAACCCAGGTCACGCGATGAAGCCATGAATTGTTCAGCCCGCAATTTACGTAAATCTGAGCTCTATGGAATGGCCATCTGTTTGTTCGTCATTGCCACTACCAATTCCCTGGCTGCTCAACAGTCCAGCCACGCTCTATTTAATGGGAAGGATCTCGATGGCTGGCAACAAGTCGGTCCAGGCTCGTTTGTTGTAACGGACGGCACGATGAAGACAGAGGGTGGAATGGGCATGCTTTGGTACACACGAGAAAAGGTTGCCCATGCCACCATTCGGGTTGTCTTCAAACTCAGCGCGAAGGAATCCGACTCCGGGGTTTTTATTCGCATACCGGACAAGCCTACTGAGCCGTGGATGCCGATCAACCGAGGTTACGAGGTCGAAATTGGCGACTGGCCTGACGACTACTCGTGCACCGGCGTGCTTTACACATTTACAAGGGCTTTGGCGCGCCCGATTAAACCGATCGGCGAGTGGAACACGATGAACATAACAATTGATGGGCCGCGCACAATCGTGTACCTCAACTCGATAAAGGTCACGGACTTTACCGAGGGACAAACTGTGCCGGCGAAACCTCCTGGCTCTCATGATCCGGATCGAGGGCCGCGTCCAGACTCCGGTTTCATTGGCCTGCAGAATCATCCGGGGTCCGAGGTTTACTTCAGGGAAGTGTCGGTCGTGCCCTTGCCGTAGTGACCGCTCTCGACGGTATTTTCGCGGACTTGGACAAAGCAACCGCTGCTGAAATACAAATGATTGCAATCGGTCTATCTGTGTTTTCTGCTCCCAATCCCCCAAGCCTACCGATCCGAAGGGAATCAAAGCAGCTGCAGACAAAAGCTCAACGCGGCATTTGGCGCGGGTTCGGTTGAGGTCCGGTTTTTTTCTTGGCGGGCGCGGTTCGCTCCAGGCGTTCTCATTGCAGCCTCCTGGCCGCAGTCTCATCGATATCCTGCAACTCGCACGTCAGGCACTCGTAGTTGCCGATGTTGTTTTTGCGGTACAGATCAAAGCTGGAGCAGCGCGGGCAGTGCGATGCGCGTGGCCGCGAAAGTGCCGTCTGACACCGCATTCCGCGAACCTGTACTTGGAAGGTAAAGCGCTTCTGGGAACTGCAAGTTTGAATGGGCGGCGAGTCAGTTTTCGGGCATCGCCTTTGGCAAGAAATATTTTGGCGGGGGTTGCCTTTCAGCGATCCCTTGATTAGGAGTTGCATTGTGAAATCGAGTTTTAGGTTTGTAATGACTGGTTCCCTGGACGCTGCGGAATCTGCACACGCTCCACCGCTTCGAGCCTCTAGCTCCGCCATATGCGACTGACTCCGACGAAGTAGTCATGACCGGTTTTAATCGCTGGGTCAAAACTTGGATCGCCGACTACGTCTCTGTGCAGGAGATTTACTGGGGCGTCCCGGAAGGGGAGATTGACGCACCGCGCCTTCGATTCCGAGCCCCAGCGGCAACAAACAAGCGATCTTTTCGCCGACTACAACCGCGACCACGACATCACTCCTGAACTCGATGCCCGCTTCGCGGCCCTGGCGGCCGAGCGCATTCACGCCGCGCCGATCCGGTATTACGTTTGGCTTCCGACACTGCGTATCGTCGACATGTGGCTGCGTCCGCGAACCGAGTTGTGTCCTTCCGACGCTGGTGGGAGTTTAACGACGACGGGCGCTGGCTCGCGGTCAGCCTCGGTTTCGGCGTGATTAATCTGCTGTATGTCGTTCTGTCGGCCGCCGGCCTCATGCGCTCGCACGCAATTTTTGGCATCGGCCTATTCGTTTTATTTCTTCCGCTGCGCTCCGCATTTCTCGGGACCCTGGAGAATCCCGAGCCGCGCTACACGCTGGAATGCTATCCCGCGGTCATAGTTCTGGCTTCGGTCTTTGCCTCAGCGCTCTTGCACCGGCGTGCATAAACTTCCAAATCTGGAAGCTCTATATGTGATATGTCGTATTCAAACCGAAAGGAGCCGTCCTGGTCGGCGCAGCCGTCACCCTCAGCGATCCGGCGACCGGCTTGTCGCGCAACCTCACGACGAGCGCTCAGGGCGAGTATCAATTTCTTGAGCTGCCACCTGCGACCTATGAACTAACTGTGAAGGCGCAGGGGTTCGCAACTGTAATAGAGAAGAGTATTCAGCTTTTGGTGCGCACGCCTGGGACGGTCAACGTGACAATGCAAGTGGCTGGGGGCGTGCAGACGGTGGAGGTGAACGCGACTCCTACCCTGGTCAACACAGACAATGCCTCCATGGGGCACGCCTTCGATACCCAGCAAATCCAAGCGCTGCCCTTTGAAGGCCGGGAGCCGACTAGCATTCTGACGTTGCAGCCGGGGGTTACTTTTACCGGCAACAATCTGGACAAGGTCAATAGCACTACGGCCAGCGGCTTCGATGTCGACAGCCGTGCGGGAGCGGTAAACGGCGGTCGCAGCGACCAGACCAACGTGACCCTCGATGGCGTGGATGACAACGATCAAGCCGCCGGCAGACTGCAAGGTTCCCTGCGCGTTCCCCTGGATTCGCTGGAGGAGTTTCGTGTGACCACGGCCAATTCGGATGCGGATTCCGGCCGTTCCTCAGGAGGTCAAATCGCTCTCGTGACCAAGAGCGGAACCAACCACATTCACGGCGGAGCCTATGAGTACTACCGTCCAACCTTCGCCGCCAACGATTGGTTCATTAAAGCATCGCAAATTTCCAGTGGACTTGCCAACCGCCCCCCGTTCCTCCTTCGCAATACGTATGGAGCATTCGTGGGCGGCCCCATCAAGAAAGATCGGTTGTTTTTCTTTCTCAGCTTTGAGGGCATGAGAAAGCGGGAGGACCAATCCGTAATTCGGACTGTTCCCAGCGACGACCTGAGAAATGGCTACATCAATTACCCGTGCGACGCGACCGATGCGAACTGTCCAACGTCTGGGTTGGAAAGGCTTAGTCCTGCGCAGTTGGCGAATCTGGATCCGAACTGCGCATCCATCGGCAGTTGCACATATAGCAGTGGGGCGCACATCGGATCGTTTCCGGGCGCGAACCCGTATGTGATGGACGTGTTCCAGCAGTATCCGCACGGGAACAGCAGCAGCGCCGGCGACGGATTCAACACGGTTGGATACACGTTTGCCGCCTCGGCTCCCGAAAACCTCAATATGTATGTCGCGAAACTGGATTACAACCTCACCGCTAGCGGAAGCCATCGGCTGTTCGTCCGCGGCGTGCAGGATGGAGACCACAATGCGGCCGGACCGCAACAGTTCCCCGGGCAACCAAGCTCGGTGCTGGAGGTGGTCACGAGTAAAGGCATAACCGCAGGTTTCACCTCGACCTTTAGCAACTCATGGATTAATAACTTCCGTTTTGGGTATATCCGCCAAGCCTATGAAGACCGCGGCTTACAGAACCAACATTTTGTCCAC
>QIAN01000290.1 GCA_003225005.1 Acidobacteriota bacterium | reverse complement strand
GCCTGACGCACGGACCGCATCGGCTGGGCCGATACAGCGCACAAGGTGAGACCTGGGCTGCAGATAAAAAGCCGGCGCGACGGGCTGTGGAAAAGACGCGCGCTGGAAAAGTCCAAAAACCGACTTTCCCACCGCGCTTCCCGCAAAAACCGCGGGATTCCCACTTTCCCACAGCCCCGACTGCTGCTGGTTCATTAACTCAAACCGGACATGTCACGTGCTAAGAAAAACCGGACATTTTAACTTGCTAACAACAGAAGAGAGGATGGTCAGAATCTCACAATCGGGCTGCTATACTCCGTATCCGTTGGAGGCTGGTTCCGATGCCAATCCGCAGGGCTGTGCGTTGTGTGGTCGTGATTTTGCTCTTCGCCAACTTCTCCTCCACATCTTTCGCTCAAAACCCTGCCGCCCCCCATTATGACCTCGCCATAATTGACGCGCACATCATGGACGGAAGCGGCAGTCCCTGGTACGAAGGGGCCGTGGCCATCAAAGGCGGAAAGATCGCGGCCATCGGACGCATCGGCAAAGTGCCAGCCCAGCGGACAATCGACGCCCAAGGCATGGTCGTTTCCCCTGGATTCATCGACCTTCACAGCCACTCCGATTTCGCCTTGCTGGCCGACGGCAAAGCAGAAAGCAAAATCCGCCAGGGTGTGACCACCGAAATTATTGGAGAATCTGAGTCGGCCGGCCCCGTGCTCGGTCCAGCCCTTCCGCAACTGGACAAAGAACTCGCCAGCATGGGCCTCCAGCGTGAATGGAGCACACTTGGAGAATATTTCGCCACCCTCCAAAAGCACGGCACAGCGGTCAACATTGCTTCCTATGTCGGCAGCGGACAAATCCGCCTCGACGTGATGGGTAATGTAAATCGCGCGCCCACGGGCGGAGAAGTCAGCAAGATGAAATCGCTGGTTAAGCAGGCCATGCAGGACGGCGCCATCGGACTGGCTTCGGGACTGATTTATTTCCCGAACTCCTACGCAAAGACAGACGAACTCAGCGAACTGGCCCGCGTGGCCGCTCACTATGGCGGAATCTACACCACCCACATCCGCGATGAAGGAGATCACATCTCCGAAGCGCTGCGCGAGGCCATTGAAATTGGTGAGAAGGCTGGACTGCCCGTGCACATCCTGCATTACAAGATGGCCGGAGAGCGCAACTGGGGAAAGATGTCCGAGACCAACGCGCTAATCCAGAGCGCCCGTGACCGCGGCCTCGACGTCACCGCCGATCAGTATCCGTACCTAGCGGGCATGACCGGACTTCAGTTGTGCCTGCATCTCGAAGGCACGCATGAGCAAGTCATCGAGCGCCTGAAAGACCCAGCCTCGCGCGATGAAATCCGCCAGATGATCGCCCGCGGCGTCCCCGGTTGGGGCGGCAACCAGATCCAACTCGCCGGCGGTTGGCACGGCGCCATGGTCGCCTCCCTACAGAATCCGCAGAACAAGTCATACGAAGGCAAGCGCATGGACGAGATCGCCGCCAGCATGAAGAAAGATCCGGTTGATGCGCTCTGCGAGCTTCTCATCTCCGAAGTCACCTTTCCCTACGCTATTTATTTCGTGATGAGCGAGCCTGACGTCCGCCTCGCCATGCAGCAGCCCTGGGTCGGCGTCGGCTCCGACGGTGTCGCTGTGAATCCTGACATGAAGTTCATCGGCAAACCGCATCCCCGCTTCTACGGAACTTTTCCTCGCGTCCTTGGCTACTACGTGCGCGAGCAAAAAGTACTCACCCTGCCCGACGCCATCCGCAAAATGACTTCCCTCGCCGCGCAGATCACAGGCCTGACCGATCGTGGCCTGCTTCGCCCCGGAATGGCAGCAGACATCGCTATCTTCGATCCTAAACAAGTCAGCGACAAAGCCACCTTCGAGGATCCCTCACAATATCCAGCCGGAATCGCTTACGTCATCGTTAATGGAACCGTCGTCATCGATCAGGGCAAGCACACTGGAGCGCTCCCCGGACGGGTCCTCTATGGGCGCGGCAAATTGGCCGCCATCAACCCGAAAGTCACAAACTGAGGAGCGTAGATGCCGACGGATTTTCCCAGCTTCGATCTCACCGGCAAGGTGGCGCTGGTAACCGGCGCCGCGCGCGGCCTAGGCCGCGCAATTTCACTCGCTCTAGCCAATGCCGGCGCAGATGTCGCCCTCGGATTCCGCGACGTGAACGCCCGAGCAGGCCTCCCTTCTGAAATCACTGCGCTGGGCCGCCGCGCCCTGCCCCTGCAAATGGATGTCAACCGGCTCGATCAGATATTCAAGGCAGTCGATGACACCGTCCTGCATTTCGGACGCCTCGACATCCTGGTCAACAGCGCCGGCGTCGCTCCTGACAATTTAGCCGAGAACGTTCGCGAACAGGACTTCGACCTCACGCTCGCCGTGAATCTGAAGGGAACATTTTTTGCCAGTCAGGCTGCCGGGCGTGTGATGATCCGTCAAACGAGCGGCCGCATCATCAACATCAGTTCACAGGCCGGATTCGTTGCCCTGCCCACGGAGTCGATCTACTGCATGACCAAGGCCGCCATTTCCCACCTCACCAAATGCCTGGCCATCGAATGGGGAAAATACAACATCACGGTGAATGCGGTGGCACCCACGTTCATCCGCACTCCGGGTACGCAGGAATATCTGGCCAACCCTGAGTTCCGTGCTGATGTCATCGAGCGCATCGCCGCGCTTCACCGAATTGGCGAGCCCATGGACGTAGCCGGAGCCGTCGTCTTTCTCGCCTCGAACGCGGCGTCCCTGATCACGGGTGATACCATCCTCATCGACGGTGGCTGGACAGCTAGGTAGACCGCTTACCAAGAAAATAATTCAGCTCGCGAAACCCATCCATTTACCCTGTCGGGAAAGCCCTCATTTCCACCCACACGCATGCACCTCCCCATCCACCACCGCCGCCACACACTTCTGCGTCTGCAAATCCCGGAACTGCACAACCCCATGCCCAGCCGCGCCAACTGTCCCCTCCCCGCCTGCAACAGACCGAACCGTCCGAAAGCGCCGCGACCCCGTCCGCGAAACCTGAAACTTCCGCTCTTCCACCAGAACCTTCCGCTGAGGTACCTCAGGGAGAGCACGGATCCATCCGCCGGCCACGCTTTATTAACGAATGATCAGTCATGAGTGATCATTCATGCGAACTTTCCCACTTCCACGGCCAGTTCCACAATAGACTGCATGGCAAAAGCATACGGGGATGCGGCCAGCAGGTTTTCGTTCCACTATTATCAGCTTGATTCTTGCCGAGGTAGGATCAACAAGAAACCGCGCACTCGACCAGTGCGGTCAGGCCGAAGCTCTAGATCAGTGCCAACGGCACCGTAGGTCGGCAAGAATACACTGGCGGCCATCCCCTGTGGGAGAGTCCGCCGCTAAAAACGGTCAAGGGATGCGATTCGAAGCTGCCGACAAGGAGTCGACAACCATGGTCGAGCTGCAGTCTAAGACCGACCAAAGAATTACTTTTTCCCTCTTCGCATCCCCGCCACACGCTGGCTTTGACGTACCATGCTCAATCACGCCTTCGCATGAAATCCTCTAATAATGCAATGATCCGGTTGATCGCAGTGTTCAAGCTGCTAAAGGCGATTCTGCTGATCGCAGTGGGGGTGGGCGCTCTAAAGCTGCTCCACCAGGACGCGGCGGGCGCCCTGGATCGTTGGGCCGCGATGCTGGGATTTGATCCAGGCAGCCAGTACGTCGATAGCGCGCTTCAGAAGTTGGCAAACCTTCCTCCCAATAAGATCAAGGGTCTGGGAGTGGGCAGCTTCGTTTATGCAGGACTGTTTCTAATCGAGGGCATCGGGTCTCTTGGATGGTGAGACGTTGGGCGGAGTGGTTCACCGTAACCGTCACCAGCTCGCTGGTTCCAGTTGAGATTTACGAGATAGACCGCCATCCCAGTCCGGTCAAAATCCTGGTTCTCATTATCAATCTTGCCGTAGTGGGATACCTTGCTTATCGAATTCGCAACTCACGCCCGACTTGAACCGGAAGAGTTCGAACTCCAGACCCGAAACGCGACGCCAGTTCTTCTTTTCCCTTAACCCGCTCATCGTTGGAGGCGTCTGCGCGGCGTGAGCGAAGCGGGCGCGGCGCGGCGAAATCCTGAGCCCAAGGAGCCTAGCCCTTCGTGCCGCGCAGCATCCCCACGACCCGCTCATAGTCATCCACATTCGAGTACTCAATCAAGATCTTCCCTTTGCCCTTCTTATCGCGAATCCGAACCCGCACCCCGAGAGTCCGCTCCAACTCCAACTGCGCCGCGCGCACATTCGGATCCTGCCACCGCGATCCAGCTTTCTTTTTCTCTTGCCCTGGCATTCCCGGCACCGGATCGAGCCAGCCATTCATCCGGCTCACCATCATCTTGATCTGCTCGACCGACATGTGCTGCTTGACGATTTCTTCCGCCAAGGACGGAATCTTTGTCGCCTCGTCCAGGCTCAGGATTTCCCGCGCCTCGCTGAAGCCAATCTGTCCGTTTGCCAAATACTGCATCGCTTCTTCCGGCAGTCGCAGCAGACGCATGTAGTTCGACACAGACTCTCGCGACATTCCAACCCGCGCGCCAATCTGCTCCTGGGTCAAATTAAATTCTTTGCTCAACAACCGGAAAGCTTCCGCCTGTTCCAAACAATTCAGGTCTTGTCTCTGCAGGTTTTCGATGACGGTCATCTCGGCGGCCTGCTGCTGGGAGACCCGCCGCACGATCGCCGGCACCGATTCTTTTCCCGCCATCTTCGACGCCCGGCAGCGCCGCTCGCCCAGAATCAATACATAGCGCCCTGCTTCTTCCGCCGGACGCACCACCACGGGCTGCACCACTCCATTCACGCGAATGGAATCGGCCAGCTCCTCGAGCAACTCCTGATCAAACAGATACCGCGTCTGATAAGGATTCTTGTCAATATGATCAAGGGGGATGTTGCTCACCATATTCGAAGACACACGCCCCGCCTGCATCTCCGCAATCACTCCACTCGCGGGCTCGTGTGGGGCGGACACTGCGGTCCGCCAGACAGTTTCGTTCTGAACCGCTGTTTCGGGATGACCTGCCGCCCCCGCCTGCGAATCACCTCGAACCACCGCTGCCGACGCAGTCTCCGCCGCCGCCCCGCCGCCCGGGCCCACTCCCTCTCCCCTGTCATCCCGAACGAAGTGAGGAACCCCATGGTCCGCCGCAGCCCCGCTGGCATGAACCGGAGTTTCAACTCTGACACTTCCCGTACCACGCGTATCCACAGCAGTCGCAGCACTACCTGCGACCATCCGAGGGCCGGGAAGCAAAGATTCCAGCCCGCGCCCCAGGGCGCGCCGCTTCTCGGCTTTTTCCTTGTCCTTGGAAGCATCCGCAGGCTTTTCCCGCAAAGTACCAACCCCGCCGCTCACCTTCTCAGCCGCAGCCGTTCTCGTAGTAGTCATTCAGTTCGCTCTCTCCAAGCCAACCATTTCGACGCTCACCGAGGGACGGCCCGTCTTTCCGACTCCGCCATCCTGAGCGAAGCGAAGGACCTATGCCACCCCCGGAACCTTCACCGGCTCCACTAGAGATCGCGCCCCTGGTCGCCGGTTCCGCGCAACTAGTATATCGATAAGTATCGATGTAATGTCGTCGGCCAATTTCGTATATCGACAATAGTCAATACATAAAGATCGATGTATATCAATATACTAAGCCGACTTATCCATCTCCGCCGCAGGCTGCTCCCCCGGCGCCTGGACTCCCAACTCCGCCGGCCCATAGTGCCCGATGATCTCCTTCGCCAGCCGAATGTAACTTTCCGCCCCCTTCGACCGCGGATCGTAAACCAGCGCTGCCTTTCCATGGCTAGGGGCCTCCGCCAGCCGAATGTTCCGCGGCACACACGTAGCGCACAACTTCTCGCCAAAGAATTTCTTCAGTTCTCCCATCACTTGCTGAGCCAGGTTGGTGCGGTCGTCGAACATGGTCAGCACCACGCCCTCGATCGCCAGTTCCGGGTTAAGCCCCGCGCGAATCCGCTCAATGGTATCGAGCAGCTCGCTGATGCCTTCGAGTGCAAAGTACTCGCCTTGCATCGGAATCAGCACCGTGTCGGCAGCCACCAGCGCATTCAGGGTGAGCAGGTCGAGCGCCGGCGGACAGTCCAGCACCACGAACTGAAAGCGTTCGCGGACAGCCGCCAGCGCGTCCCGCAGGCGAAACTCCCGCCGCTCCGCCTCGACCAGCTCAAGGTTTGCCCCGATCAGATTCTTGTGAGAGGGAATCAGCCAGAGCTGTTCAAGCTCGGTGGTCTGCAGGGCTTCGTCCGCTTCGGCCGCGCCCATTAATAGATGATAGGTGCTGACACGTTCCGGGTCCTTCACAAAACCCAGGCCGCTCGAGGCATTCGACTGCGGGTCGCAGTCAATGAGCAGCGTGTTCACTTCCGCAGCCGCGAAGGACGCAGCTAGGTTGATGGCGGTCGTGGTTTTGCCGACGCCACCCTTCTGGTTGGCAACCGCGATAACGCGTCCCATTTTAATTGTTGGAGGATTCCAGAGCCACTCGCAGCATAATGCGATTCGCACTTCAAAAGCAATGCACATTCCGGTGAGTGGTTCACTTTTCTGTGCAAAATGTGTCTCGTGTTCCACGTGGAACACTTGATTGTCCCTAAATACGCTTTTGAAAAGGCCCGGACATGTGTTCCACATGGAACGTTCTGTTTCCATGGTGGCTTCAAGAAGCCGCAAGATGTCCCGCGCGGAACGTTTGTACCAAGCGAGTGCAGTTTGAACCTAACGTTCCGGCTGTGTGCTTCTGCGGCGGATTGCCTGGCCCAGCGAGGGAGGCTGACTCAGAATTGGCTGATTCGATCTAGGAAAGGCCTATTCCTATTGGCGACATAAATGACGCCAGTGGCCAGGTGCCCATGGCACGATATGTTCCGCCTGTAACATCGGTGATTTACCGCTGTGGCGTCGAGTTCCACACAACCAAACGAAATTGGCGATGGGAGCACGACGAATGGTTT
>QIAN01000034.1 GCA_003225005.1 Acidobacteriota bacterium | reverse complement strand
GGGTATCGGAGCTGCCTCTACTTGTTGTCCGCCCGAGTAGGGAGCAAGTAGGAGCGCGAGCGCAAGCGACGCATACAGAGCCCCTTTCTCAACTAGTTTCCCTAGGGGATTCTCCTACCTACCCGGTTGAGTGTACTTCGCCGCCGCGCGTAACCTTACCGTGAACACCGCCCCCCCGCCGGGAGCATTCGCAGCCTCCACGCTGCCATCGTGTTCCTTCATCACCGCCTTACAAATGCTAAGCCCCAGCCCCGTCCCGCGGCCCGGCCGCTTCGTGGTATAGAAGGGATCAAAAATGTTAGGCAGACTTTCTCCCGCGATGCCGGGACCATCATCGTGAAAGCTGGCCCAAACCGAATCGCCGGTGCAGCCCAGGCGTATTCGCAAGGTTCCGCGATCCCGGGCCTCGCGGATTGCCTGCTCCGCATTCAACACCAGATTGAGAAACACCTGCATAAGTTGATGCGGGTCCGCTTCGACGAGCGGCACCGTGGGTTCGCGGAGGAAGTCGACGGTGATGTTGTTCTTGCGCAGCGAATAGGCGTGGAGGTTCAGCGTGCGCTCCACGATCTCTGCCAGGTTCACGCGAGTCTTTCCCGGGGCAGGCGGACGGGAGAAATAGGTGAGGTTGTGAACAATTTCGGCCGCGCGCCGCGCCTGCTGCTGCAACATTACCAGTTGCTTGCGCGCGGCCTCGCTAGTCTGTGCATCCTGCAGCAATTCGCTTACCCCCAGAATGCTGGTCAGGGGATTGTTCAACTCGTGTGCGACGCCACCAATCATCTGGCCCATGGCGGCTAGGCGCTCGCTCTGCACAATCTGTTCTTCCAGCTTCTTTTCCACCGTGATATCGCGCACCGAGATGATTACGCCACTCAGTTTGGACTCAGCGTCGAAAAGTTGGCTGGCCGACGCCCGCATCGTGCGCCAGCTTCTGTCGCGATGGCGTGCCCCGTACTCAGCGGAAGCGAAAATCTGCCGGCTGGAAGCGACATCATGATAAAGCGAAGCCAGTTCCGGGGAGTGATCTTCGAGATCTGAGATCTTCTTCCGCAACAAGTCTTCGGGCTGGTAGCCAAGCAGGTCGCGTACGCGGGAGCTCACAAAGGTGTAATGCTCTCCGAGATCTATAACCAGGATCAAATCAGGAAAGCTCTCCAGCAATCGCCGGCGGAATTCTTCCTGCTGAAGCAATTCCCGCTCCATCTTTCGCTTGTCTGTAATATCGACCAGCGTGCCCTGGTAGCGGATCACGTTGCCGGAGACGTCCCACACCGCACGCGAGGAATCGAGAAAGAGCGCGGGAGTACCGTTCTTGCGCTTGAGCTTAATCTCCCGCGTGCGCACGGCGCCGCGGTCCCCGGAGGCACGGCCCAGAACCGGCTGCTGACCAGGATCGAAATTCAGGTCACCCGCGTCCAGCGAAAGCAATTCTTCCTTCTTCTCATATCCCAGCAGACCAACCAAAGCTGGGTTGGCATCCAGAAGATTGCCGTTGGGTGTGCTGAAATAAACTCCCTCCTGCAGAGTCTCGAACAATTCGGTGAAGCGCAGCTCCTTCTCGCGTTGCTCAGTGACGTCTCGTCCCAGCACACTCACGCCCACCACCTCATCGCTCTTGACGATGCCGTTGAGCACGCAATCGAAGTAAAGGGGTCGGGCGTTATTTTTCAGGACCACACGAACCGTGCCCGCCCAATGTTTCCGTTCCAGAAAACGGCCGAGGCCGGTTTCCACTCCACTCCGCGTCGGCTCTGCAATGAATTCATAGACGTCGTGTCCCACGATCGCGGTGTAGGGAAGTCCCACCATCTCCGCTACACGCTTATTTACGGTGCGTATGGTCCCATCGAGCGAAACCGCGCAAGCCGCGTCTTCAAACGAGTCAATCAGTTCCTTGAAGCTGCGCTGCGAGCGCTGGATCATCTGGCTGAGCTGGTCCAGTTGCGCTTCAGAAGGCGCCGCGCCCACATGCTCCTGCAATCCATGCAGGAGCGTCTTAAGTTCTGAAACTTCACGCCGCCGCCCGTACGCATAAACCGCAAACAAGACCGACAACACCAACGTGCCGACAGCGAGCGCCCCCAAGTGGTAGGGCAGGTTTTCAAGTCGCTCCCAGGCAAGTGCGGCGAACCCTGCCGCCAACAAAACCATGAACAGCAGCAACAATCGCCATAGCTGGGATTCTTCCCTTTCGAGGTTGCTGGGTGGACGTGCTGATCGTGAGACCTGAGAAGATTCTTGCGCCATGATTGATGGAACCGCCGGGCTCGCCCGCATATCAGCGGAGAGCCTCTCGCCTGACTGGCTCATCGTAATGCGTAGCGGCAAGGAACGACAACCCTATTTATTGGACAATTTGATACGTAGGAACGGCACAGCATCGCAAATCACTCGGCGGTGTACAGGCCGAGTTTTCCGCAGGTCTCTCGCCAACATTGTGACGTAGGTCACATCGCGGACGCTCCCTTCCCGTGTAGATTGAACCATCTTCGCGATCGTCGGGAGCAGGGATTGTCTCCATCCGCGTAGACCTCGCGTGATGCTCTACCAGACTCTCTGCGCCGCGGTTTAACAGATGTCTTCCCGCTCCCCTCCGCACTTTCTGCGAGCTCTCCCAACGACTGCGAGCGCTTGCTCGAACGCGCCATGACTCAGCAACGGCTAAGCGCCTGTGCCCACGACCGCATCCTCAAAGTAGCCCGCACCGTCGCCGACATCGAAGAACAAGCAAACATCGAGCCCAAGCACATCGCCGAAGCAATTCAGTATCCGAGCTTGGGCCGGACATTAGTGGGCGTAGCCCTCAGCAGTTAGCATCCAGCACTCAGACATCTCACCCCCGGCCGGCGAAACAGCCGGCTTCTTTCGCCTCCCAGCGGCGCACATTATCGTCGAGTGAGTCTCTTTATACCGCTGATTTTTCTTTCGCGATCACTTCCTCAAGCGTGCGCAACGTCCTGAACCCGGTATTGAGGGCGCGGTGTGTTGGCCGCATGATGGGCGGGTTAGGATTTCTTCTGCCCTATCGGGGATCGCGTGGCGCGCACCAAGAGTTCTCCGTGGCAATTGGGCATGGTCGAGTTCGACGATGGCGCAATCATAAAGCTGTTCCCATGTGCCGGCAGGCAGGGTCTTATTGAAGGGAGGAACCGTGAAGAGGGTGTTGCTGGTGTCGGTACGTCGGCGCGCTCGCGGGGCTGCGTTGTGTTGGTTCGCAGTTTGTGCAAACAGTTAACGGGAGGTTCCACACCTTTCCGGCCATACGAGAAAAATACGGCGTTCATTTGCAGCAGTCTAGAGCCGCATTTACGGCAGTGGACGAGGGGCGGCAGCGCAGACAGCGGGTCGAAGAGTTCCTCTACAGATTAGACAACGGTTGACGAAATAGATAGATAGAGATTTATTTGCCATGATTGGAATTGAAATTCGGCTGGCTATCGCAGGGACCCGTCACCCAAGATAAGGTGCGCGGCGGAAAGATGCGTTGAGCAGTCTGGAAGGAAATTACACGCTAACGCAGGTCTTGCACAATCCCTTATGCAGTTGCAGACTTTGATAGCTCGAAAGTATTTGGTTCGGGGCTGATTGCCTCGGGTTTGTTACCGCGTTTTGGTCGTCTGCTTGGGGACATCAGTCAGCAGCCACGGACCGTAAGTCCACGGTCCGGCCGGGCGTAAAGCGCACCCTAATCCTAAAAGATCGCGTTCAGCCGTGAGCAGGGGTGCCAAAAAAAGAGAACATGCGGCCTGCTCTCATGTGCCAAAGAAACAACTTGACCTCTACCCAATTTCCGTCTACATTAACCTGTTCCCGGGACATGCGTGGCTTGCGGGCCTCTTTTCTGAGCACTTGCGCCTGCGGAGCCTAATCCAGAAAATCAAGCATCTTCGGTGTCCGTTAACGCATCTATTCAGGTGAGTGGTACGCTGACTCCTTTACAACTTGCTTGGAATCAGTGGTTTAGCCTCGATTGTTCGGTTTGGTCGCTGCCTGGTAAAAGGGGAAAGGTGAATGCCCACAATCAATAAGTAAGGAGAACTAAGGCATATGCGCTCTGATCGTGTGTTCGATGCTTTGCAAACTTTGCGGAATCGGTATATGCTGTGTCAGCTTGCCTCCAAGGCCACGCGGAAGTTCCACCGGCCCAGCACCAGAATCCAGGAAACCATGAACGGTGTTTTGGACCGGATTGCAGGCGCGGAGCGGCAAGATATTTTGTCGGAACCAGAGAATGTAGCTGAGGCACAACGGCGGGCTGCTTAACACCAGCCCCGTCTTCCTGCCCCGTGTAGTCATCTCCCTGTGTGACCCTCCTTTTGAAAATCTCCCGCGACCGCTAGCGACTGCGTTTAAGTGGAACGGGTTTAGGTGAATCATGACCATCGCTGAACTCAAAGAAAAAAACATCACCGAGCTGACCAAGATCGCAAGGACTTTGGATCTGCCCGGTGCCAGCGGACTGCGCAAGCAAGACCTCATCTTCAAAATCCTGCAGGCGCAGAGCGAAAAAGAAGGCCACATCTTTGCCGAGGGCGTGCTGGAAATTCTGCCTGACGGCTACGGCTTTCTGCGTTCCCCGGACTATAACTACCTGCCCGGCCCCGACGATATTTACGTCTCGCCTTCGCAAATCCGTAAGTTTGACCTGAAAACCGGCGACACCATCAGTGGCCAGGTGCGGCCGCCGCATGAAGGAGAGAAATACTTCGCTCTGGTCAAGATCGAGGCGGTCAACTTTGAGTCGCCTGACGAAGCCCGTAACAAGATTCTGTTCGACAATCTGACGCCCCTATATCCCCAGGAGCGCATCAAGCTTGAGACCACGCGCGAGAACGCCAGCGCCCGGGTCATGGATTTGCTTACGCCGCTCGGTAAAGGACAGCGCGGCTTAATCGTTTCTCCGCCGCGCGCCGGCAAGACCATGCTGCTGCAGAACGTCGCCAACTCGATTACGACCAATCATCCCGAAGTCGTGCTCATGGTGCTGCTGATCGACGAGCGTCCGGAAGAGGTTACAGACATGCAGCGGTCGGTGAAGGGGGAAGTAATTTCTTCGACCTTCGATGAGCCCGCCGCACGCCACGTGCAGGTCGCCGAGATGGTGATTGAGAAGGCGAAGCGCCTAGTCGAGCACAAGCGCGATGTCGTGATTCTACTCGATTCGATCACCCGTTTGGCCCGCGCCTACAACACGATTGTTCCGCCCTCGGGCAAAGTGCTCTCCGGCGGCGTGGATTCCAATGCTTTGCAGCGTCCGAAGCGGTTCTTTGGCTCCGCCCGCAACATCGAAGAAGGCGGTTCGCTCACCATCATTGCGACGGCGCTGATCGATACTGGGTCACGTATGGACGATGTGATCTTTGAAGAATTCAAAGGCACGGGCAACAGTGAAATTATTCTGGAGCGCAAACTGGTCGACAAGCGCGTGTTCCCGGCCATCGACATTCAGCGTTCAGGCACTCGTAAGGAAGAGCTGCTCATTCCGAAAGAGGACCTGTCGCGCATCTGGGTCCTGCGCAAGGTACTCAATCCGCTGTCTCCCGTCGAAGCCATGGAGTTGCTTATCGACAAGCTGAGTAAAACCAAGGCGAACGGCGAATTCTTGTCCAACATGAGCGCACTGTAGAAGCGACTCCAACCCCGTTCACCAAAGCCAGGATCTGCTCCTGGCTTTTAACAGGCGAAGCGCATTATGCCCCAGTGACTTTTTTGGGCGAAGTCCGCCACGTATAATCCATCGCATATACGATTGTCACCTCTCGAGGATATCGTGCGACTGAAACAGATTGTCTCAACCCTGTTCCTCTGTGCATTATTCACTGCTCCTATTTCTTTACCCGGCCAAAGCGGAGCGCCCCGACCACCTCATGCCCGCGGCGATTTTGACGTGGCCCCGTCGAACGAGGAGGATTCGCGTCAGCAGATAATGCACGAGATGGCCAAGAAGGCGAACGTGGAGCGCCAGACTGCTCTGCGAACCGATGCCGACAAGCTGTTCAAGCTGGCGACGGAGCTGAAGACTTACGTGGAGAAATCGAATGAACATGTCATGTCGGTGGACGTGATCAAGAAGGCCGATGAGATCGAAAAGCTGGCCCGCAGTGTGAAAGACAAGATGAAAGGGCCGAACTAAGAGGCGGAATTCGCAAAGGACAAGGGTCATTGCACAGGTGAAAACGCCATCCGGTCTACCGGATGGCGTTGGTGTTGTGTGCCGAGCATGTTCAACAGCTAGGAGGTGCAAGTCCCCTAGCCAGTCTGATGGAGACGAAGGGTTCGCAAAGCGCAAGGGTGAAATAACACTCGCCGCGAGGCAGGGCCTGAAAGAAGCGTGGAGCAAAGACGCGAACCGATGAACAAGAACCGGATGTGAGGCCTACGGTGACGGGCGAGCGGGCAACTGACTGCGAAGCCCATATCCACAAGTGCACTGGTGGTAAATCCGGCGGTCGTGCGTGGAAGGCGGTTGCACTAACCTCGGGAGATCTGCGGCATGTCACAAAACGTGACTGAGGGTGAAGCGATTCATTCCGCCCGTGCTGCAGAAGTCAGCAGAGGGCGTAGTCCAGAAGAGCGGAGGAAGACCCGAACGGTACCATCAGTTTGTCAATTCGAACTTTTCGTCCCATGCTTTCTTGCGGAGGTCACGGTCGCATCCGAGATGAGCTCGACAGCAGGGTTTTGCGCTCGCAGCTGAGCGGCGATGGCGTTGGCAATTGCGCGAGCGGCGCGTGCATTCGGGTGCCGGTCCCAAGGCAAACGCCACGCCGAATCGATCTCGATCAACAAATAAGGTAAGCCCGCATCGTCGAGGATTCGGCGCCGCAGCATCTGTTCCGACTGCTCTTCATGGCCAAACTGCAGCACGACAAGGAGCGGCGTCGCGCCATGCGCGCGTGCTAGCTCATTAGTGGCGCGAAACACCTCACGCGTCACGGTAACGCCGCGATCAACCGTCTTGTCGGTCCGGTATGGGACGAGCAGCTTTGCCAGCGATGGCAGACGCGAGCGCTGTTCTGGCGATAGCCAGACGAGACCGGGCCCGAGATGCGGTCGATCCTGATCGAGATTCCGGCCGAAGAGGTCCGTCATGAAGAGTGACACCACGGCCACCGGTCGGCGAAAACGGGGCAGCTCCATCTCCAGCTTCATATACGCCTGGTCGTTACCATAACCGTGGACGGCAAGATTCGCGGTCTGCATTCCTATCATCGCGCCGACCTGCGCCGGTATGCTCTCCTCCCACGTGAGCCCCTCGCCGAACATCACCGACTCGCCGGTGAACAGAATTGTCGGGCGCGCGGGATCGACAGGCTCCTCGACACGCTGAACGCGATAGCCTGCCGGGTCAATGGCGTAGTCGATGACGCGCCCGCCGATGTCTTTGTGCCCGGTACGCGCCGGTACCCACGTCCAGCCGAGCCGGGGATCGACTTGGCGACGGGGTTCGTCCGCGGGCGACAGCCATTCGGCTGGACGGAGATGCACGTAGCGTAGCAGCAGCTCGCTTGCGCCGAGCGCTAACACCAGCGCGATCACGACCTGGAACGCCCGGGCTGGCGTGCGCGCTGCGAAGCGCCCAGCGCGCGGCCGCGCAATGAGTGCGAGCCACGCGCCCACGATGCCCATCGCCAAGCGGACCAGTGTTTCTATCACCACGTACCAATGGCGCGGCAAGAAAAACGAGGGCACGAAGTGCCGGTCCAGCCACCGCTGGTTGGCCCCGAGCGCGCAGGCCAGGAGTGCCACTCCGATCGATGCGACCAGGATCTCGGCAAGCAAGCGCGCGCCGTAATATCCGGACGCCTGCCGGCTACGCTCTGAAGGTGCGTTTTTTTGGTGGCTCATCACGCCTTGAGAAGAATCCATCATGAAGCTGCGACCGCCCGATAATGTTTTCTGGATGATTCATAAGTTCGGCGCATGTGCTTGTAACAGTCTCCTCGATCGGCAATGACATCGGGTACTGCTCGTTGATCGTTATTCAATTGATCGTGATTAACAGGAAGCGAACTCATTCGTCAATCAGTCTCCGCCGATCTATCCCTCGGAGCGGCCGCAACTGTCTTGCTGGTGGTTCGCCTCGGCACTGCCATTCCCAACGCGCCTGCATGTCGGCAGCGTTCAATTCTTTACGGTCTTGGCCCTTAGATTGTTTGGCGAGGACAAGACGATTGCGGCCGGATTTTCGATGGTTTATTTCCTCGCCTTAACCGCCCCACTCTGGATCCTTGGCCTGCTGGATATTAGTCGCACTGATATTAGCCTGTCGACGATCCAGTTCGAAGCCGCCGCTCTCGGGTGCCATTCTAGCCGCGCTAAGTGTCGCGGCGCAGGTCAATAGCCCCTCAAACCGAACCCCAGCCCTTGTAACTCATGGAGTGACGGGCCATCCCACTAGCCAACTCGGCAAGAGGGTTCCAGGTGCACGAGAATGTCGGCAACCCATTCATGCCTAGCGACGCTGGCCAATAGTGACGAACAACCCACCCTCTTTGCCGAGTTGGGGAATCCAGCCCAACTGCGCTAACCAGGCCTCCGGTAGCCAGTTGTCGGCGGCATAAGCAAAGAGATCTCCTGGTTCTTCACTCATCAATGCACTGGGGTACGCCCGCACGTAGTCGATTGCGTTTTCCTCGAACCATTCTTGAACTTCAGCGAGAGTATGGCGGTGCTCCTCTGGATTTTGATACTGGTCGCGCAGCCACGCCTCCCGTCTCGCCGGCTCATTCCGGCGATC
This sequence comes from Acidobacteriota bacterium, assembly GCA_003225005.1. Classification (GTDB taxonomy): domain Bacteria; phylum Acidobacteriota; class Terriglobia; order Terriglobales; family Acidobacteriaceae; genus Sulfotelmatobacter. The sequence continues at coordinate 7,169 of QIAN01000034.1, read as the reverse complement.
GTGTAAGACCGGATCGAACGGGATCCATCGATATCTCGACCAACGGGCCAGCACTCGGCGTAGGCGGAGTGGTATGCGAGCGAAAGAATTGTAGACACCGAGGACGATGATTCCGCCTGGCCGCGCAAGCCGAGCAATTCGGGAAAAGGATGATCGCGGATTCGGGGTGTGGTGTAGAACGCCTGATGAATAAACCACATCAAACGCGCCTGAACGGAGGCCAGGATGTTGCAGGTCGGTTTCTACGAACCGTACACCTTTAAGTCCAAAACGTTCCGCCGCCGCTGCTGCCAGTTGGAGCGCGCCGCGTGTCAGGTCCGCGCCGATCACCTGTCGATCCGCATGGGCCAAATAGAGGCTCATTTGCCCCGTGCCACACCCGATCTCCAAGATCCGCGCATCACCAGGGATCGCCTGATCAAGCAAACGTGCGAACTCGCTGCGCTCGGCCCGCGCCCGTAGCGACGACAGACTGTCGCACCGAGGATAGCCTGGGAACGGCGCCTGTTCATAGAAGCGGCGCACCAAATCGGTCTTTGAGTCGCCCGCTAAACGAAGGTTGGGGATTCCGTCCGGAGCCTCGTAGCGCGCGCCACAAGCGGAACAAGACCAGTCCGGTGCGAGCGCCTTCCTGCACGCCGGGCAGGCCAGTAATTCCAGAAAGGTGTCCACCGTCAGAATATCGAATAGACGAACGGAGCTAGCGCCTCGACGGTCGCCGCGACGGCCAACACGATTCCGGTTACGGACAGAAACACTGCCAGTGGGACCAGCCACCGCTTGCCGGAGTCGCTTCGCCATAACCCACCTGCCAGCTCCGCGATCGATCCGAAAGAACTGCCCAGCATGATTACCTTGCGCTGGACCGCTCCACGCTTCTTGAGCATGTGACCTCCTCCTTTGCGTTCGCCAGCGGCGAGGCGCGCTTCGTCAGGCGGGTCTGTCCAGCGACCAGCACGTCGATCCCGCTGCGACGGAACGTTGTGTACCCTTCAACCACGCGATTGACGATGGGTTCGCCGGCCAGGTTGAACGAGGTGTTTAGCAGTACGGGAATACCCGAACGTCGTCCGTATGCCTCCAGCAGTGTGTGCAAGCGCGGCGCCATGTCGTGCTCCAGCACCTGCACGCGTGCGGTACCGTCCACGTGCGTAACCGCTGCCAGCCTCTGGCGCCACTCCTTACGCACGGGGAAGACCCCCGACATGAAGCGCGCCAGGCGCGCCCCGCCCGGCGGCAATTCGAAGTAGCGGTCGGCTGCTTCGATCGACACGGCCGGCGCAAACGGCCGAAACTCCTCGCGAAACTTGATGTCGCGATTGAGCCGGTCGCGCATGGCCACGGCGTGCGGCGCAGCCAGGATGCTGCGATGACCGAGGGCGCGCGGCCCCAGCTCGAGGGCCCCATCCATCCAGCCGACGACGCGGCCGGCGGCCAGATCGTCGGCGGTTTGCTCGATCAAGGTGCTGTCGTCCAGTTCCTCGAACCGATGCCCGTCCTCGCGGGCCAGACGTGCCAGTTCAACTCCGTCCGCTGGCGGGCCCCAAAACGGGTGATCCGGCACGTCGCGGTCTGGATTGTGGAAATGGATGCGGTCGGCGTAAAGAGCGGCACCCAACGCACATCCGGCGTCGCCGGGAGCGGACGGCACGAAGACACGCTCGAAGCCCGACTCAGCCAAGATCCGGGTGTTGGCAACGCCGTTCAACGCTACGCCGCCACCCAGACACAAATCGGTCAACCCGGTTTCCTGGTGCAGCGTCCGAGCAATATCTACTAGCGTGTCCTCCAGGACTCGCTGCACGCTAGCCGCGCAATCGGCGAAGCGCTGGCCTTCGGCGGTCTCCAGATCGATCGGCTCATAGGAATTGCGCGGCGGGCCAAACAGTTCGACGAAACGATCCGAGTAGGAGCGCTCAGTTGTGGTATGAAATTCGAAGTAGCCCAGATCGAGCGTGAATGCGCCGTCTGGCGTGCGGCGGATGACCCGCCGGACTTGATCCACCATAGTCGGACGACCATAGCCAGCCAGCCCCATCACTTTGTACTCGTCCTCATTCACCGCAAAACCAAGGTACGCCGTGAAGGTCGAATAAAGCATTCCCAACGAGTGCGGAAACCTGATTTCACGCAGGAGCGTGATCTCAGTGTTCCCATCGGGCTTGCGCTCGCCATGACCGACGGCAAGTGTGGCCCACTCACCCACTCCATCAGTGGTCAATATCGCCGCCCGGCGCGTCGGAGCAGTAAGAAAGGCCGCTGCGGCATGCGACTGGTGGTGCTCGGTGAATAAGATTCTGCTGCTCGGCACACCTAAGTGCGATGAGATGATGCCGCGCACCCAGACCCTCTCGCCCAGCGAGTTCTGCATCGCTTTCGGGAACGCCCGCCAGGAATGGGGGAAAGCCCGCAAGGCACAAGTGAGGATGCGTTCGAACTTGAGCATAGGACGCTCGTAATAAACCACTGCATCAAGCGCATCGGGCTCTAGACAGGCGTGATCGAGGCACCACTGGATCGCTGACAACGGGAAAGATGCGTCGCCCTTGCGCCGCGACAAACGCTCCTCTTGCACAGCGCAGACCGGCACGCCGTCAATCACGAGCGCCGCCGCAGAATCGTGATAATGCGCCGAAACCCCTAGGATCTTCATGTCAAAACTCGTGCTCTAATATTGACGCTGCAGAGGGCGATTGGGTTGTGGGGAGACCGGAGCCCAACCCGGTGACTCCCGGCGCTCCGCACGTTTAGCGAGCCAAGCAAACGGCGGAAGAATAACAAAATACTGAACCGTCAAGATGAAACCACCCATGACGGCGCCCAAGGCGGCCGCCATCCGCAAATAGCTTTTCCATATGCGTCTGAGCCGTTCATACCACAGCGTCCTCCCGTGACGCTGCGGTGAGACGCGAGCCAGTTGTGTAAGGGTGTAGTTCATATGAAACACCTCGTCGCGCAGGATTTCCTCGAAGATCGCGCGCGTCGGTATATCGTTTTCCAGCACATCGCGATAGACGGAGAAACGGTCGGCAGCGTTTTTTTCCGACAAATGAAGAAAAGCAAGGAGAGCCTCATCGGGTTCTTCGTCCACGCGCAGGTCGTCGACGCCGTGCCCGCTGGGTGCCAGCCAGTCAGCCTGAAAGCTGGAATTCGAGCCGGGAGCGAGCGAGCGCAGAATCTCGTTGCCCCGTCGACGGAACATTACACCGTGACGGTGCTCGTCGATGGCGTGTTCCAGATAAAGGCGGCGAAGGAGTGAATCCGGCGTCGTCTCGGATGCCCGCACGAGGTCGCGGCCGCCGTCGGTTTCGGTCTCGCCGAAGCGCAGCAGTTTGTGCGCGCGTCGCTCCGCGTCGCACCAGATCCAGCGATGCACCGGGCGGAACATCTCGAATATCATGGCCGTCGAGTCAGGATCTCCCCAGCGTAAGCATTCACAAATTGCGCCCCTGCGAGGAGCCCGGCCTGCCTCTTGTCGGGCAGATAACAACAATTGTGGCAAAACCGTTTCGCCATTTTGTCAAGGCGAGGTCAACGCCATGTCACCATTTTGTAACGTTGCGTCGCGGGCGCACGGAGGCCCGGCCGGTGCCGCTCGTGCGGGAACTCCCGCGGCACCTTCCGGGATGAGGGCATCTTCGCCGCCCCTATCGAGCAACGCGCGCAGCTCCTCGATTTCTCCGGGTCGTGCAGTTTCCAATATGCAAGGCTCACGGATGAACGGCAGCGCACTCGCTCGCTCGCGCACAGGTACGCAAATATCGGCCGGTTCGAGCCTGGGCAAGTCGGCCTGCAGCCACACCGGGGCGAACAATTCCGCGTTTGCGAGCGCCCGCGGCTACCCGCGTGATCGAGAGGCCGGGGTTCCGAATATTATTGATGAGATCGCCACGCCTCCCACTCACTGACATTGACCAGATTGACGCAAGACTCGCTGGGGCGAGAACGCGAACTCAAGCAAGGCCGTCGTTGCCATGGTTGGTGAAATATCCATTGCTCTCATTGACCCATTCTCGTGACCGCCCTCCCAATCGCGGTCTGCACCCCGCGATCCAGAATCATCTTTAATTGACACCTTTAATGGCCTGATTCTGAATTACAGAATCGGCAACTTACAGACGGCGGCGTTGAGAGGTTTTCGAGAGCAAAATCAGCGGATCTGATATTTGCAACTCCAGTTTCACAAGTGTCGCGGGCAGGGACCTAGCCTCGGTACCGAAGTCAGCTTCTGCCAGACAGCAGGTCGGCCGGTCCCGAAGGCACTTTCACGGGGCATGCCATTTCGCCAATTGGAGTAGTCGCTTGCGCGACCACTCTGCAAGAGCCTGCGCAATCTGATTCCGCGAATAGAGCGTCTGTTCCAAAGAGAGGTCTGGTTCGATAGCTTGCTGGATCTGGTGAAGCGCGAAGCTAAATTCTCGCGACGGACTGCACTGCTCCCCGCACCGAGAGTATGTAGCCTGAGGGGGAAATGTTGCGACCGATGCGGATCAATTTTTGCGCCAGGAGCGTGACAAGCAATTTCCCATAAAGCCAAGCTCGCGAACTGCTTGTCATCGATGTCCTTACTTCGTGCTATCGGACCCGATCCGCATCCCGTAGAACGACCGGTAGACGAACAACATTGACACCACGAAGAACGCCAGGGCAAGCCCGCTGGTGAGCGTCGATCCCTGATCCCGGGTCAGGGTGACCGCTAATTCCACCGCTAACAGTCCAAACAAGGTAGTGAACTTAATGACCGGATTAAGGGCCACCGACGAAGTGTCCTTGAACGGATCGCCCACCGTGTCGCCGATCACGGTTGCGTCGTGCAGCGGAGTCCCCTTCTGCTTGAATTCGACTTCGACAATTTTCTTGGCATTGTCCCACGCGGCGCCGGCATTGGCCATGAAGATGGCTTGGTATAGGCCCGAGATGGCAATTGAAATCAGGTAACCGACGAAGAAGAACGGTTCCACGAAGGCGAAAGCCAGCGTGGCAAAGAAGACAGCGATGAAGATATTTAACATGCCCTTCTGGGCGTATTTTGTGCAGATCTCCACCACTTTCTTGCTGTCGCTGACCGAGGCCTTGGTCACGCCTTCCAGCCTGATGTTGGCTTTGATGAACTCCACGGCGCGGTACGCCCCGGTGGTTACCGCTTGCGTCGATGCGCCCGTGAACCAGTAGATCATCGCTCCGCCCGTGATCAGACCAAGGAAGAACGGTGCATGCAGCAACGAGAGATTCTCCTTATTCACGGTGAGTCCGCTGGTCAGAGCCATGATGATGGAAAAGATCATCGTGGTTGCGCCTACCACAGCCGTGCCAATCAGCACAGGCTTGGCCGTAGCCTTAAACGTGTTGCCCGCACCGTCATTCTCTTCGAGCAAGTGCTTGGAGCGGTCGAAGTCCACTGTCATGTTGAAGTCTTTCTTGATTTCGCTCACGACGTTCGGCACCTGCTCAATCAAGGAGAGCTCGTAAACCGATTGAGCATTATCCGTGACTGGACCGTAGGAATCGACGGCGATCGTCACGGGCCCCATGCCCAGAAAGCCGAAGGCCACAAGTCCGAAGGCAAACACCGCGGGAGCCAGCATGGTGGCCGCGACCGCCAAGCCCATGGTGCTGAAATAGTAGCCGATAGACATCAAGGCAACCATCGACAGCCCCAGCCAGTAGCCGGAGAAATTGCCCGCCACGAATCCGGAAAGAATTCCCAGTGACGCTCCCCCTTCTTGCGCCGAGGTCACAACCTCGCGCACGTGACGCGACTCTGTGGAAGTAAAAACCTTGACCAGTTCCGGAATCACAGCGCCCGCCAATGTTCCGCAGGAAATAATGCTAGCCAACTTCCACCATTGCGAAGTGTCCCCGCCAAGATCCGGAATAATGATCGACGAGACCAGGTAGGTGAGTGCGATGGAGACAATCGAAGTGATCCAGACCAGAGAAGTCAGCGGCGCCTCGAAGTTCATCTCATTCGCGTTTCCATACTTCGCCTTGGCGATAGCCCCGTTTAAGAAGTAAGAAACCGCGCTGGCCACCAGCATCATGACGCGCATTACGAAGATCCACACTAACAGCTGAACCTGGACGATTGGATTTTTCACCCCCAACAAAATGAAAGTAATCAACGCCACACCTGTCACGCCGTAGGTCTCGAAACCATCCGCCGAAGGTCCGACCGAGTCGCCGGCATTGTCACCGGTGCAGTCGGCAATCACGCCGGGGTTGCGCGCATCGTCTTCCTTGATCTTGAAGACGATCTTCATCAGATCAGCTCCAATGTCGGCAATCTTGGTGAAAATGCCGCCCGCGATTCGCAGAGCAGCCGCACCCAGCGACTCGCCAATGGCGAATCCGATAAAACACGGCCCGGCGTAATCTCTCGGAACGAAGAGAAGAATAAAGAGCATGATCAGCAGCTCTACGCTGATGAGCATCATGCCAATGCTCATGCCCGCCTCAAGCGGAATTTGGTAGACGGGATAGGGTTTGCCAGGCAGGGAAGCGAACGCAGTGCGCGAGTTAGCGAAAGTGTTCACCCGGATTCCGAACCATGCCACGCCGTAGCTGCCTGCAATGCCAATCAAGCTGAAGGCCAGAATAATGGGAAGGGTCAGCGCGACCGGCTTATCCGGCACGGGTGCCAGCCAGCCAAAGTATGCAGCGATGATCACTGCGATGAACGCCCACAGCACCAGGATGAACTTGCCCTGCGTCACCAGATAAGTCTTGCAGGTCTCGTAGATCAGTTCCGAGATCTCCCGCATCGCCCGGTGTACTGGCAGGTTCTTGAGCCGCATGTAAATAGCCAAGCCGAAGCCGAGGCCGAAAATGCAGAACAGGATTCCGATTAGCAGCAGGTTGTGCCCGTCCATCCTGCCATTCAGAAAGTTAACATCGCGAAGGTTAGGCAGCTTCAACGCCGCCTCACCACCAGCCTCAGGCTGAGCCATAGCCGTCCCCACGCCGACCGTAAAAAGCGCAGCCAGAGCCGAAAGAGTTCTCACCCCGGCAAATCGAATCACTCCCTCAAATTGAGCGATACCGCGTCCTTGGAACGCAAGGCTTGCGAGCCAGGTGCGCATAACAGTCCTCCAAATCATGTTGTCTTTATGACGTTATTATTCCAACGGCTTCGACCACGGATTACAAACGTGTTTATGCGCTGCCTTCCG
>QIAN01000033.1 GCA_003225005.1 Acidobacteriota bacterium | reverse complement strand
GCCTGAATCTCAATTTGGTTTCGGCGGGGGTACCGGCCTCAGCGTTCCCGGAATTTCCGGTTCGCTTAGCCCGAGCACTCCTCCCATTGTTCCCGCGGTAACTCCGAACCAGACCAACTTTGGCGCGATTGGCCCACAGTACAATAATTCTGTCGTTAGCCAGATCACCTATCAGACTTCTCCCCGCGGCTCGATCACTGTTGGTGGCTCATACGGTATTTCTCGATCTACCGACGCCGGCAACATCGAATCAAACACATACGTCGGTAATGCTGGCTACAACTACGCTCTCACGAAGGCGGACACCATCGGAGTTTTCTATCGCTTCTCTTCGTATCACTTTCTATCCGGCTTTCCAGCCGTCGGCGACCAACTCGCCAGTTTTGTTTATGAGCGCAAGGTTACCAGGCGCTTGGCTTTGCAACTTGAAGGCGGGCCGGACATCACCGATCGCAAGAACCTCTTAGGTGTGCAGGTACGATCTGTCTCGGGTAGCGGCGGAGCCAATCTTCGCTACGCTTTCCAAAATGGAAGTCTGTCCGGCTCCTATTCTCACTCGGACGCGCGTGGAGCGTCCAAGCCAACGCCGGATTCGCCAGGAATAGGACTCTCCCAGATTCCGGTGCTGCGCAATCACTCGGCTTCAACAGCATTTTCGCAGGCGGTGGAATCAGCCGTCCGATTGGGCGCAACGTTGACTTCTCCTTGGCATACCAGGCACGCATCCAGCAAACTAGCACTAGTGCCTGCACGGGCGCTTCCTGCAGTTCGAGTTATACTCAGAGCAGCATATTCTTAAACCTGCAGTGGCACTCGCGGCCCTTCGTTCTGCGTTGATCGTTTCGAAGGTTCGCGACTGAATTATTCAAGAGAGGCTTCGGGAACTGGTTCAAGCCACGGCCGATACTCATGTACAAGGGCTTCTTCAAACTCAAGGAAAATCCGTTCAACGTTAACCCGGATCCCCGCTATCTCTATTTGACCAAGGAGATCGAGGAGGCCTTGACTGGCCTTATGTACGGCATCCAAACCCGCAAAGGCTTCATCACGCTGACTGGTGAAGTCGGTACGGGCAAGACCACGCTCGTCAATCGGCTGTTGGATTGGCTCCACAATAAGGGTGCGCGCACTGCATTTCTGTTCAATTCGCGGATGAATTCCAGCCAGCTTTTCGATTTCATTCTTGCCGAATTCGAAATTCAGTGCGAGAGCAAGTCGAAAAGCCAGCAATTAATGAAGTTGAACCAATGGCTCCTCGATCGTTATCGCGCCGGCGAGACAGTAGTCCTCATTATCGACGAAGCGCAAAACCTCACGTATCCCGTGATGGAAGAGATTCGACTCCTGACAAACTTGGAAACATCCACAGACAAGCTCCTTCAAATTGTCCTTTCCGGCCAACCCGAGCTTGAAGACAAGCTTCGTTTGCCGCAACTACGCCAGTTGCGCCAGCGCATCATGCTGCGCTGCAAGACCGCGCCGTTCTTGAAAGAACAGACTCACGAGTACATCAAGGAGCGCTTGCGCATTGCCGGTGCCGGCACGGAGCCGATTTTTACCCGAGAGGCGATGGATGCAGTCTTTCTCTACTCGCTCGGCATTCCTCGCGTTGTCAACCTTCTCTGCGAACACTCCCTCGTCAATGCGTACGTCGACCAACAGCGGCCGATTCTCGCAAAAATCGTGGACGATGTAGCACGCGAGTTTCAACTTGATGAGGTCGAGCCCGTGCCGCCGCAAACCGGTGTGTCCGAAGAAATCTTCAATTCCGAATCGTTTATCCAGAATCTCGGCGAAGCGCTTTCACGGTTCCGCGCGGAGCCTCCACGAACGCCCACGCGCGGCAGGCGTTAGTCCCTCCGATATAATTTCTCGCTCGCTCCCCGCCTTCGGCCTTACCCAATCCTCCCAAGTCGATCCGCAGTCTCTACTCGGTCTGTCTTGGCGTTCCAACGGGCAGGGGTGTGCCTCTCGCGGGACAGGCATATTGCGATCAGTTATTGGGCTCGACGCGCCGTCACTTCGGCCTGGCCAGACGAGCGCACGTCACGCTTGTAGTCCAAACGGGATATCAGTTCGGTTCGCGGTGGCGAGGTTGCGCCGCCTACATGGCCGAGCGTTCTCTACCGTCAGATGTTGTCGGCAGCCGAAAAACTCGTGAAGCCGTAGTCGTGATTGTTTGCCGTCGTGCCGTTCTGGTTGTAGAACCCGATTCCCGGGCTGCCGTTCGTAAACGTGCTGTCGGTCACGGAGTAAAGCGCTGTGCCGTTCAGGTAAATCGTCAGCACGTTACCCTTCGCGGTGGCTTTAACCACATCTCCATCGTGCAATCCTGGCCCGCTCCGGCTATCGAGCAGCGTGAAGCTCCCCAGTGGGCCGTTCCACCGAACGATCTGCGCGTACTGCGTACCGTCGCTCGTGCAGCGGAAATTAAATTCGTATCCGGTGATCGTGTTTGCAATGATCGCCGTGCGAAGCCGCAACTCCACTTCCTCGTAGATGCTGCTGTTCTGATTCACAGTGTGAACCGTTGCCTGCGCCATCTGGTTGGAATTCCAGGTGCCTGTCAGCACCGCGGTTGAGTCGTTGTAGTTGATGAGGCCGTTCTCTGTGCCAAACGCCAGTCCTGTCGTCGTTTGGATGTTGGCCCAATCGATGCCCAGCAGTCCACCGTTGATCCAGTTTCCGCCCTCGGAAATCGCACCCTCGGTCTGTGGAAACGTCGTTGAATATGTCTTCTGCGTCCCGGCGTTTACCGTCAAGACCGCTGCATTGCTTGTTGCGTTGCCTGCAGAGTTGCTCACCACCACTGTAAACGTGGATCCGCTGTCGGACGTCGCCGTCGCTGGCGTTGTGTAGG
>QIAN01000032.1 GCA_003225005.1 Acidobacteriota bacterium | reverse complement strand
TCCTCGCTGATCACATGCGTGTAGATCGTCTCCGTGACTGGCGAGCCGTCGGGGTGGCCGAGTCTCTGCTGGCGCAATTACTGCGATGCTCCGAAACTGCTCATCAGAGTTCGAGCAGCCAGGAGAACGAAAGCCAAGTGATTCTCCGGCAACCAGTCACGAAGGCTTGGGGGGTAACAGCAAATCTTGATCGGGCACGTATGTTTTGTAAGTCTTGGCCATGACTTCACAAACTCGCACGCTTTTCTATTTGGTTTCAAGTGAACTGTAGACGATTTCTCAGACAGACTCCTAGGGTGAAAAGCAACGCATTCGCGATCATGATTTGGCCTCCTCGTTCATGCAGCCGACTCGTGTCGATTTTCAGTCTCTTCTAAGCGCAGTTTTCCCTGATGTCCTCACAGCAATTGCCTGGTCCTGTCGTCGACTGAATTAAGGAAGAACCGCTGTCGTGGTCCGAGAGTCAAGCCTTCGTCCCCCACCAGGCGCTTCGACGGGTTCTTACCTTCACGTTCGGCTCGGGATCTTCGACCGAACGCTACTTCGGCGGGTGGCTGACCGAAAAGGGAAACGGCTCCACCAAGCGAAAAGGGAGAATCGAAAGACAATTCTCCCCCAGTCCTATAGAGGGCTTTTGGAAGACAAATGTCTCCAACCTATTTTCGAGATGCGATTTTTTCTTGTTGAACGGAATTCAGAGGAATTCTCGGTAATTCTTGGAATTGTAGGGAAGCGCTCAGAGCGATCCCGCAGTCTTCGTTGCCGCCAGAAGCTGATGGAATTCCCGGTAAAAGGCTGGTGTAAGCATTCGATCCAGCCTTCTTTCGAATGCTGCTACTCTTTGCGCCTTTCTGTCTCGTGGCCGATGGTATTTCTTCGTTCTTGGCAGCGTTGATTCGAGGCCACCATTCCGTGACGTTTCGACAGAGGTTCTCAGCCACTGGAGGGCCTTGCTGAACCTGAGTCTCGCCGCATGGTTTGACAGTTCTATCGATCGAGAGAATGATTACTCTGTTAGGGTTCACTCAATTCCCCTCGTCATTGTGCGTTGAAATAGTAAGGAGGCGCACATGGCGCAATACCTCCACATACGGTGCGTTGTCAAGACCGATCGAACGAACGCACATGAGCGCATTCACTCGGTGGGTGGGGTCAAACCAGACGGAAGTCGTTGGAAACTAACGCAAGACAAGGCTATCTCATACATCCAGGATGGGACTTACTTCTTCTAGATCGAGAAACCTGGGGGGCATCGGGTTGACGTGATCGTCGCAACCAGTGCATATGGCAACTACCTTAAAACGGCCGCCGATAGAGAGCAACCGGAGAACGAATCACGCCCACGCCGCCTTCGAGAGACTCGCCGCTCTTGGCTCAGGCCCCGCGCCCTTTAGGTAGGCTGCCCACATAGCACGCTTGGCGATCTCGGCCGCCTTTGGCAGTTCATGCAAGGCATCGAGGACGTCAAATGCCCCGTAGCTCAAAGCTTCGGTCCATTCCTGGATGTCAAACGTGGTCGCCACAAGAACGACCACAAAGCCAAAGTCATAGTGAGCTGCGATGTCGATCAGGCGCCTCCACGATCCGTCACCCAAGAGGGGTGTGGTCACTATCACTTGAAAGCGACCGGATCTCGCAGATTCACAACCTGCCGTAATGCTCTTTACGCACTCCGAGACAAAACCTGCTTCTCGGAAGGCAAGGTTAAGTCGTTCCGTGATAGAGTCGTCGCCACAGACGATCAGAATTCGAGAATCATCAGGGACTCTCAGCTTCAACCCAGTAGAGGGGATGGTCTTGTCGGAGGTTTCTTGGGTTTGTGTTTTAGGACCCATGGCGCACCTCGCTTCGCTTTTTGTCCCATTCTTGTCCGAACCTGGCCCTGCCACCCGAAAAGGCGATTGCTCAGATCCGCTAGGAAGGGAAACGCGGATGTTGGGATCGCTGATCATTGGCACTGGCCACGGTTAAGGCAGAACCGCGTGGCGGCGTTGTCTTATCTCGGCGCTCGGTTCGCGGACCCCTCGCCACTTCAAATGAGAGATTTCCGACATATAGCTTTGCTTTTGTCTTTCTTTTGGTCCGACTCAAGCCAGCCGACCGCGCCGAACTCGTGAGGCTGCAAACTGATGGGGTGGGTGCTTCCCGTTCCCCGCACTTCATCCTGTACAGCTCACGGTCTGCCGCGCGAAGCAGGGCCTCAATCGTTTCGCCGTCCCGGGGACAGACCGCCACGCCGACACTCGCGGAAACCAGTGGCTGGAGACTATCCGTGGCTAGTCGCCTACTAATACGTGATGCGACAAGCTGTGCGGCCCCCGCCGTTGTTTCGGGTAGGATGACGGCAAACTCATCGCCACCGTATCGCGCAGCCGTATCGATACAACGGCAAAAAACACGGAGCACATCGGCGAGGCGGCACAGTGCTTGGCTGCCAATCAAGTGGCCGTAGCGGTCGTTGATCTTCTTCAGCCCATCCAAGTCAAGCAGCAGAACGGCAAACGGGCGTCTCGTGCGGCCGGAACGTTCGATCTCTGCGTGGAGGACGTCGATGAGCCGACGGTAGTTGCCCAGGCCTGTGAGGGGGTCGGTAATAGCCAACAGTTGTGCCTGCGCTTCCACTTGCTTGCGCTTGGTGAGGTCGAAGGCTGAAATCAGCGTACCCGGCTCGCCATCAAAATCAATCGTTGTCGCTGTGATATCAAGCCAACGCTCGTCATGATTCTTTGTGAGAATCCTGACCTCACCCTGCGAAGCGAGTCCCACTGCTTCTCGACTATCAGAAGTAACAAGATCCCAGAACTTCATTGAGGAGAGTTCTTCTCGCGTGTAGCCGGTGATGGCTTCCGCGGCGTGATTTACATAGCGTAACCGCTCTCCGCGACTAACGAATATCGGCGTTGCAATAGTCTCGACTACCGTGTCGAAGCTCGCTTCGCTCTCCCGGAGCGCCTTACTCTTCATCGGGGCCGCCCCGGCCCGTTTTGTAGCTCTCATGAACACAGAAATTCCCTGTAGTCGTCCCTCATCGAAGAAAAAGGGGCGAACTTGGCCCGCCCTCAAACAAAGAGACCTATCGGCTTCAGGCCGCCGCAGGTGCGCCGACCTTAGGTGACCCCACTCTGGATTCAGAAGCTTGCATTCCTCCAGACCCATTACAACCCGTACTCTGGATTTACCGTAATGGTCAAGGACTCATTTTTGGATTGTGTTCAAACTTACACTCCGCCCTCACGGGTTTGAGTGTTCCAAATGTGACTGCGACTTCTGGGACCCGGCCTATGCATCTGGATCCTGCGGTATTGCACACGTAAGTCCGCGAGGCAGTCGGTGGGACCGGTACCGAAGGCAACTGAGAAGTACAAAGAAGGGGCGCCCTTGCGATCCTCAAAATACTGGTTGACTGTAACTGGATTTCTTGCGATCGAAAGTTTCGCTCTGCAATGAGGCAGTCCGATGGGCCTCCTACCGAAGGCGACTAAGAAAGACACCAAAGGGATTTCTTTCGATCCCCAAGTGTTTCTTGCCACAGTGGGCGCGGCAAGAACTATTACGCAGTGCCCAAAGGACTACAAAATCTTCTCCCAAGGTGATCCCGCCGAGAGCGTTTTCTATATTCAGCAAGGCAGGGTGAAACTCAAGGTCATATCCAAACAGGGCAAAGAAGCGGTCATTGCAATCCTGGGCGCGGGTGAGTTCCTTGGTGAGGCATGCTTAGTAGGTCAGACCGTCTGCCTGGCAACGGCTACGACGATTGCACCTAGCTCTATACTTCGAATTGTCAAGCAAGAGATGCTACGCGTCCTACACGAGGAGCATACGTTTTCAGACCTTTTCATACCGTACTTGCTTTCACGCAACGTGCGTGCCCAGGAGGATTTGGTCGATCAACTTTTTAACTCCAGCGAGCAACGGCTGGCACGCACTCTTTTGTTGCTCGCCAACTACGGTAAGGAAGGCACACCCGACACTATAGTTCCGGAGATAAACCAGGAAACTCTAGCAGGAATGGTTGGCACGACCCGGTCACGCGTAAACTTTTTTATGAATAAGTTCAAGAAGTTGGGCTTTATCGATTACAAGGGCGGATTGCGAGTGCACAGGTCCCTTCTAAATATCGTCCTGCACGACTAGCCTCCTCATCGCGTAAGGCGATGTAGGGCCGCCCCAGAATACCATTGGTTTCGTGACCAATCCCTGAATGCTAAGCAGTTTTGCACATACTTCATTTTGTCCGTGCGTATATTATTGTACTTGAGCAGGCTGAAACGACACCGTGAGGTGTCAAAGCTTTGCCAGTGTCGTCGGGCGGAGTGCCGTTCGGAGTAGACGGTCTTTCCTTCTTTCTGTCCCGATACTCTTTCGCGTTTACCAGTGATAAGTAGGCGGTGAGGCTCAACCCGTACTTCAAGATCTTTCTCAGCGAACCCTGGCACCTCGGCAAAAAACTGTGAGCTCGGTTTCCGTTTCGGTAACCTCAAGCGGAGCGGCCTGCAGGATTTCCCTCTCAGCGCGGTGCCAATGCTCTGTGTCATGACCGTGAGCAAATCCACTCGACTCGAACAACTCGCAGGCGCGCCGCGCAGTCAGGTTATTGATCTCCTGCAGGCTTTGGTAAACGGGTCTTCCGCGGACAACGCACGGATCTTCGGTACTACGGCAATCCCCGTTGTGATTTCGTCTTGCATGGGGTCAATCCTCCTGTTAAGAATTCCGTCAGCAGGAATTCCCGATTTCTCTCCCCTGCGTGAGACGATATGCCATCCGGCACCGCCCGGAACGCTTTCTCTCATGTTTTATCTTGTCTTGCCGAGACCCCGACGCTGTATAGATTCCGTCCTTCGTGCAATAGCTTCGTAAACGCCTCCGCTGGGACCGGACGGCTAAACAGGTAGCCTTGTATCTCGTCACATCGCCGGGAACGCAGGAATGCCAGCTGCTCTTGCGTTTCCACCCCCTCGGCAATCACCTTCAATTCCAGGGTATGAGCCATGGTAATCATCGCTCCAGTTATCGCGGCGTCACTCATATCGCTCGTCAGGTCTCTCACAAAAGTCTGATCGATTTTTAAGATATCGATTGGAAATCGCTTCAGGTACCTCAGCGAAGAGGAACCTGTCCCAAAATCATCAATCGAGATGTGGATGCCATCGGCGCGTAACTCGGTCAAGATTTCCCCGCTGAAGTCGACATCCTTCATGGCGATGCTCTCGGTAATCTCCAGTTCGAGAGCCGAGGCAGCCAGACTAGTTTCTTTGAGCACCGTTCGGATCAGTTCTGCAAGTTTGGGATGCTCAAACTGGCGTGCTGAAAAATTGACCGTTACTCGCAGGTCCGAAAGCCCGGCAGCATGCCAGGCCCGGGCTTGAGCACAGGCCGTTCGCAGGACCCATTCGCCGATGGGTACGATCAGCCCAGTCTCCTCGGCCAGCGGAATAAATTCCGCAGGATTAATAAGGCCACGTTCTGGGTGCCTCCAGCGCACGAGAGCTTCTGCACCTGTGACCACGCCGTCCTCGAGCGACGCAATCGGCTGGAAATAGAGTCGGAACTCTTCCCGTTCCGTGGCCCGTCGCAAGTTGGACTCCAACTGCAAGCGTGCCACTGCGCTGGCACGCATGCCAGCGTCAAACCTCTCGTAACACGCCTTGCCCCGCGCCTTGGCACGATACATCGCCATGTCCGCATTGTGCAGGATGTCGTCGGGTTTCTCACCCGCTGCCCCTTCCAGGGCGATTCCAATGCTGGCGGTAAGAAACACTTCCTGACCACTAAGGTTGAACGGTGCCTCCAGTATTTTTTGGATCCGCTCGGCCACTCGTGTGGCGTCGCTGATCCCTTGCACATCGTCCAGGAGAATCGCGAACTCGTCTCCTCCAAAACGCGCGATCGTGGCTCCCGAGCGCAGGCCCGTCTTCAGTCTTCGAGCGATCGCGATAAGCAGTTGGTCCCCGGTCAGATGCCCCAGGCTATCGTTAATGATCTTGAAGCGATCAACATCTACGAAGAGCACTGCAAACGAATAGTCTCCCGGACGTTTCGTGCGCCAGATTGAGAGCCCCAAATGGTCGATGAACAAGGCTCGATTGGGCAGGCCCGTTAGCTCATCATGAAACGCATCGTGCTGCCGTCGTTCCTCGTCCGTCCTGTGATCGGTGATGTCTATCTGGGACCCGGCCATGCGAGAGACCTTACCGTCCGCATCCCGAATGGCAATCCCCCGGCTCAGCACCCAACGATAGGTTCCGTCCTTGTGGAACATGCGATGTTCGCTTTCAAAGTGGGGGGTAAGCCCCTGAAGGTGTGAAGTGATCTGCGCCTTTACACGCGCGATGTCCTCAGGGTGCACCCGGCTAAACCATTCCTCCGGGCTGTCTCCGATCTCGCTGTCCGCTAGGCCAAGCATGGATTTCCAGCGGATAGAAAAATAGACTTCGTTGGTTTTCAGATTCCAGTCCCACACCCCGTCGTTGGTGCCGCGCGTAACAAGCGCATGGTGCTCCTCGCTCGCGCGTAGCGCCTCTTCCGCAGGCTTGCGCTTTTCGCGCTGGGTTAACTTGGAAGGATTTGGATCGCGGTTGGGACGCCGTTTTGACATGGGATTCTCACCTGAATATGTGTTCTCAAGGGCACACCTCAGGTCGGACCATGTGTTCGTTTGCGTCCGGCGCTCAGACCAGGCAGGCTCTGCAGGCGTATGAGCTTGGGCGGAGCTCCGTGCTTGTGGCCGGCTATCGTCTTCGTGGTGCCACCCGACCAGCAGAATTCTAATCCGATCTCATGCTGTCGAGAGGGCCACGCAGTCTTGTAGTGTCCAAAGGCAAACATGCCCGTCGCGGGCCAAACTCACACTCGCATAGGCTGGATTATTTGCGATTTCTCTGGTGAAAAAAGAAAGCATGCTCTAAAAGGTTGATGAACACCGGGTTTTCGTGAACCCCGCATTTCCTACCCCCATCCATAATGCTGTCCGGCCTGAATGCCTTTGCAATCAGTGACATTCAAGAAGATGAAACTGAAGCCGCGCTAAGCAGGCGATCACAATGGAACAGTGTTACATTGCGTTGAAAACCGCTGAACGGAGTTTTCGGTAACCACAGGATCGGCAGCGTGCAGGGCGGCGGCCATTTTCCGAAATGCCGACAGTCCACTGGCAAGTGGGACGGGCTTCTGGCTTCGCGCTCTGCTTTCCAATCAGCGCTCAATCCTCGCTCGGATAGGGAAAACATTGGAAAACATATAACACAAGTTTGCAAATCTGTACCTGCCGCTCGCAATCTTCGAGACGCAAGGCGCATAGTTTCTTGACCTTACGTGGGAATAGCTGTGGTGGATGTCTTGCAAGAAACATTCTGGGGTCCAGAAGAAGAGAGGCGGGACCGCCTCCTGGTACCTCCTAAGTATGCGGGTTTGCCTTCTCTTCCTTTGTAGGCAGGAGAGCAGCCATGAGTCCGGATAGTACGATAGAACGAATACTCGAACTGTCAGCGGAAGCCCAAATCAAGAGACGCGAAGCCGCTGAGGATTCCCCGGCATTTCACAACTTGACCGGAGCGATAGAAGCCTATGGCAAAACACTTGGCCTTCTGTCAAAACTCAAAGAAGTCCGGACGAAACGCTGCTCAAGCAACTAGTTACATATGAAATGTCATGGCCCCGTTTTAGATTTAGACATCGAGAAACATTTGTCCGCCGCTGCCCAAACTCATGAGAAAGGAAGTGGTCCAGATTTTGAATTCCGAGGACGTGGTCTATGCGGGAAGAAATAGTCACTGCAGTCCGATACGATCCGATTCTGAGACGCGAAGTTGTCGTCCGTCTCACTTACACCGTCGGTGAAGGACCGAGGCCGGACATCGTCCGGTGGTTTCTTGTCAGGGAAGAAGTGCAGAGGTTACAAGACAGCCAAAGTCTAATTTGCTGGGACGATGCCAGCCAGACCGATTTAGATAAGGAACGGGGAGCCACAGCTAGGTTTCGATCGGAGAACCCGTTGGGACCCCTTCCACGGGAGTAATTCTCAGGGTTAAACTCGCGGCGCGGCCTGCATTCCTTTCAGAGCGACGTTGCCGTAACTCCTGATTGACGCTGATCGGAATTCCATTGGCCGGGTTTCCGACAGCCTCCTTTTTCCGACCTGAACTTCTGCGCTGCAAAAAAACACCGCCCTCACCGATGTCGATGCCGAGTTTGAGCAGCTCACCGTGGATGCGAGGTGCACCGCAACAGGGATTCTCTCGGCACATCTTCCGCCACCGCAGCCGGTTATCATCATTAGCGAGAGGGAAATGCAAACTAGCCAAACTTGGCGGCGACTTGCAGAAAAATTCGAAGTCATGGTGCCCTCCGCGGACTTCGATTCCAAAGGGTTTTTCCCGATTAGGTTCGTTCAGTGGCCTACTGCGGCGGATTGACAGTGCAATCCAACACTCGGGCTGTAACCATCTACTCCACCTTCACCTCGGCGACTTTTCCATCTTTGATGACGACGGTCATTTCTTTGTACTTGAGGAATCTTTGGTCTCCGACTTTCATGGACCGAATTGGCTGCTCCATTCTTTGAATCACATTCTCTTCTGGCATGCCAATTTCGAGCTCAATGTTTTTCTCAGCAGTTATCGCGGCCTCGGCCTCGTCCTGCGGAAGCAGGTACTTTCGTATTTCAGACACGACAGCCTGATAGTTGCCCGCTTTCATGACACCTTCTTTGTCGAAGTGAAAGCGAAATACCAAGGCAAAGTCATGGAAAGCACGCGTGTTCCCATACTGCTCCGTGTTGGCTTTGGCCGCGTCTATGTCGCGCATGTGGCCGGCCTCGGTTGCTGTGAGCAGGAATTCAATGTAATCGGGATAGACGTAAAACTTGGAGACTTTCAGCCGCTCGTTCTTCTCGATGGCGGTTGCGTTAATTCCCTCAATTAGCTTTCCGTACGTCCGCTCGTCCACGCGCTGCATGTCAGAGAGCTTATCCGAGGAAGTGGGCCGAACTTTCGCTCTCACCCGTGAACGTATCCGCCAGATCGAAGCCAAGGCGTTGCGCAAGCTGCGCAACCGCGCGCGCGCAAGCTCCGCGTCTTCCTCGAACTCGCCTCGCGAAATTAGTTCCAGACCGCCGCTCCGCTCGAATCTTGAAAGGCGAAACTCGAACCTAAAGGAACCCGAACTCGGGGTGAACTGGGCGCGCCTCTCCATGCCAGAAACGGATTTTTAGTGCCGCCATCGCCACGGCCCGTCTGAGCCGTAGTCTTTTATATTGCTGAGGAAACGCTGACTCGCTTTGGCGACAATCGTCACGTCCGCTCTCAACAGAGGGTGCCAATTGACGGCAGCAGGACGGGCGTCTAGGATCTTCGTGAACAAGGGTTTGCGGTGGGAAGGGAGCTATGCCCCAGTACAATTTCCTCTGCCGAGCCTGCAAGAAAGAATTCTCAAAAATCCTGACACTTTCGGAGCATGAGAAGGGCAAGATTGTCTGCCCGCACTGCAAAAGCAAGGACGTGGAGCAGCGGTGGGCAGCCTTCTATGCAGTAACCTCGAAGAAGATCTAGTAAGGTTGAGTCTCCGGGATCACATCAGCGCTCGAGAAACTCCTGGGAAAGAAAAAAATAGGCCGGGCGGCGTATTCTGCCAGGGCGTTTCTCCCTGGGATGAGCCGCGCATGATTGTCGCCACCAAGGTATTGCGAAAGGTGTAACCGCTGGTTCTGCCAGACACACTTCGGCGATCCGGACTGGCATTCCTGCACAGAGGAAGAGCAATGACGCGTGTGAAGCGAAAGCAGCGGAGGACGCGCTAGCACGCGTTAGCGCTGTTTTCCCCAGAAAGAATCAACTTACGATGCGCTTGCCTGTGCCTGCTTTAGCCAGATGCGGAACGGGTACTTCTCGCGCGTGATCACAATTTGGTCTTCGCGCGCCAGCCACCCAATTGCCCAGTCGAAGGTGGGTTCCTTCCCTTTTACCGCATTCTTCGGCTCGCTAAGGGACTGTTCGCCCCTCGGGTTGAGCGCATCCCAGATCGCTCCGGCAGTCCTGCCGATTTCTTCTTCCATTGTGATTCCCTTTACTTCGCACAATCCTCACCGCGCGAATACACACCCCATCTTCGACCAAATGGAGCCGGTGAGGCCTGCTCCCGTGAGCCAGATTTGAAAGTTGTCCGAAATCTAAGGCTTCGCAGCGGCGGCTTTGGCTTTGGCGAGCTCAGGGACGACGCCGAGCTGCTGCATAAGGCCCAGAGCGTCCCAGTTGACCCAGCCTTCTACCATCTTGCCGCCAGTGAAGCGGGCGATGCTTACTCCGGAGATGGTGAACTGCTTCCCCGCTGGCACAATCCCGCTGAGATCGCCTTTATGGGTACCCCGACAGGACCAACGGGCCATCACTGTTTGGCCTTCGGCAATAATGTCCTCGATCGTCAATTGAAGGTCCGGGAAGGCAGTTCGGTAGAGGGTCACTCTCTTCTTCTCACTTTCGGGGCCCCGCCCAACATCGGGTGTCGAAGGGTCATGGTGAGCGTAGTTGGGGGCAAAGAACTCGTCTGCCACCGACAGATTGCCCTTGTTCCAAAGTTCTTCAAACGAACGACGGATGATAAATTTGTTTCCTTCTGACATGAGGCTTGTCCTCCTCCTCTGAGAAATGCGAAGTTTCTACCTGCGTAAGGCGAATCGGGCTCGACTGGAGTGGCCTGAAACCGCTGCGGTCTCGGGCGTGCAGTCCTGAACGTTGTACAGAACGTTAGGCTCCGCACGAGTGGAGAGAAAGGAGCCCACGACGTACTGACCTCTTAGCGCTCGATGCGGAGCTTGGCTATTTAAAGAAACTGCGCTCGGACTACGGAGCGGGGAATCTCGCCTCAAACGGCGAAACCTCGGCACGAGCTTGTTCCCTGAGAATGTGGGCGTCAAGGAGAATCGAAATATTCTTCTGTGCAAAAGGACCAGCGGGGATTCGGAAATCTGCGAGATCTAAAGCAAAAACGCTGCGGCGGACGGCTTAGGAGGTTGATCCGGAGCGCGGAGGTAAAACTAGGATTTGTAGAGCCGGTCAATCTTTGCAGCCAGGATGAAATCGCTCTCTGTCAAACCATTGATTTTGTGAGTCCAGGTCGTAATCCCGACTTTTCCCCAGGCAAGCGAGATGTCTGGGTGGTGCCCCTGCTCCTCCGCAAGCTCGCCTACGCGGTTTACGAACGTGAGGGCTCCGCGAAAGTTAGGAAACGTGAAGGTCTTCGTGATGTGGTGCCCCTCAATCACATTCCATCCGTCGACCTGCCTCTGCAAAGCGGCGAGTTCCTCACCCTTTAGCGGTGGTACACCGCCACGGCATGGGACGCAGGCTTTGGCTGCTAGGTCTGACATCACAATGGCTATTCTAGCACTGGGAGGTGCCAGGGTCGGCGATACGGACGCGCGTTGCGGACACGGGGTTCGTGTGTGTGTAGAATGCTGGGCCATAGGCAAGATTTCCTCCCAACAGAGGACGGGTCATGGGCCCAGCCGACTTGCGGCGATACCACAGATTGTTGTTGAAGAAACGGCGAGGGGTGTCGTCTGCCCCGGGTGAGGCTCAGTCCCGGGTGCCGGCAGCAGGAGGCTTAGAGGGCGATCTCATTGACCAAGCCAATGCCGACGAGGAGGCCGAGCTGCAGATTCACTTGCATCAAACTGAGGGCGTCTTGCAAGAGCAATCGAAGAGGCACTCGTTCGGATCAAGAAGCGCACCTACGGAGTGTGCGAAGCGTGCGGACATCCCATTTCAAGAGTCCAATTGCACGCCGTCCCCTGGGCACGCCACTGCCGTGAGTGCAAGAAACGCGAGCGATCAGCCGCCTAATGGTGGCGAGCGGACCAATAATCAGGCCTTCCAATGTCCTGAGCGTTCGGCTGAAACACGGACGCGGATTATGGGCGAGCTCAGCAGTCACACTCATGAATGCCCACGCTGCGGGATGCGCTGGGAATGTGGGGAGGCAAATTATCAGGACGAGTGTCCGTATCGCATCAAGACGCATTGCACGAAGTGCCGGGCTAAGGACCGGCAAGAGCTGCGTCTCTACGGGAAGTCAAAGAATGAGCATAAACTAGAGACGGTAACCTATCAGCGTGGGAAACAACTTACTTCCGGACCGCGATCCATACCCTTCGAAGGCTGATACGGTCAGCGCAAGGAGGTGACCCGTGGCCTACATCATCGCCGAACCCTGTATCGGGACCAAAGATACTGGCTGCGTGGACGTGTGCCCAGTGGATTGTATCCATCCGGCAAAGGGCCGAACCTATGACGATGGCCGACCGACGTTCGATGAAGTGCCTCAGTTGTATATCGATCCGACTGAGTGCATTGATTGCGGTGCCTGTGTTCCGGTCTGTCCAGTGACAGCCATTTTCGTGATGGATGATCTGCCGGAGAAGTGGCACGCGTACATCGAGACCAACAAGAATTACGTTGACGGCGGTAAATTTAAGCCCGACAAGTATCAGAAGGTGAGTAGCTGACGGCTCCCTCGGCACAACACCTGGCACGTATGAGTACGCTGCGCGAAATCATTTATGAAAACGGTTGCGAGGGCGAACTCTACGAGAAGCTCGACCGCAACTGGGTGTGGTGTTTTGCTTGTGGGCACTGTTGCAAGATCCCAGATGGCCAACCCGGCGTTTGCAAGGTTCGCTTATAACCGGGCCGGGATCCGGCGCGAATGCCTTTAAAATCAGCGACATTCAAGGAGATTAACCGGAGATCACCCAAAGCAGTCGATTAGGATGTAACAAATGTTACCGGGTCGAAAACGGCTGGATGGAGTTTTCGGGAAGCACAGTGTTTCAGCCTCTCAATACTGTTCTGTTTTACACATCGTTAGGGGCTTATACTGCGGCAATGCCACGCAAGCTGGTATGGATTGAGGGCCAGAAGTTTAGGGCTTCGGTTGCTCCGAGTGCAACTGGGTCTTTAAGCCTTCTGGTGCGCCCCTTCACGAATCACTGGATGAAATGAAGCAGAAGTACGAAGGCCAGCGCAACAAAGAGTTTGCTGCCCACGTTTCTGTCAGGCACCTAAGAGCCACGAGACCAAAGACTGAATAGGTCGCAGCGGTCATCAAGGATATTGTAGGCACAAGCTACGAACATGCGAGACGAAGACTGGATCAAAACACTTGAAGACGGCAGAAGAGTGAAATTCATCTACCAAGAACTGCCGGAAGACGGGGCGTTTATCACCGCGCAGCTTGAAGGTAATGAGGTTGTCTATTCGGTTGTACTGACCAAAGCAAGAAACCCGCTTAGTCGTGAACATGTTGAAAGCCATTTCAATGGCGAGCTTTCAAAGAAATAGTACCACTCATTTTGGA
This sequence comes from Acidobacteriota bacterium, assembly GCA_003225005.1. Taxonomy (GTDB): domain Bacteria; phylum Acidobacteriota; class Terriglobia; order Terriglobales; family Acidobacteriaceae; genus Sulfotelmatobacter. The sequence continues at coordinate 4,496 of QIAN01000032.1, read as the reverse complement.
ATACCATCCGCGCAGCCAACGATTCAGACGGCGCCACCACCCGCCAATGATTAATCTTGGTTTAAGCCTCAGGATTATGGTAGATTTAACGTTAAGTACTGGTATAATGCAAGTAATCGCGAGTCCACGCAACATCAAATCCAAAAGGAAATCCACGCAGAAACGCGAATTCGATGCCCAGGCTTTTCTCGACTCGGCCGGTACGGCGAGAAAAGTTGTGGAATATCGAAGATCACAGAAGATCTACTCTCAAGGTGATCCTGCTACGAGTGTGATGTACATTCAAAAGGGCGGGGTAAAGCTCTCCGTTGTTAATGAGGTCGGCAAAAAAGCAGTCCTGGCGATTCTGGGACCAGGTGACTTTTTTGGCGAGGGGGGCATGGCGGGTCAGTCTGTTCGAATGGGAACAGCGACCGCGATTACACCCACGACTTTACTCGATATTGAAAAAAACGAGATGATTCGCGTGCTCCACGCTGAACATGCTCTCTCCGACCGCTTCGTGTCTTATATGCTCTCGCGGAACATCCGAATCGAGGAGGATTTGATGGATCAGCTTTTCAATTCGAGCGAGAAACCGCTGGCTCGAACTCTTTTGCTCCTCGCTCGCTATGGCAAGCAAGACCGGCCCCAAAAGATGCTTCCCAAAGTGTCTCAAGAGATGCTCGCGGAAATGATTGGCACAACGCGCTCGCGGGTGAATTTTTTCATGAATAAATTCAGGAAACTGGGCTTCATTCATTACAATGGCGGACTTCAGGTCCACAATTCTCTCCTAAGTGTTGTCCTGCACGAGTAAGCACCAACTTTCGCGCTTATCGGAAAGCGGCTTACTTCCAGATCACTGTTGGTAACAGGGCTTACCACGGCACATCTCGGAATGTTGGTCGGGAGGGAACTATCGACGTCCAGGACCACGGGGAATGTTCTTTCCTTCGGTGATCATGTTCTTCAATCTCACACGCAGAGGATTGCTCTTGTCGCCGAGCACGATGCGGCCGTCCAGCGCCCACGGACACCCCGTCCACTTCGCGGTCCGTCATCTTCAATGCCATGCTTGTTTCCTCCTCATCGGGAAGTAGTCCCGCCGGGCAACCAACCCCGGAACTGCCGGCGAATCAACAACGATCCGCACTGGTAATCTCTACCGCAGCTTGGGGTGCGCGGGCAGAGCCTCGCGATAGACCTTGAGATTGTTCGTGTCCACAACCACAGTGCCAGTGTCCACGAACGTAGGCATCGGCGCCGCCGGGGCGGTGCGCCAGTCTTTGAATTGGTGTACCGCGTTGTGGTGCAAGTCGTCGAGGAACTTCAACCCGTAATAACTCATGACGTAGGGCTTTTGCGTGATCGTGGCTGTAATTGCGCCGCGCTCGATCCAATCAAGTGTCTCCGGATCATTGTCGAAGGCCACGATAGGCAGCTTGCCTTCCATGTTTAAGCGGTGCAGCGCTTCGGCGGCGCCGGAACCCCCTGTCGCCTCCAAGCAAATAATTCCGTCTACTTTTTCTCCCTTCTGTATCAGCTCGGAGACCTGGTCAAACGCCCTCCGCGCGTCGCCCTGGTCATCCAGAATCATTGTCAGCTTGATACCAGGAAAATTCTTCAGCGCGTCCGCTACGCCCGCCACTCGATCGTCGAGGTTACGCTGTCCCGGAATCGTGATAACCGCAATGCTCCCTTTACCCGGAACGAGCGCCGCCATTCGCCTCAGGCTCTCTCTGCCGGCCTTGAAGTTATCCGTTCCGATATACAGCACGCGCTTCGAATCCGGCACATCCGCATCCACGCAGATCACCGGGATGCCCTGCGCCACCGCCTTGTCAATCTCTGCCTGGAAAATCTCGGGCCGCGCCGCGGAGAGGCAGATTCCGGCGGGGCGCTGTTCCACGACCTGGCGAAACATTCCTACCTCTGAGTTCGGGTCGTACGTCGCCGGACCAATGAGTTCACCTTTTACGCCGAGCGCTTTGGCCGCGTCCAAAAACCCCGCCTGCGCCTCCTGCCAGTACGGCAAGTTAATATTCGTGGCCACGAACACGTAGCGTTCGTTTTCATCGTGGTAGGGTTTCGCACACGCCGCAATCAGCGCTGCCCCAACGAGAACAAAACCAGATGCCAGCGTGGCCGTATGCCTCCTCATTGGAATTCTCCTTTCGCACTCGGTCTGGCTTGCGGGAGCGTTTGCTCGCACCTTGGGAATATTCGGGCTCCGGCACACGCTTGGTTGGGGAAATTTCGAACGAGCGGGCGGGCTACCTCTACTGCTACTTCCATGGCTTCTTCGCTTACCTCTGGTCCGGAATTTTCGATTTCAGCTTTATCTCTACGCGAAACCATAGGGCGGTCGCGAAAAGAAGCGATGAGGTTCTTCCGGGCAGTGCCTCGGTCGTATTCTACTCCCGTTAGACGCATCTCTCGTCCTTTCTCCACTGACGCGAAACCTGCCAGGCTAGGGCTCGAATTCCACCGACGCGGGAACTCGAACCTTGCTCGGCAAGGACGCGGATTTTGCAGGATGTCAGGGACGCGGAAAGTGCAGCGTTGGCACGCTAAGGTTGGCTGGAGAAGGCGGGCTTTTGTAAAAGGGGGCATACCGCAACACGTCGAGAAGCCGATTGACGCAAGGTGCGTGGGCGACTAGGATTTTCTCTAAGATGAGTTTTCGGCGGGGAGGAAATCATGCCCCAGTACAATTTGCTCTGTCGGGCCTGCAACAACGAATTCTCGAAACTCCTGACACTTTCGGATCATGAGAAGAGGGGATTGTCTGCCCGCACTGCAAAAGCAAGGACGTAGAGCAGCGGTGGGCAGTCTTCTATGCAGTGACCTCGAAGAAGAGTTAGTAAGTTGAGCCTCTGGGATCACATCAGCGCTCGAGAAACTCCAGACAAAGAAAAAAGTAGGCCGGGCGGGGTATTCTGTCAGGGCGTTTCTCCCTGCGAGGGGCCGTGCATGATTGTCGCCACCAAGTATTGCCGAACGGTGTAACTGCTGGTTGTGCCAGACACACTTCGGCGATCCAGACTGGCATTCCTGCACAGAGGAAGAGCAATTTGCCCTGAGGATTCCCTTTGGACGTAAAGCTCCGCCATGGACATTGCTACTGCGGTAGGAATTTGCACGAACGCTACTCCGCAGTATTCCGTAGTCAAGGTCGGATGCCGCCAAAAGCAAGATCATTCGGAAAACGGTCGAGCGTGAGGGTGAAGGAGTGCGAGAGTCGCATTCTGAGCTGCGGCGTCCGCTACGGGTGGAGATTTGAAGCCACTGGATCAAAAGCACCGTCTCTCATTTGGTCGTATGACGGCCTTCGCACAGACTTGACGAACCGTCGCGAACGGCTTATTTCAGCCCTCCGGATGAGTTCTGCATCAAGGATCCGGTAATAATAGAGTGAAGTAGGGCGTTTTCCGTTGAACCTCAGCTTCTTTAGAAACTCCATTTCTTCCTTGGTGGCAGTCCCGCTTAGGGAACTATTATTGAGGAATTCTTTGAGGCCCGGCTCTTCCTCTGGTTGGCCAGGTTCCTTTTCAACAAACTCAAATTTCTTAGGATGCCCTGGGGCGAGTCTGTGGTTCAAGACAATTTCCATACCAAAATTCTTGAGGTTGATATCCCAGGATTCGATTAGCGGATCCAGGAAGGACATGCAGTTCTCATCGGACACGTTGAAGATATCCGTCTCCAGGAACTTGAGAATGCTGACTCGCATCGCTTCATAGCTACGGCCCCTGAGTCGCGCCACCGAGTGGAGCCAGGTTTTACTTTCCAATTCGTCTTTGGCCACTCTTTTGACCACGTCCAAGAGCTTTTGTGTGACGAGGCGTTCGAGTTCGCCGAATGGCTGCTTCTCAAAAATCGCACGTATTTGTTTTTCTTTGGCGGGTGCGCACTTGCGGAGAATCGACTCTCGAACCTCTTTGAGCAAGGGCTTGGGTGGGTCCCCCAGGTTCCTCTTCAATTCTTCTTTGCGCTGGTGCTCAGCCAGCTTCGCAAGCTTGCCGCTGGGGAGTTTCAAGAATTTCCCCATCTTGTCGTAAATGTCTGTTCGGCCAGGCGTGGGGGGCAGTTTCCTGCGAGTCAGCAGCTGGGAAATGTAGGACTCCGTCACTTCCGCGGCAGCAGCTAGATCTCTTTGCTCAAGGCCTAATTCTTCCATTCGCTGTTTGATCACCAGGCAAACATCCACACAGTGCCTCCTCGATTAACCGCGTATAGTTAAGTCTTGACAATTCTATTCGATTGTGCTTGACAGGTCAAATGAATTAACCTACGTTGGTTAAGGTACTGAGGGAGTCTTCAGATCTCCTGAACCAATGGAGGTTATCTGAATCGCCCCCTTGGCAATGACGACCAAGGAGAGTGACATGTTTACACGCAGAGTTTCCATGCAACTGAAGCCCAATAGCGTTGCGGAGTTCACCCAGAGCCTTGAGAAGGACATCCTCCCCCTGCTTCGAAAACAGAAAGGATTCCAGGACGAAATCACATTC
>QIAN01000288.1 GCA_003225005.1 Acidobacteriota bacterium | reverse complement strand
CCGCTACAGAGCGCACTGAAAACGGCTGGAATCCACAATGATCGGTACATCAATGATCGCGCCATCCTTGCAGTAAATTCCTTCCCGAAGACTAAAGCATGAACGTCTTTGTGTCGAAGATTGGCGCTTGGGTGATTGATAACAGTGTCGCTGCGGAGTTTCCGCTTGCATCTGGCCTCGCCTTTCGCAGACTCCTTCCTTTCCCTCATTTGTTTTCGCTGTTGGGTTTTTTGGGGGGCCCGGCCCACCCCCGGTCTATTTGAAATCATTGAGTTAGCAAGAAATTCCCCGCAAAATCGCTTCCGCCAACATGCTCGACTGGCGGGCCGGTGGATGACAAGGTCAGATGTCACACAGAGCAGTGAGTATAGAGAGGCACGAGGCGTTGGCCGCAGAAGGGCCAGATACGTTCGTCCGACATCCGGTGCATTCGCGTTGTTCTCGCCAGGTTCGATGAGGCGGGCTCAATGAGCCCAGAAAAGAGGGAGTCTGGAAGGACTCCCTCGATGAACTGTGATTCGCGCATGCTAGAAGTTGAGCCGCAACGCGAACTGCAATTCCCGCATCGTGGTTCCACCTTCGATGTCTGTTATTTTCCCGTTATTGCCGCCCTGGCAATCAATGCAAGGGTTGGCTCCGTTATTTCCGCTGAACGCGTACACCGGGTGGTTGAAGAGGTTAAATGCGTCCATGCGGAACTGAGCTTTGACTCGCTCTGTGATAGGGATAGCCTTGATTAGAGACAAATCGGAATAGAACCCTGACGGTCCACGGAACGAGTTATAACCAATGTTGCCCAGGTTCCCGAAACCGGCGTCAGTAAACGGCCCCCCGAGAGATGTCAGCGGAGTGAAGAACCTCACCGTGTGAGTGGCGCCATCGAACGACCCTGTCCCTGTGTGGAACGAACCTGAACCCTTATTCGGCCGGCAAACTCCAACATCCTGTTCCGCGCCGCATTCATTCGTGGTGGGCGTCCACGGCAGACCGCTACTCCAGTTGGTCGTGTTGCTTAGCTGCCATCCGCCCACCACATAGTCCATGGCGCGGTTGGAATTGCCCAGGAAGGACCTGCCTTTGCCGAATGGCAACTCGTAAACCGTAGTGATCACAAAAACGTGGTTGCGAGTGAAATCATTGGGGCCATACGCAATCGGATGACTGTCGGGGTAGTAGGTATTATTGTAGGCCCTGGAGCGCGAGAAAGTGTAGTGAGCAATAAACTGGAGCCCCTGGCTGAAGCGTTTATCCACCTTGGTCTCGAACGCGTTGTAGTTGGTGCTGGCGTCGTTGCCGAGGTAATTGCCGAGAGAGTCTCCGATCCTGAGGCAAGTGTCAGTTGCGAGAACGGGATTGCACAGCGGCCGACGCACGCTATCCGGGTAAGCCCCGCCGGTCAGAGGATCAGTGGCTCCGAACAAGAACATCGACTTTTGGTTGACGTCATAACTAGGGCCGTCTCCAGCGAAACCATGCGACCCTTTGTTGCCTACGTATGCGACTTCCGCCGAGATTGTGTTGGTAACCTGACGCTGAACGGTAACGTTCCACGCGTCGAGAGTTGGCAGTACTTGCTTGATAGGACGAATATGTGCGCCGGTCACCAGGAAACCGAGTCCAGCTTGGTCAAGGCTGGGAAACGTAATCTGACCGTTGGACGGGATCGCCGGGAAGGGGGCGGGAATCGGTCCCTGTGCCAGCGTGAATACCGGAATGTAATTTGCGGAGGCCGTCGAGCCGAAGACGGCATTGCTGGCATCCACGTTTTGCTTCACGAGCACCGGCAGGTTCTGCGTTACGGTATGTCCGAAGTTTGAACCAAACACACCCATGTCGTAACTACGGCCGTAGCCCATACGAACGACGGTTTTTGGCGTGACCTGATATGCGATCCCGAAGCGAGGCGCGAAGGCGCGAAGAGAGTTCTGTATGTTGCCGTTTAAGCCGTACCCCCCCTCACCCGCCACGCGGATCGCGCCGGTGCCGTTGTTGTCAATAATATTTGCGAACCCTCCGAAGTCTTTGGCAAGCACGGATTCAGGAAAGTAAATCTCCCAGCGTAAGCCATAGTTCACAGTCAATTTGGGAGTAAACCGATAAGTGTCCTGGCCATAGAAGAACCAGCGTTTCTGGCGCTCCGCGGCGTTATTGACGTTGGTCAGGGCCGGGTTGGTGACATAGCGCGATAACGACGAAACATCGCCCAACAAGAAGGACGCCAAGTCCAAACCACCCGCGCCCTGAAGCGAGGTTTCCTGAGGACTGAAATTGTACTCGCCAGTGCGGTTGTTATCGCTGGGGATACGTAAATTCCTGGCGTAGCGAATATCTGCGCCAAACTTAATTGTGTGGTTACCCTTCGTTTTGGTCCAATTGTTCACGAACTGGAATTGATCTTCCTTCTCCGTTAAAGGGCAGTTGCAACGTCCCACACCCAGCCCATCACCGAAGCTCGCAATTACGGTCCCGTTACCACCGTTGTTCGGCGCTCCGCCTTCACCCGTCACGGGATCCGGACCCAGGAGGAATGAGCCGAGGCCAGCAGTCTTGGGATCACTGGTGTTTGCGTTTGGAATTCCGAAAGCCGTCATAGGAGTGCCGCCGTCCGGCTTTTGGGTCTGAGGATTGTACTTGAACCAGCCAAAGCGAAAATCAGTGAGCAACGTGCTGTTGATCGTCTTGGTGAATCCGGTGGCCAAGCTGTAGTTGTGCGTAATAGAGCTACCTGAAAGGCCGAGCAAGCCTGATCCGGGACCGCCGAGCGCGCCTAAGACTCCTTTGCCCGACAGCTGAAAGTAGTCGAGGCTAAACCGTCCGAATACATTCAAAGTCGAACTAGCGGCGTAGTCGATGCGGGTATCAAAGCTGTCCTGTTTGAAAGGACCGGGTCCGGAGGCGAAGAAGTTGTTGAGCACGCCGGAGGTTGTGGGTGCAGGGAATAAGGCTAGAATTGCGCCAGCCTGAGCTGAAATCTTGCTAATCGGGATACAGTTGCCGGTGCAATTGCCTCCCGGTCCGAAAGGAGTGCGGGCACCGCCATTGCCAGTCGTGCTCCCCGTGCTGGGGTCGTAGGCTTGTCCGCCGCCGGTAATCCCCGCGGTGAGATACTCGCTCAAATCGCAAAAGCCAGGCGTAGCACTAATGGCGTTAGTCGCTGGGTTACAGGTGCTAACCACTGTTGGCGTAGGGATGGTCAACTGGTTCGTAACGCCGTTGCTTTGCCGAGTACCCTGGTAATCGCCAAAAAAGAACAGTTTATTCTTGATGACGGGCCCGCCGATCGAAGCACCGAACTGCTGCCACCTGCCTGGCGGAATCGGACTTGCCTTAACACCGGGGCGTGCGTCCCATTGCGTGAACGGGTCCTTGGCTTGAGTTGCATCCGTGCGACGGAACCAGAATCCGCTGCCGTGAACGTCGTTACTCCCTGACTTGGTCTGCGCTGTCACAATGCCCGCTACCGCCTTGCCAAATTCTGCGTCGTAACCTTGCGTGCTAAACTTGGCCTCGGTTACGGCATCCAAGTTTGGGTTCACGACGATAATGCCCAAGATCGGATCCTGATTGTCAGTGCCATCCAGCTCGTATGCAGTTCCGCTGAAGTGCTGTCCCTGAACAAAAATCTGTTGGCTACCCTGCGGATTCTCGGTCGCGGCGTGTCCCCACGAAAGCTTCTGTGTGCCAGGGGAGGACAGCTCCAAGCTCGTGAAGTTGCGGTTCAGTATCGGCAGATCCTCGACGTACTTCGAGTTGAATTCAATCGCCACGTCGGCGCGGTCGGTCTTGAGCTGGGGAGTTTCGGCCGTCACTTCCACCTGTTCGCTAGTGGAACCCACTTGGAACTGACCGTTCACGTCGACCCCTGTGTCTGCCGACACGGAAATACCTTTGAACTGGAGAACTTTGAAGCCTTGCCCCTCGATTCGAACACTGTAGACGTCAGGAGTGAGGTGGGTCACGGAATAGTTTCCGCTATCATTTGTGGCCGTTTCCACGGAGGTACTCTTGGTTTGGCTGATGACGGTCACCTTAGCATTCGCAACTGCGGCCCCAGAAGGATCTGTTACCGTGCCGATGATGCTGCCGTAGACGGCCTGAGCTGAAACTGTTGGCGTCCAGAGACCACAGAGAAGTCCGAGTGCCGCAACCACTGCCAAAACTGACTTCTTCATCACGTTCCTCCTGAGAGAGACCGCAAAAGCGGAATTGCCCCCAAACCTACAGAGGTATACCTATGAGAAGAGCTTGCACGTTCTAGTACAAAACCACTATCCGGTTAGGTTTCACTAGGTTTTATACCGTTACGGATGTAAAGTGCTATGCTTGCTAGGACATACATATCCTGTTACTTCTTTGTTAAATGGCCTCGACACCTACTCACGCCATTGCTCGGGATCAACGCTCCCAACAAATAGATAGACTTACTAATAGTCATAGCCTGCGTGGGTCGGAATCCCTGTGTAAGCTGCTGCGGTACCTCGCCGAACGTTCCCCAGATCACCCCCCCGATCATCCGGTTGCGACGGTGAAGGAATACCAGATTGCGACCGAAGTGTTTGGCCGCTCCGCTGGCTTCGATCCGCAGGCGGATTCGACTGTGCGAGTGCAGGCGGGACGTCTGCGAGTGAAACTGGCCGAGTACTACGCGACTGAGGGGGTAGACGATCCGGTTATCGTAGAGCTGCCCAAGGGCTCCTATGTCCTCTCCTTCCGGGTTCGAGGTTCAACCGGATCCTCGCCTCAGCTGGTTACTGCGGCACACACTGAGCGAGAAAAAAAACACGATCTGGTGGAGCATTCGAACCGGGGTTGGGCCATCGCAGTGCTAGTGCTTTCTGTGTTGTTGGCGGCTGCTCTGGTTGCCAGTGCGGGACTGCTGGCGACAAGCTCGAAAACTGCGGTAACGGCGCGGGAACCAGTTCCCGCAGCCTATCGGATTTTCTGGAACCGGTTCGTCTCAGGGCCGCAGGAGCCCTGGGTGATCTTCAGCAACGGGCCCTTCGTCGGCCGCCCGGAGACGGGGATGCGATACTTCAATCCGGCGTCGGACTCTCGGGCTGTTGTCCTCGATCACTACACTGGCGTCGGCGAGGTATTGGCGGTCCACGAGCTGGACCGGCTATTCGTCCTGCTCAACCAGCAGATTCGCGTGAAGCGCGGTACATTGTTCTCTCTTGACGATGCCAAAAATAATGATCTGATTTTCGTGGGCTCTCCAGCGGAGAACCTTACGCTGCTGGAGATCCCAGGCACGCAGGAGTTTGTTTTCCAGCGGCTGGACTCGGGGCCGCGCAAAGGTGATCTTGGAGTGTTTAACGTGCATCCGCAGCCGGGCGAAGAGAAGGTTTTTCTAGCCAGCCCATCGAATCAACCCACTACGGAGGATTACGCTGTCATCGGGTTGGTACCGGGGATGGATCCGGCGCGCTCGGTGCTTATTCTGGCGGGTACCACGACCATAGGCACACAAGCGGCCGCGGAATACGTTTCCAGGCAGGACTCCCTCGATGAACTGTTAAGGCAGATGAATGTATCGAAGCCGAATGACCTCGGTCCGTTCGAGGCCCTCCTGCGAGTCAAGGTCACACATGGAGTGCCAGTGAAGACCAATCTGGTGGCGGTGCGCACCACAGGCCATTAGCTAAGCTAACACAAGAGCTCAACGACCGGGCGGAGTCAGGTGTGGGTCCAGTTCCGCCGCTTTCTGAAATTCTCTTCCAGCTTCTTCCTTTGCGCCTTTCTGAGTCAAAGCCAAGCCGAGTTGGTAATGGGCGGGCGCGAAGGTTGGCATCGCGCTTATCGCGGCACGGAACTGCGATATTGCACCGTCGAGGTCCCCGACGCCCAGCAACCTGCGCCCAGAGTTGGTAGCGAAAGTGGCTGCCTGCTGGTTGGTCTTTTGCTTACTGATTTCGGACCCGGCTTTGCTTTCGGCGGCTGCACCTCGGGTATCACCGAGTTGGCGAAGAACCGCAGCCAGCGTAGTGTGGGCACCGGCGAAATCTGGCTGCAAGCGAATTGCTTGGTGCAGAGCATCGGCGGCATCGGGCAGCTTATCCATTTGCTTCAGGACTGTACCTAGGGTGTAGTAGGCCTCGGCGTAATCTGGCTGGTTCTGAATGGCGAGTTGTAATTGTTCGGTGGCGGCCGGAAAGTCTCCGGATTGCCACAACGTGACGCCCAGGCTGTAGTGAGCGTCCGCCAACTTCGGATCGAGGCGGAGAGATTCTTTCCACTCGGCGATCGCGGCCGGCAAATCATCCTTCAACTTTAAGGCGAGAGCCAGATCGTAATGCAGGCTGGCTTTTTCCGGGTCGAGCTTCAGTGCTCCACGGAACTCGCCGATCGCGGCGTCGAAATCTGCTTTCTGAAGGTAGGCAGTGCCAAGATTTTGCCGAAACGCACCATCTTCCGGGCGAAGTTTGATGGCAGTTTGAAATTCTTTAATGGCTACGTCGCCCTCGCCGTGCTGCAGCAATGCCAGACCCAGGTTGTTGTGGGCCTCGGGATCTTCGGGCGTGAGCTCGACCGATTTCCGGAAAGCAACTATGGCACGTTCGGGATCGCCACGCCGCTGTAACAAGACTCCGAAGCGCGTTTGCAGCTCCGGTAGATCAGGCTTGAGGGTAGTGGCGCGTTCATACGAACGCAGGGTTTCCTCTGGGTTTTGTACTTCCAGTGTTTTACCGCGGTAGAACCAGGCGGCGGCATCATTGGGCTCGAGCTGTAGCGCCTGATCAAGGGCCTGCAGTGCCTGGTCTTGCTCTCCCAGATTCGAGAGCGTGACGCCGAGATGGAAGAATGCAGGCTCATACTTGGCATCAATTCTTATGGCGTGGCGGAATTCCTCTTCGGCGTCGGTGAACTCCGATTTCTGTGCCCACAGTGAACCCAACTCGTCGTGTAATTCAGCTTGCTCGGGCGCGAGGCGAACCGCCTCTTTGAATTCTTCGATGGCCTCGTCGGTCTTTTGCTGCGCGCCGAGAGCACGCCCCAGAGCCCGATGGGCCTCCGGCTGTTTCGGCGCCAGCTGGACGGCCACACGAAACTCGGCGGTGGCGTCATCCATCTGTCCGTTGCTTTCTAGCGCTTGCGCTAGATATGCATGGGCCACGGGCAATATCGGCTTGAGCCGGGTAACAGTTCGGAAGTGAGGGATGGCCCCTGCAACGTCACCCTGCTCGAGCATTACCTGACCCAACATGTTCTGCGCGTCAGCGCTTCGGGGAGTTAATTTAACCGCCTTCTCGAAGGCCACACGAGCGGCCGGGAGGTCGCCTTTCTGCATGGCGGAGAGGCCGCGCTGATACTCCGATGAACCGGTGGTGGCTGGCGGTTTTGACTGACAAACAGCCACAGCCGACAGAATTGCGATAATCAGTGAGATGGCGGAGAATCGAAGCGCGCGCAGGATGGACAGTCCTGTCGGAAGAGCGCACCTTTTCCCCAAGGCGGATTGTGGTTTGGCAGTCAGCTTGGGCATCTCTTCGGCCTTGAATGAGTCTTGAACGTGTGCTGAGAACATTCCAGTCAAAGACGCCATGATCAAAACATTCCGTAGCACCGTCTGGTTCGGCGTTCTCCCGTTGTTCGTTGCTCTGGCTTCTCAGAATAGCGCAAACCCGGCGTTCGGAGTTTGGCGTCGCATCTCGGAGACCCCGATCATTTCTCCGCGTGGGAAGGGATGGGAGTCAGCGGGAACGTTTAATCCCGCGGTGATTGAGCGTGACGGCAAAATAGTCATGCTTTACCGGGCACAAGACGGGAAGGGCACGTCGCGCCTCGGCTTTGCCGAAAGCAGCGATGGCATTCGTTTCACGCGTCGAGCCGAACCGGTTTTTGTGCCGACAGAGGAGTACGAGAAGGAAGGCGGGGTCGAGGATCCTCGCCTGGTAAAGTTCGATGACATCTATTACCTGACATACACCGGCTACAACAAAAAAGATGCGCAGCTTTGCCTCGCGACCTCGAAAGACCTGATGCGCTGGGAGCGTAAAGGCGTGATCTTAGCAGCGTACAAGGGGGGTTGGAATGTGCGCTGGACGAAGTCAGGGGCGATTGTGCCGCAAAAGATCGGCAGGAAATACTGGATGTATTTTCTGGGGACCAGCGCCGACAATAAGGATCAGGCAGGACTGGCTTATTCCACCGACCTGATTCACTGGATGGAAGCTACCAACGCTCCTGTTTTGCCGGTGCGCCCGGGGCAATTTGATTCCCGCGTCGCTGAACCTGGCCCAGCGCCCATCGTGACGGAGCGTGGGATCGTTCTGATTTACAACGGCGCCGACGACAACCTGGTGTATCGAACGGGCGTAGCCATCTTCGATCTCAAAGATCCGAGGCGGCTGATTTCGCGAAGCGATGCGCCTGTCTTCGCTCCTGAAAAGCAGTGGGAAAAAGTTGGGCAGGTTCCGAATGTGGTTTTCGTCGAAGGCATGATGCGCCGGGGTGATCGCTATTTGCTGTACTACGGAGGAGCGGACAAATATATTGGCGTCGCCGAAGTGTCGATCATGCACTAGCAGATTATTTTTTGCGACGCACCGAGTCGTGGCCGATCTTGGCGCCTGCCTTGACCGCTGCCGGATGCGACCCTAACATTCAAACTAGGCCATGCCTCCAATTTGCTTTTCTCCCCGCCGCCATCAGCCCATCCGCCGATTGCGCTGTGCCCCGGTCGTGCTTTTGTCCGCTATGTTTTGTCACGGACAAGCCCCCAAAACTCCGGCGATCACGCCGTCTCGCCCCGTCGCCAACTTTACCGACATCGCCGAAACCGCCGGGCTGACCATCGAGAACGCCTTTGGCGGCGTCACCACCAAGAAGTACATCATCGAAACCACTGGTACCGGAGTTGCGATTTTTGATTATGACAACGATGGCTGGCCCGATATTTTCATCGTGAATGGCACCAAGCTCGAAGGATTTCCGTCAGGCAAGAGTCCGAGCAACCACTTATATCGCAACAATCACGACGGAACATTCAGCGACGTCACTGAAAAGGCGGGCCTCTCCGCCACGGGTTGGGGCCAGGGAGTTTGCGCGGGAGACTACGACAATGACGGCTGGGAAGATCTCTACGTCACGTATTACGGGAAGAACCGGCTGTACCACAACCAACAAGGAGTATTCGCCGAGGTTGCGGAGAAAGCTGAAGTGGCGGGTAGCGGTAAGGCGTGGGGAACGGGCTGCGCGTTTGTCGATTACGACCGCGACGGCCGGCTCGACCTGATGGTGGCTAACTATGTGGACTTCGATCTGACCACGACTCCGGCACCGGGCGAGAGGGCAACCTGCATTTGGAAGGGGGTTCCTGTGATGTGCGGCCCACGCGGACTGCCCGGAGCGAAGAACATTCTCTATCACAACCGTGGCGATGGCAGGTTCGAAGATGTCACCACCAAGGCCCACATCGATCGCACCGACGGTCATTACGCCTTCAGCGTTTCCACGTTGGACTTCGACGAAGATGGCTGGCCGGACATTTACGTGGCCTGCGACAGCACTCCCAGCATTCTGTACCGCAACAATCACGACGGAACTTTCACCGACGTCGCGGTGACGGCCGGCGCGGCCTTTAATGAGGATGGGCGTGAGCAGGCAGGCATGGGGTCCACGATCGCGGACTTCAATGGCGATGGGCACCTGGACATCTTCAAAACAAATTTTTCGGACGACACTTCCACTCTGTACCGCAACAACGGTGACGGCACGTTTATTGATGCGACTTCGGCCGCAGGCCTCGGGCTATATACGCAGTATCTGGGCTGGGGAACCATGTTTCTCGACTTTGACAACGATGGTTGGCCCGATCTCATCCTGGTAAACGGCCACGTTTATCCCGAAGTGGACAGCCAGCATTTGGGTAGCAGCTATAAGGAGCCCCGCATTCTTTATCACAACAACGGCGATGGAACGTTCAGCGATGTTTCTTCGGCGGCGGGATCGGGCATTACCGCGGCGGCGTCTTCGCGGGGGTTGGCGGTTGGAGATTTATGGAATGACGGCAGAATGTCCGCCGTCGTCAGCAATATGAACGCTCCTCCCAGCCTGCTGGCAAATCAGGTTCGAAATTCGAACCATTGGATCGCTATCCGCGCGCTCGGAACCAAATCGAATCGCGACGGCATCGGAGCGCGGATTCGGGTGAAGACGGGGAAACGCATCCAGGTGGACGAGGTGCGCAGTGGTTCCAGCTACGATTCCAACAGCGACATGAGGGTTCACTTTGGTTTGGGTGCGTCCGCCAAGATCGATGGGGTGGAAGTTCGCTGGCCCAGTGGCATCGTGGAGCGATTTGTGAACTTGCCAGTGGATCGAATTCACACGGTGAAGGAAGGCTCCGGTGAGGCGGTACCAGCAGAATCGAAAAAGCCTGATTGAGGGAGCTCGGCACACGTCAACTGGCGGCCTATTTCGCTGACTTTGACACTTTCGAAAACGGCATGGTACGGGTGATGCCTTCGCCTTCTTTGACGAATATCAATTGATTCGCCTTTATGTCTTTGATGGTGTCGACTTGGCCGCTGGGCCAGCGGATTTCCAGTACCTCAACCTTTTCCGCCTTGCCGATGCCGAAGTGTACTCGAAGGTCGTTCTGGGAGATGTAGCTTCCGCCGCTGCGCACTTCGTCAATCTGCTGATGCGGCTTGGATTCTCCGGGGGAATGGGTCAGGCATTTTAACCGCGCGCCGATGCCGCTACGATTTGATTTTGTCCCGATGGTGCGCACTTTGATCCAGTTGTTATCGAGCTTCGAGTCGCAGCGCAGCAATTGCGGATGGTCATTGACCGTGTTTACGACGACATCCATGTCGCCGTCGTTGTCGAAGTCACCAAAAGCGCAGCCCCGCGCAGCCACAGGATCTGAGATTCCTGGTCCGGCTTCGAGGGAAACATCGGCGAAATGGCCATTGCGCAAGTTCTGGTACAGCAGTTTGCGCTGCGGATACCCAGCCTCGGTCTTCAGTTGCTCGACCTCCGGATACACGTGCCCGTTCGAGATCAGGATGTCGGGCCAGCCATCGTTGTCCATATCGAAAAAGCCGCATCCCCAACCGAGAAACTGCGTGTGCGCTCCCAGACCTGCGATGAACGTGGCGTCTTCAAAGTTGCCCGCGCCTTGATTGTGGTAGAGAGACGGCGTGTCCCCTGCGAAATTTGTTTTCACGATATCCAGATTGCCGTCCAAGTCGTAGTCGGCGGCTGAAACTCCCATTCCGGCCTGGGGCTTGCCATCGGGACTGAGCGCGCAGCCGGCATCGATAGCGACATCCTCAAACTTGCCGTTTTTCTTGTTCTGATAGAGAGCGCTGGCAGTGGAATCGTTGGCAACGTAGATGTCTGGCCATCCGTCATTATCAAAGTCGGCCGTCAGAACACCGAGGCCGTAGGTCCCATTGGCTCGGAAGATTCCCGCAGCTTCCGAAACGTCACGAAAGGTGCTGTCTCCATTGTTGTGGTAGAGAATGTTCTTGCCGCCTTGGAGTCCGGGCGGTCCACAAGCCACCATCACGCTTTTGTATAAGCAGGGTCCGGACTCAGGCACAGGTGCGGTCGCGAGATCAAGATCAATGTAATTCGCGACGAAGAGATCGAGATGGCCGTCGCGGTCATAATCTACAAATGCGCAACCCGTATTCCAGCGCGTGCCTTTGCCCGCCACGCCTGCTTTTTGGCTCACGTCGGTGAAAGTGCCGTTGCCGTTGTTGTGGTACAGAACATTCTTGCCATAGTAGGTGAGGAAAAGATCATCCCAGCCATCATTGTCGTAGTCGCCGATGCAGACCCCTTGTCCCCAGCCTGAGCGAACTAGTCCAGCCTTCACGGTCACGTCGGTGAAGGTACCGTCTCGATTGTTGCGGAACAGATGCGAGGTCGGCTCGGTTCCTGCGGGAAAACCTTCGAGCCGGGAGCCATTTACCAGAAAAATATCGAGCCAGCCGTCGTTGTCGTAGTCGTAGAAGGCAACGCCGCAACCCGTGGTTTCGAGCAGATACTTGTTCTTGTGTTCTCCGCCAAAGATTGTTTTCGCATTCAGGCCGGACTCGCGCGCAACATTCAGGAAGCTAATGCCAAGATCGGGGTTCGGCGGGCCCTCCTCTTTCTGATCAATCGGAGCGACGGACGCCCAGCGAGGACGGGCCAAACCGAACACGTTCTCCAGCGACAACACGAGAGTCGAGCGGCTGAGAGACTTCAGAAATACGCGGCGTGAAGAGAACAAAAGGTCGCTACCTGCTTAGTCGGATCATGCTAAAATTCGCCCCTGTCTCTTATATTCAGTGAACCGCAACTTTGCAAGCTCTGGGAAATACGCTCCCGCTACAAATCGGATTGCGGGCGGCTGTCACATCACTGACGCGCCGCAATTGCTTTTTTCCCGCCCCTTCTGCCGGGCGATCGTTTCTATTCTGATTCTGCTGACAGTTTCAGTTCCCCCACTAAGGGCGCAACAGCCGACCGAAACCTTGGAATTGTCGCGGCCTGTGCGTTCGTGGGAATTTCTTCCCGTCGGCGGCACGCGTGCGGGACTTTTCGGCAACGAAAGCGGACACCTCGAAGCCTGGGTGTACCCGCTGAAAATCTTCCGCGATTTTCAGCTAACCTTCCACGTGGGCGGCCGCGCCCTGCCTGCAGAGAGTTTGGTCCGCAGGCTGACGGTTCGCCCGGAGTTCGCCATCCTTCTTTATGCAGGCGATTCGTTTCGCGTGCGCGAAACGCTTTTTGTTCCCGTGCACGAATCCGGCGCCGTGATTCTGCTCGACATAGAAACCGAGCAGCCTCTTGAAGTTGAAGCCAGCTTTGTGTCCGACTTCCAGTTGGAATGGCCGGCCGCTTTGGGCGGAACCTATGTGGGCTGGGATGAAAAGCAACGAGCATTCATCTTCGGGGAAGAGACCAGGAAGTTTGCCGCCGTCGTGGGTTCGCCGACAGGAGAAGCGGCTCGGCTGTCATATCAGACCAACTACTCTTCTTCCGACGAAAACTCTTTCCGCTTGGGGGTGACGCAGAAAGGAAAAGAAACCAAACAGCTTGTGATCGCCGCTTCCGTAGCTGGCCGCGACGATGCGCTGAAAACCTATGAACATTTGAGGGAATCCTACGAAGAATTGCTTCGCGAGTCCGGGGAATACTACCGCAATTATCTGAGCCGGACGGTGAGCGTCGAACTGCCGGACAAGCTTTTGCAGCAGGCTTACGACTGGTCGCGCATTAGCATGATTCAGGGATTGGTAAATAATCCCTATCTGGGTAGTGGGCTTGTCGCCGGATATCGCACTTCGGGGCTTTCACAACGCCCGGGCTTCGCTTGGTTCTTCGGCCGCGATTCGTTCTGGACATCTTTTGCACTGAATGCCGCGGGGGACTATCGAAGTACGCGCACGGCAATCGACTTCATAACCAAATACCAGCGCGACGACGGCAAGATTCCACACGAGATCGCCCAGGGAGCGAACTTCGTTTCCTGGTTCAAAGACTTCCCCTACCCGTACGCATCGGCTGACGCGACTCCGCTTTTTATCATTGCCCTGAACGACTACGTGGTCGAGAGCGGCGATGTCGCGTTCGCGCGCGAGAAATGGGATAACTTATGGAGGGCGTACCAGTTTCTGCGCTCGACGTATGACGCGCAGGGTTTTGCGCAGAACTTCGGGTTCGGTCACGGCTGGGTGGAAGGGGGCCCGCTGCTGCCGGTTAAGACAGAGTTTTATCAGAGTGCTCTTGGGGTGGAGTCGCTAGCGGCACTCTCCAATCTGGCGCGGCTTACTGGCAAGGGCGACGCGAGCCGGCAACTGGAAGAAGAATTCAATGGGCAGAAGCCCGCGCTGGAGCAAGCCTTCTGGTCACCGGAGAAAAAGATTTACGCGTTTGCCCTAGATCGCGATAACCAGCGCGTGAACGAGCCCAGTGTGCTCGCGACGGTTCCCATGTGGTTCGGCTTGCCCGACGCCAACCATGCCACCGAAATGATCACGCAACTCGCCGATGCCGACCACGAGACCGATTGGGGAATGCGCATCATTTCCTCTCGCTCTGCGAACTACGATGGCTCGGGATACCACTTCGGATCGGTTTGGCCGTTGTTCACGGGATGGGCATCAGTCGGAGAGTACCGCTATCATCGCGCGCTGCCGGCCTATTCCAATTTGCGCGCCAACGCGTTGTTGGCTCTTGATGGATCTCTCGGTCACGTCACCGAAGTTCTTTCCGGCGATTATTATGAGTCCCTTTCGACTGCCTCGCCGCACCAGATATGGTCGGCAGCCATGGTCGTCAGTCCGATTCTGCGCGGACTTTTCGGATTGGAAACCGACGCGGAAAACCATCGGATCATGCTGGCCCCTCATGCGCCTGCCGACTGGACTTCATTTGCCATTCGCAACGTGCACGTTGGATCGGTCAGCGCAGATTTTCAATATCGCAAGACCACCGATCGCATTGTGCTCGAGATCAAGCGCACCGGTTCTGGTGATTGCTTCGTCGAGTTCTCGCCGGCCTTCAGTTTGCGCACGCAGGTGACTTCGGTGGAGATGAATGGCCGTCCCATGCCATTCAAAGTACAGCCGAACGGCGAGGATCAGCATTTGCCGTTGCGCTTGGCGGTCCACGAAGGCTCCCACACCTTAGTGATTCGGGTCAAGAATGATTTCGGGGTTGCCACGGCAAATGATCTTCCACCGTTGGGGAGCGCCAGCCGCAGCTTACGCGTTGTTTCCGAGTCCTGGAATGCAGGCCGCGACCAGTTGACGGTGGAACTTTCCGGCGTTCCCGGCCGTCAATACGAACTTGCGGTGTGGAATCCTCAGCAGATTAGCTCGGTCGAAGGCTCTGCCATCACCAAATTCGGGCCATTCGGCAGAGTCCTCATTCAGTTTCCGGAAGGCGTGGATGAGTCCTATGTACACCGCAAGGTGATCCTTCATTTCGGGAAGCCATAGGCAAGCGTGAGCGCAAAGACCCGAAAAAATTTAGACTGACTGCTTTGCGGAAATATTCAGTAATTACATTTCGTTAAGTAGCCCGCTGTCCTGGAGAAAATTTCCCATGAGAAACAAAATCTTGCTGTTGATGTTGCTATTCCTCGTCCTCTTGATGACTCCGGTTGGCGCGGGCGCTCAAGGTAAGGCCGGCACCGTGGATACAGAGGGCCATCAATGGTGGCAGCATGCGGTGTTCTACGAACCTTATCCGCGCAGTTTTGCCGACAGCAACAATGACGGTGTGGGCGACCTGAAAGGCATTACTTCTAGGCTGGATTACTTACAGGATCTCGGTGTGGATGCGATCTGGATAACCCTGTGCTTTCCCTCGCCGCAAGTAGATTTCGGTTACGACGTGTCTGACTACGAAAACAGTGATCCCATGTATGGGACGCTGGCAGATTTCGATAACTTGGTGAGCGGCGCCAAGAAGCGGAAGATCCGCGTCATTTTGGATTTTGTTGTCAATCACAGCTCGGACCAGCACAAGTGGTTCATGGATTCGAAGTCCTCGCGCTCTTCCGAAAAACGCGACTGGTATATCTGGCGCGACGGCAAGGGACCAGGCAAGCCGCCAAATAACTGGGTCTCGACGTTTGGGGGCCGGCCTGGACGTTCGATCCCAACACAAACCAGCATTACTACCATTGTTTCTATGCCCAACAGCCAGACCTGAACTGGCGCAATCCTGCGGTCAAGGGCGCGATGTTCGACGTGAGCCGCTGGTGGTACAAGCGCGGCGTGGCCGGCTTCCGGTTGGACGCGGTGGATACGCTGTTTGAGGATCCGGGCCTGCACGATAATCCTATCGTTGGCTCCGGGAAGAATGCGTACGGCGATCCCATCGAGGAGAACAAGTACAACACCAAACTGCCGGAGGTGCATGACGCGCTGCGCGGTCTGCGTAAAGTTGCTGACGAAAGCGGTGCGGTGTTGATCGGCGAAACTTGGACCAAAGATGTTGCCGAGTTAAAGCAATATTATGGCGAGCACAGCAATGAGCTGCAGATGCCCATGGACCTGATGCTGACGAAATTGCGGTTCTCGGCACCGGTGTTTCGTGAACATATCGCAGGGATCGATGGCGCCGGAGGCTGGCCCGTTTATGTAATCAGCAACCACGATATCGTGCGCTCCTATGACCGATAGGGCGACGGGCAACACAATGATCAGATTGCCAAAGTGATGGCTGCACTCTACCTGACTGTGCGCGGAACTCTCATCATGTACTACGGCGAAGAGATCGGTATGAAGACGACTCCTCCCACGCGAAAACAAGATGTAAAAGATCCCATTGGTCAACGAGGATGGCCGAAGGAGAAAGGCCGTGACGGGGAACGCACCCCCATGCAATGGGACGGCAGTGCGAACGCGGGCTTCAGCAAAGCCACACCCTGGCTTCCGGTTCCGCCTGCTTACAAGACTCACAACGTTGTCGCGGAATCGCAGCCGCCGGATTCAGTGCTGGAGTTCTACAAGCAGGTTCTCAGGCTGCGGCATACCAACCGGGCGCTTCTGGACGGCAGCTACATGGCGTTGAATGAGAGCGACCAAACGTGTTTTCGTATCTGCACAGCTACAAAGGTGAAGTGGTGCTGGTGGCGTTGAACATGTCAGCATCCCCGCAGAAGGTCAACTTCGAGCTTAGTAAAAATGGATTTTCGTCGGCTAACCGTTTGCTGGCGACTCCAAAGTCGGCTGCCCAGGGGCACATCCTGGGTCGTATGTGTGTTTATCGGACAGCTTAGTCACTGAGAGCATCCGACTACCTTTTTCCCCGCCGCAAAGTCCATGAATTTGTCCCTACAGGGAACACTGTATGGAAAATTCCGACCTGCCAGATAATCTCGCCAGGTGACATTGACGGGTCTTCGGACGGTATCTTCTTTTTTTCTTTTTTTCATTCCGACTGAGGCGGGCTTTCGAAGTTGGTTCAAGTTTCCCTAAGGCTACCGGTCGCAAACTTTCTTCAATGCTCTAGGATGCCGCGCCCAAGCGGGTTCCACGGGGCGCTGGAATGAAAGAATAAACAAGCATGACAGACACCGGACCAGTGCGAATTCTGATCGCCGACGACCATGAAATCGTCAGGCAAGGCATCCGTTCCCTTTTTGACATGCAGACCGACTGGGAGATCTGTGGCGAGGCGGTCGACGGCCTCGATGCGATTGAGAAATCGAAACATCTCAAGCCCGATGTCATCTTGCTCGATGTAAGTATGCCTCACCTCAACGGACTGGATGCAGCCCGAGTCATTCGTAAAGAAGTGCCACAGTCCAAGATTCTTATGGTGAGCCAGCATGATGCAGCGTACATGTCTCAACGAGCATTGGAGGTTGGAGCTCGCGGCTACGTTGCGAAGTCCGAACTATCTCGACAGTTGTTGGCGGCGGTCGAGTCCGTGATCCACGACCGCCAGCTTCCCGGAATCGGCTCAGATCTGCCGCCGCAGAAATCGAAGCCAAGCCAACCCGGAGCCCCGAATCGCGCTACAATTCCGCCGCAGCCCACACAGCAGCCACCATTGGCGAAACCTTCCGATCGAGAGAAGACGCCGCAGGCGAAGGACCGGCAGTTCCAAAACATGGCCGATTCCGTGCCAGCGATGATTTGGATTTCCGGTGCGGACTCTCTTGCGACGTACTTCAACCGGGGCTGGCTTGACTTTACCGGACGAACCTTGGAGCAGGAATTGGGGAATGGGTGGGGGGAAGGAGTCCATTCCGACGATCGTCAACGGAATCTCGATACCTATTTGTCCTCGTTTCACTCCCGCCAGCCGTACAAAATGGAATACCGTCTGCGCCGTGCGGACGGGAAATTTCGCTGGATACTCAGTCACGGAGTCCCCCGTATTGGCGATCAAGGCGAGTTCCAGGGTTACGTTGGCTCGTGCGTAGATATCACCGAGCAAAGGACGGTTGAAGAAATACGATCCAGACTGGCAGCGATCGTGGAGTCTTCGGAGGACGCAATTATCTCGAAAGACTTTAACGGGATCATCACCAGCTGGAACGCGAGTGCGGAGCGCATATTCGGCTACACGGAAAAAGACGCTGTGGGAAAGTCGATCACTTTGATCATTCCTCCGGAACTTCAGAGTGAAGAAACGCAAATACTGCGAAGGCTGAGGGCGGGGGAACGTATTGAGCACTTTGAAACTGAGCGGCTCACGAAAGACAAGAAAAGAATCACCGTATCGCTCACCATCTCTCCGGTGAAAGATGCTTCTGGAAGGATGGTAGGCGCCTCCAAGACTGCACGGGATGTGACCCAGCTTAAGCAAGTGGAAATGGCGTTGCGCGAAAGTGAACAGCGAATGCGGTTCAGCCTGGAAGCGGCCAATTTTGGCAGTTGGAGTTGGGACATCCTTACGGGCAAAGTGCAATGGTCCGAGAATATGGAGCGGATTCACGGGCAATCCGCTGGTTCGTTTGCGGGAAATTTCGAATCTTTTGTGCAATGCATCCGGCAAGAGGATCGGAGCCAGGTAAAGGAAGCGATTCAGCGCGCGCTGGCCGGCGACGGACGGTATCACACCGAATATCGGCAAGCGAGAGAAGACGGAACCGTTGGTTGGATGGAGGCACGCGGCCAAGTTATTCGGGATGCCTCCGGCCGTCCCCTACGACTGATGGGCGTGTGCATGGACGTCAGTGAAAGGAAGGGAGCCGAAGAGGCGCTAAAACAGGCCCGCGAAGAGTTGGAGGGACGAGTGAGGGACCGCACTGCTGAACTTGAGCGTGCGCAGGAACGTCTGCGTGCCCTCTCTGGACGGCTCTTGCGGATGCAGGATGATGAAAGACGCCGCATCGCCCGTGAATTGCACGACACCGCGGGCCAGATACTGGTCGCGTTGAACTTGAACTTGGTTCCCCTCGAAGAAGAGCTAGCCAAACGGGATTCCGATTTGGTCAAGCCGGTCAAGGAAAGCCTGAGCCTGGTGGACGAGCTTTCAAGAGATCTGCGAACCATCTCTCATCTGCTGCACCCTCCGCTGCTGGACGAGGCGGGCTTACCCTCAGCTCTGCGCTGGTATGTAGAGGGCTTCTCGGAACGAAGCAAAGTCGAGGTCGAACTGCATCTGGCAGAGGATTTGGGACGGTTGCCGGCGGAATGCGAAACCGCTATTTTCCGCATGGTGCAAGAGTGCCTAACGAACATTCACCGCCATTCCGACAGCAGTACGGCCAGCATCAGCATTACTCACGATGCCCAGAGTATTAAGGTCGAGATTCGCGACCAAGGGAAAGGAATGCCGATGCCGGCTCCCAGGGTCGGAGTGGGCATTCAGGGCATGGGGGAGCGAATCCGGCAGCTGGGGGGAAGTCTGGAGATTGAATCCGGAGGCCACGGCACAAGCGTGGTTGCCGTTCTCCCGGCCAAACGTACTTCGTCCGACACCCCGTTGGAAACAGCTGATATAGAATCCTGATCCGGGGTAGAGTCGGGCGCGGAAATTGTTTTTCTCTCCGCATCCAGGCTAACCGGGATATTCCCACGCTGGCAAAGTGAAAGATAAGCCTGCACTTTGCCATATTTCCAGCAACGTTCGCCAGCGTGTTTGACACTAAGTGGTCAATGCTGCACCTCAGAGACTATCCGATCGCGAAGCAACTCACCTGGTTGAATCTCCTGGTAACTACCGTAGCACTGTTGCTGTCGTGCAGCGCATTTCTGGTGTACGACGTCATGTCCTCGCGCAATGCGCTGGTACGCAATGTCTCCATGCTGGCGCAGATCATTGGTTCGAACACCGTTTCGGCATTGCTGTTCGACTATCCCGAGTCGGCGGAAGATACTCTGTCGGCTTTGCGAGCATCCCGCAATATTCTCTACGCCGGCATTTACACTCCCGATGGCCGTCCCCTTGCGGAGTACTGGCGAGATGGCAAGGGGAAAACTCCGCGCCTGCCTCCAACCACCGTACCTCAAACCGAGAGTCATTTCTTCGCTCGTGACGAAGTCGCGGTGCTACATCCCATTGTCCACGAAGGCAAGCCCATCGGTGCCGTATACATACGCTCAGACTCCCAGTTGCTGGAGAATCGTTTGAAGCGGTATGCACAAACCATCATCGCCGTGCTGCTGCTTTCATTGGCAGCGGCGACGTTTTTTGCCTGGCGGTGTCAGCGGGCGGTTTCTGAGCCTCTCGTCCGCCTGGCCGAAACCGCGCGAGTAGTGTCGCGGGAGAAAAACTACAGCCTGCAGGCTGAAGCGTCCCACGGCCATGACGAGGTGAACGTCCTCATCGAAGCATTCAATGAAATGCTAAGGCAAATTCAACGGCGCGACAGCGATCTGCGACAGGCTCACGATGGATTGGAAATGCGAGTCAAGGACCGCACAGGAGAGCTTGAAAGAGCTGAAGGAGACCTTCGAGCCCTTTCCCGCCGGTTGCTGTATACGCAGGATGAAGAAAGGAGACGCATCGCCAGGGAGTTGCATGAGGGTGCCGGACAGATTCTGGCGGCATTGTCTCTCAAACTTTCAACCATTCACGCGAGGACAGCGAAGCTGAGCCGGTTACCGATGCGCGAAGTGGAAGACTGCATTGCGATGGTGGAAAAGATCTTAGGCGATCTCCGAACCACGGCATATTTATTGCACCCGCCCTTGCTTGAGGAGGCCGGTCTCGATTCCGCAATTCGATGGTTTGTGGAGGGATTCTCCGAAAGGAGCAAGATTCCGATACAGATGGACATCAGCGCAAGTCTTGGCAGGCTGCCCAGGGAAGTGGAGATCGCGATATTCCGTATTTTACAAGAGTCTCTTACCAACATTCATCGGCACTCCGGCAGCCGCGACGCCATCATCGAAATTGCGCGGGACGCACACGAGGTGAGTCTGGAAGTAAAAGATCATGGCCGGGGAATGCCCCAACCGGGCGCCAGCGCAGAGCCGGAAGTCGGCCTTCAGGGAATGCAAGAGAGGGCTCGGCAGCTCGGGGGCTCTCTTGAGATTCGCTCTGGCAGTGACGGTACATCCGTGATTGCTGTTCTTCCTCTTGGGGGAGAAGAAGCCGCGTGAACGGCTGATACTGCGGGGTGATTCTTCAACAGACCGCGGCATCCACTCCGGCTACAGGGAGGAACTGCCGGCCCTAAGGATTTTCACTGATTTCAGCCCGCCGAACCTGGGTTTAGGTTTCTTTGGAGACGGCTGGCGGCATGTCCTATCGAAGGAGTGACTGCACACGGTGGCCCGAGCGGGCCTTTGCAGTTTGACCGACTTGGAAGCCATCCTTGGCCGCCAGCATCTATCGCAATTTGTTCCCCGCCCCTGTTTACCCTCAATTTTCCAACGTTCTGAAGGCTCCTTCCGATTGAGTACCGTTCCATCCGGAATCAGACTTGCCTGCCAGTTCATTCCAGCCGATTGCGCACTGCGGATGGCGGACCCTGGCGCCGTGGGACGTACAGTCGGAGTAGGGATCGGAGTAGCGATCGCGATTGCTCACAGCCCCCTCCACGGATCCGGACGAGCGGGTTTCCCAGGTCTTATGTGCTCGAGCACATAAGACCTGTATGTGGTCTCCCAATTTATGTGGCCCCAGACTCGTAAGGCCTTGACATGGTTGGGTACCGAACCAGCCCGACGCCACATAAGAGATTGCCTGCGGTGGTCTCGGGAACGTCAGCAACGGGTGCGTCTGGCGTCATCGTTCTTTCGTTTTCCGGCTAATCGGTGAACTCTCACATGACCAGTCTTTCGCTTTCATCTCTAGATTCGAAAAGTATGCGATTCGGTTATGTTGTGTTCGCTGAACTGCACTCCCTGAAAAAGTCGACTCTTACGGGCTCAATACCACATAAATGGGGAGACCACATAACGGCTCTTGCCTTAGGTGGCAATGCCCATGCGCCGCAGAGGAGAGGGATGACAGACACAAGGCACAGGCAGCCAGCGAGTGATGATGCGCCGCATGCGATCCCAGAGGACTCGGCAGTTCTGGCTTCGCCGCGACAACAAGCGATGCCAGAGCCAATCGACTCGGAATCGAAAAATCGTCAGCGCCGGTTGGTTCGTGGGCACTCCGTAATATCGAAAGTGTCCACCCACAACCGCCCGCAGCCACTTGCCTTGTTCGGGGATGGTTCGTGCATTCGTCGCTGAAGCTCGGCTTTCACCTCATTCAGCTTCGTCTGCAACCTTTTCCGTATCGTCTGCCGCAACACCGTGACCGTTGCCGGTTGCCCGGCAGCGTCGGCGTCCCGGAACAATTTTCTTACGCGGCTGAATACCCGGCCCGCACGTCCCCCGTCAACGCTTCGACGCCGCCCTCGCGAGCGGCTCCGCATGACTCGAGGCCGATGTGGGTCGCCAATCCACTTTCGTATGACTTTTGCATTCACTACAACCTCGCCGGTTTAGCCGGCGCACAGGAGAGAAAAATTATGACAGCACTCAAGAGTGTAAGCATCTGCCTCATCGCTTTCGTGATCTCAGTCGCGTCGGGATGTGCGAACAATTCCACGAAGGCGCCTGATTGTGACGCCAAGCATCAGGCATGCCCTCGATCAAGCTGGGGTGAAACACGTTAGCGTGAGCCAGGATCGGGACAAGAACCTGATCACCCTCACCGGCAAGGTTGCCAGCGACAACGACAAGCTGCAAGCGGAATCGATTGCGAGGTCGATTGTCGGGACTCAAGTTGTGTCCAATCAGATATCCGTGCGACTCCCGGAGAGGAGAGCACTGCGAAGAAAGTGGAGTCCGACCTCGACAAAGGAATTGAGAAGAACCTCGATGCCATGCTGGTTCAGCATAGGTTGAACAAAGATGTGCGCTATGACATGAACCACGGAGTTGTGCCCCTGAAGGGAAGTGTCAGGTCGCAGTCCCAGCGTGCCACGGTCGAAAAGCTTGCCGCTCAAGTGCCGAATGTGAAACCGTGGTGAATGAGCTGGAGGTTAAGAATCAAAAAGCGACTTCTTCCCGGTAAAGTGCCCGCTGCAGTTTATTGGCGTGGGCTACGATTGCATGGCGAATCAATCAGAGGAGCAGGTGCCGATTCCTCCCAGCGGGACCGGCACCTGTTGTTGGGGCGTCGTGTCGAGTAGAAACACACAATAGTTCGAGAAACGGGCAGGACACAATACCCCCGAACCCCTAGATAACAGCCGAAAGCACCCTAAGCAAGCCCACTGGTCCTGGATTCGCTTCGTCCGACCGGACTTCCGCTGATTCTGGCCGCTCTGCACCAAAGCCCTATGCCTGACGACGGCATTCGGTCCTCAGGCAAGTTCTGTAAGCCCGTACAGGGTGAACCGGATAGAACGAACCCAACCCGAAAGCTAGCGGTAGTTTACTGCGAGCGCTCGAGTAAGAGTCCAAGCAAGTGCTCTAAGTCATTCCCCGCTGAGTAGTTTCGCAAGTCCGCTCTGCTTCTCAGATGTATTACCCTGTATAAAGTAGATTCCTGTGCATATCTGTGCATTTAAATGCTTGACATGTTTTGGCATGTAAAGTATTGTATTACCCTATTATGCCGAGTCTGGTCGCCAAGAAAAAAGGCAACAAACTCTACTACTACGTGGTCGAAAGTGCCCGCGTCGAAGGCAAGCCGCGCATCGTCCATCAAGCCTACCTGGGCACCGCCGAGAAGCTGGCCGAGATGGTCCGCGATCGTAGCGCCCCCCTCCCCCTGGCCGCTTCCACCCGCGATTTTGGCTTGCCCGCCGCCCTGTGGGCGGCCGCCCAGCAAACCGGAGTCTGGGACTTGCTGGCTTCTGTTTGGCCCCGGCCACGCTCCGGACCCTCTCCCGCTCACTACCTGTTGCTGGCCGCCCTGCACCGCATCTGCCAGCCCGGGCCTAAAACCCAAGTGGCCGAGTGGTATCGCAGTTCCATCTTGTCGGCGCTGTGGGAGTTTCCCGCCGAGCGCTTTACTTCGCAAGCATTCTGGGATGCTTTTGAACAGATCCTGCCGGAAGGCCAAGAGGCGCTCTCTCCGCCTGATGATCCCCTGGAGCAAGCTCAGTTGCGCTTGCTGGGATTATGGAAAGAGAAACAACTGGTGAGTCGTCGCTTGTTGGCTTACGACACTACTAACTTCTACACTTATATCGCCAGCACCAACACGCGTAACCAACTGGCCCAGCGCGGGCACAACAAACAGGGCCGACACAACCTGCGGCAAGTCGGTCTCAGTTACGTTCTGGATGGCGAGCATGGGTTGAGCCTATGTCATCACGTCTATCCCGGGAATGTGGCCGATGGGGAGGAGTTCTCCACCTCCTTGGACCGCATCATGCGCATGCTGGATCAGAACCAGATTGGACGCGAGACCGTCACGCTGGTGTTGGATAAGGGCTCAGCCGCGCTGGCCAACACGGTGCAGTTGGAACAAGCCGGAGTGGGATGGATCTCGGCTTTGCCCTGGAATCAGGCGCCCGCGGAATTACGCAGTCGAGCGGTGGAAGAACTACCCGCCTGCAGTAGTGCCCAACCCGGAGTGCGCGCCACCGCCGAGAAAACCTTGGCCCATGGACGCGAGTATCTGTGCGTGGTGAAGTACTCAGCTTCCTTCGCAGGAGAGCAACTGCACAGTCTGACCACCAGCCTCAGCCGGGTGCTGCAATCCCTGCGCCGTTTGGCCAAGGAACTGAATAAACCCAAGGCGCGCTGGAAACAGGACCAGATCGAGCGCAAGATTCGGCGCTGGTTGTCCGCCCCCTTCCTGGCCGAGCTCATTCGCTATCAGCTGGAAGAGCACGACGGTCGCTGGCATTTGCAGTTTGACTTTGATTCCGCCGCCCTCCCGCAACTCCTGACTCAGCGCCTGGGGCGGACCGTGCTGCTGACTAATCGCATGGACTGGAGTGCGGAACAAGTCGTGGCCGGCTACTCCGGTCAACAACAGATCGAACGCGTCTTCCGCGGACTGAAAGACGGAGACTGGCTGGGTTGGGATCCCATGTATCACTGGACCGATCGCAAGATTCGTATCCATGCCTTCTACTGCCTGTTGGGTATCTCTCTGCTGCAGTATGTGCACAAGCAGGCGCAAGCGGCCTGGGCCGATCTCTCGGTCGAGCAATTACTCCAGGAACTGGAGCAGATCAAACAGTTCGTTTTACTTTATCCGCCGCA
>QIAN01000031.1 GCA_003225005.1 Acidobacteriota bacterium | reverse complement strand
GGCCGGTTTGTTGAGAGACGCGGCGATGACGGTCAAAGGTGCGACCGGAATCATGCCTGCGGATGCAAGAGCCGCCCTCCGCAACAGTGTATCACGTCGGGTGATTGGCCCTGTCATTTGCATCTTGAAAATGAGACCGTTGGCGCTCCCGAGGGGATACGACGAGCACTCATAGAACCCACCTCAGCCAGATCGTCACCGGCTGACCTGCGCTGATTTCCACTCATCAACTCCAACTGAGCAGAAGTTCATCGGTCAGTTGTGCTGACCAATGCACATCACGGAGAAACGTGGATAGACCGTGTGAGCCCTCGCGCCTTGTGCAGCAGCATCAGGCAAAATGTCGAATTCGGTTAAGTGCGATCTCCGGACCGTGCTAAGAGCAATCGAATGAGCCGATCAGTTCAGATGGTGGACCTTCTGAAGACCGTAGACCGGTGTGGGAATGCCTTCCATTCGCGCCTTCAACTGGAGGGACAGAAACTGCGAGTAGTGGCGTGACTGGTGCAGGTTACCGCCATGGAACCAAAGCCCTTCCTGCTGCGTCGGCTTCCACATATTGCGCTGCTCGCCTTCCCATGGGGCCCGGGTCTTTGGTCGTATTCGAGCCTAGCCCCCAGACTTTGCCTACCTTGTCGGCAACTTCCCTGGAGATCAGGTCCGCGGCCCAGCCGTTCATCGAACCATAGCCGGTGGCGTAAACAACGAGATCGGCCGGCAGCTCGGTGCCGTCGCTCAAGATGACGGAATGTTCCGTGAGTTTTTTGACATCGACGCCGCTCTTCAGTTTGATGCTGCCATTGGCAATCAGTTCCAACGCACCGACATCGATGTAGTATCCGGATCCGCGCCATAGGTATTTCATGAACAAACCGGAATCGTCGTCACCATAATCGAGCAGGAAGCCTGCCTTCTCGAGACGTCTGTCGTAATCGGCATCGCGTTCCCTGATCGCGTTATAAACCGGGATCTGGAACTCGTGCAGAATCTTGTAAGGCAGTGAAGCAAAGATCAGGTCGGCTTTGGCCGTCGTCATTCCAGACTGGACCGCCTGTTCGGAGTAAAGCGCGGCCAATCCGAGCTCCATCAGCGAGTCTGACTTCACAACATGGGTCGTCGAGCGCTGAACCATGGTAACTGCTGCTCCGGCCGAAGCTCCGCTCTTGCTTGGGCGGTCATCTCGCCACTACCATCAATTCCGTTGGAGCATTCGGCTTATTAATTGATCGAGTGAGTAGCGCCTACGTCGAGTTTTTGAGGGCGTTTCAGATGTCTACCGTTCGCAGCCGAGCCGGGCATAGCGTGGCGAATCCTCAGTTCGAGAGGCGAAGAAGCGCTTGGAGTGAAATATCGTGGCGGCCAGCAGCTGCTATCGCAAGTCTCGCGGTGGCCGCCGCGGTGATTGGCGGATTGATATGGACGGCGCAATTTTGTGCCGAAAAAATCAATCTCGGTTGTGACCGCACCGGTGTCGGTTGTCGACGAGGTGACGCCGGATCCCGCCGCGCCGCAGGCTGAAGTGCCGGCCAGCGCAATCGATGCCGCGACGCTGCTCGGCACCGCCGAGGCTAGCCCCGGATCAACGGCGTCCAGTCAAAACACGTCGAGCGAAAATCCATCGGATATGAGCGCCGCTAGCACAGCTGGGCTGAGATTGTCCAGCGCGGCTGTCGACAACCGGCCCGCGGGCTCGGAAGAGCCCAAGACTGCACCACCGGTCACGTCAGAAGTTATCGCCGCTCGTGAAGCTGCCCTCGGCGAGACTCAAAAGGACGAGGATAGCGCCGCTCACCAAGCGCTCTTTCGTAAGTTTCTGCAATGGCAAGCCGCGCGAGTGTCCGGCGTTGCCCCATCTGCCCGGCAAAACGCAGCAAAGAGCCATCATCGTTTGTGATCACCAGCCGCCATACCAACGCCGGCAGCAACGAACCCTCAGTCGCGATCCACGCACCCGTCGTCAGCTGTGCAGGCAACGCCGATTACGTCGCCGGTGGCCCGTCCACGCCGGCCTCATCTCAGTAACACCCAGACGCACGCGACGATTGAATAAGTGGCGCCGGCCACCGCCAGCACGCCATCCTTCTAGCCTGAGCGGCATGTCGCGGCGGCGGCCAAGATGTTTCTGCGTGAGTCATGCGTCGCGCTGAACCCTGACCGGCGTTTGCCAATGCGGTCGGCCACGCGGTCATCGCCGTGGCGCTTTTGGAGTAAGACGCGTTGGTTGTGCCGCGTCCTGGTTCTGAGTGGCTCATCAAACAGCGGATATGGCAGGGTCGTCTTTGCCCGGTCAAACGTCTGCTAGTGGGCATTCTTGGTGAAGAGAACAGACGGAATAGTGACGATAATGATTTTGCTATCGAGCGCTAGGGACCACTTGCGTGCATAATAGGCGTCGCACGATATGCGTGTTTCGTAGGACGTGCTACTTCGACCAGTGACTTGCCAAAGCCCCGTAATCCCTGGCCTGCAAGCCGTATAGACCTTTACCGACGCGCCATATCTCAACAGTTCGTCCTCGGTCACAGGACGTGGACCAACAACGCTCATGTCGCCTATCAGGACGTTAAAGAGCTGAGGCAATTCATCGAGACTCGACTTGCGCAAGATGGCGCCGATCGGCGTCACGCGCGGATCATTGCGTAATTTCTGATATTGCGCCCATTCGGCAGCCGCGGCCGCATCCGCCTCAAGGAGTTTGCGAAGCCGTTCGGGCGCGTCAGCGACCATGGTACGGAATTTGAGACAGTCAAACGTCTTGCCGTTAAACCCGACGCGCTTGTGACGGAAGATGACCGGCCACGGCGAACTGGTCCACGTCACCACACAACATATGATCAGCAAGGGTGCTAGCAGAATGATTCCGCTCAGCGCTAACACGATGTCGACGATTCGTTTTGACGTCAGGCCAATCGGCGCCACCGAAGTTGCAGAACTAAAATCGAGATCGGTCTGAAGATTAGAAAGGCTGCCCACCAGAAACGCCTTTCGATGAGAGAAAAATCGCCGCGATGAACGCATCTTCGTTCCGCCACGCAATTAACGCATTTCTACCGAGTCTATGCGCGCTGCACAAATTACTATTGGGGCAATTCGCAGATTTTGTGGAGAGTTTCCGTCAGATTGAGACCGCAGCGCGACATTTAGGTGACATGAATGGGCCGAAACTGGTGAAAATCCGGCGTTGATTTGGCCCCCAACTTGATGGCCTCCGGTGTCACAGCCTTGCTGCCAAAACCTCTGGGCGCTGCTGGTAACAATTTGAGGTCGATATTGCGAGTTAGGTACGCCCACGACCCGCAATCGATCGTGCGACAAGCCCCAAAAAATAGCTACCTTGGGCAACAACCTGAACGCCGATAATAGTCAGTATGGAGGTAAGGATACCGAAATGCTGGGCGATAGCGTACCCAGCGGAAAGAAAAAGAAGAAAGACAAGGATGACAATCAGGACATTCAGGCGAAACACCAAACCTGCAGCAAATCCTAACAGCGCGATTGCCACGACCGCGGTTTTCACGCTTGGGTCCTTTTCAAATTAAGCGTTCGATAGACAACAGATCTCTCACAATGGGTGCCCGCAACACTCTCATCGCTTGAATCACAACGGTCGAATCGAAATATCGGGAAATAAGCAGAACATGGCTATGAGGCAAAATCTGCCCGGCAGCAGCCTGGCGGCCGGGGAAATGGTTTCCCGGCGCGGATCCCAGTCACCTGAAGTTCGCGCAGCCACGCTCCCTCGGAGGCAAAGTCATTGACGAGTTTACTGTGCCGCTGTGCCGGGATCATCATCAGCAGTTGCGCCGACAGGGCAACGAGGTAGCCTAGTGGGCCAATCTGCAAATTGCGCCGCTCGAGGTGGAAGGATCTTTGGCAAGCGACCCTGCTTGGTCCCGACCTTTCGATTGGGCACAAGTTACTGGATCCAGGTGCCGGCCTTCCGGTTGAGACCTATGCCAAGCGTCCTTCGCTATGGCATTTCGAGCTGCTTGATCCATAAGCCGGAGGGCTGAGCAGGGGCAGGGGCGCGCCGTAGTCGGTCGGCGCTACGACAAGCTCGGCAAATCCGCCGCAGCGATCGGTGAGGAACAGTACGGGAATTAGCAGGGCAAAGAGCGCAAATCAGCGCTCTTTCAACGGGCGGGACTGTGAAAAAACCCTTGGATTTTCAGGATTCCCGGCGCGATTTCCCGCATGCACCTTACGGGAATTTTTTGCGTCTCATGACCGGAATCGTGTTGGACTGCATGCGAAAGAGTGCAAGCAGAGCGGTCGGTTATCGCGCACATCTGCCGGATTTGATATCGGCAGCCCCCTGACATGAGATTGGCTCTCCAATTGCTCGGGTAACTCATCGGATTGTGTCATGATAGCCGGCGGCCACCTGCGCTTCTAACATTGCCTCCGATAAGCGGGACTTG
>QIAN01000287.1:1001-2284 GCA_003225005.1 Acidobacteriota bacterium | reverse complement strand
GCGTCCTTCCAGCCCAAACTCCTGCATCATCTCCCACGTCTTCACCAGTTGCCACAGCTGGGTCGAGTAAACTTGATTGGTGAGTTCCGGCGACCACACCGCTTCTGCTTTGCCAACGCGTCCGAGGAAGGCGCGTCGAGTTTCAGACCACTGGGCGAAGGCGGCAATGACGGGGCGAATGTCGTGATCCGTAGTCTGGACTGCCGCCAGGAGTGTGCGCAGCGGCGGCCTCTTTCCAATCTTGCTTTTGCTCTCCCGAGTCGTCTCCCCACCGTACAAGGCTGCGAATCCGCTCTGTGTAAAGGCTGGTCCCCATGCATCCTTGGGATGTACGCGGGGCAGCCACTGGCTCCAATCCGGGAGTTGCAAGACGATGGGAATCTGACGAGCATTGAGGTTGCCGTCTGGGCGAAAGATGTCCGGGGTAATCTGCCCCACGAGTTCACGGACGCTGGGGGCATTTCCCGGCGGGTTTGAGGCTGCTGTGCTCATCCGGTCGTCGTGCTGGCGAAGCAGATACGCCAATGCGTCCGTATCCTGGTCGAGGACCCAGGCGAGTCCGGCGCCTGCCGCCCAGCTTGAGATCGGTCGCTCGTCTAGTCCGGGCCCAGGTTGGTAAGGAGGGTTCCACGGGCGGCCAGGATTGGGAAGTGGCAAGCTGCGAATGTAGCTTGCGATCTGCTCGCCCTATAGTGTGGACAAGCCATGGAAGCGGCTTCGGTCGACAATGCTGCCGTTGGAGAAGTTGAAGTATTTCAGGTCGCGCCCATCCTGCGCATGACAATCCGCACAGTGCGCCTGAATCCTCGGACTATTTGGAAGGCTGCTTGCCGCCAGTGAGGCCGTCTGCCAGAGTTCCCGCCCAGCCTGGATAGAAGCCGCGTCGGGCAAGGGTGGTGTCCAGGTTTCGGGTGCATCCTCCGCAAAATCGTCTGGTGGGAGGATCCTTCCTCCCTCGATGGTTAGGAAGTTCCATGCCAGGACGCGATAGGCGCTGACGACCCCGTCAGTCTGGTTGAACCGGAAGCGGATTGTGTTAGTGCCACCGGCGACCGTCCCGTTCGGGAGGGGGAGAGTCATCACAAGGGTGGAGAACCCTCCGCCGATTCCACCGTAACTCCTGGCGCGCTCGGCAATTGTGACCGTGTTGTTGTTGAGGGGTATCCAGGCGGTCGTGTTGACTTGGACGCTGGCTTGATCCGCATACCGCAGCCCATGGATCTGCAGCCAGAGAGATCGCACCGACTCAGCCTGTCCAGCCTGAAGGGTGACAGTCCTGCTCG
>QIAN01000287.1:0-968 GCA_003225005.1 Acidobacteriota bacterium | reverse complement strand
CCGCAAATCCGATGGAAATCGTTACGGCAGCCAGGAATAGAAACGTCAGCAGCTCCTGCCATCCAGCCACGTACAGCATGCGACAGAGCCACTTGCCAACCGAGTGCGCACTGTCAGCAGGCCTTCGCCCAGATGCCATCTTCCGCGGCACAACCTTGCTCGGGCGTGCGCTGTCGCGCGGAATTGGCTCAGTGTCGCCTGACATACTCCCGTCTCTCTTATAAAAGAGCCGCGGCCCGGAATTCATTTAGGAGTCATTTTCTGACTATCAGAGTCTCCTGTCACGCTATTTTCGAGCTGGTGGGTGCGCTGTCCCAGCGCGTCTCTTGAGACAGAGGTAATCCGAGCCTGAGGCGTCGCTGTTGTAAACAGGCGTGGGTGTTGAAAAAGTCCATTGGACTAAACCGCTACGCGGTATGAGTAGCGCAGTGGTCCGTTGATAACGCCGGACACACCTACAGCTCTCCTTTTCTAATTTACGCCACCATTCCCAAATAGGTTCCCTTGCGAAAACATGGAGTGGCTGCTTGCAGCAAATCCATGTTCGCAAAGGAGCTTTCCATGACATCTCTTCGGCAACGCATGATCGAAGACATGCGAGTGCGCAATCTCGCGGTCGGCACCCAGGCCATTTACCTACGCCATGTCTCTCAGTTCGCACGCCACTTCGGCAAGTCCCCGGCAGCTTTGGGCCGGGAACAGATTCGCTCGTTCCAGGTCTATCTCATCCAGGAAAAGAAGCTGGATCCCAGTACCATCACCGTGGCCGTATCCGCTATTCGTTTTCTCTACAAAGTCACACTCCGTAGGCAGTGGAACTTCGACGAGATTATCCCTGCCCCCAAAAGACCCCGCAGGTTGCCTTGTTCCGCCTCAGTTCGAAATGGAGAAAACGTTCTTCCGTTTAAGATACGGAGAACGTATGAGAAACGAGCGCAAGCATTACACCGCTGATGAGAAGGTTGCCA
>QIAN01000286.1:7089-7498 GCA_003225005.1 Acidobacteriota bacterium | reverse complement strand
GACCGCCATTCCAAGCGGCGGGGACTGCACCACAAGGCCTTCCAGGAATTGATTGGGGTCGCATTTAGCGGACCGGTTTTGTTTTTCTACACTAGCCAGCAACTCGTCGGTTTGGTCCGCATCAAGCGCGACTTCTTTGGAAATATATTTCGGCGGATCGGCCGGTTTGACGCCGGCGTAGAGGCTCGGCTGCCTGGACAAGGCCTGATAGGTGATACTGCCCGAAAAAACAGCCAGAAGAAGGATGAAGACGGAAGGCACGGCAAGCGCGAACCGCGCCGTGCGAGCGGCGGCCCGGACACGAGCCAATTGCTGCTCCTTCTCTTCCTTTTCTGACCCTTTCGTTCCTAGTGTCTGCAGACGGATCTGGGCTCGGCACAGCAGCTCCATTACAAACGCGAACACAGCC
>QIAN01000286.1:0-7071 GCA_003225005.1 Acidobacteriota bacterium | reverse complement strand
TATTGCACCAAGTAGAATGCCGCCGTTCGCAGACTCTCCGGGGCGAGTGAACCTTGTTGGAGAATGAGCAACCCCAGAACAACGGTGAGAAGGACTATGAAGAAGGCCCCAAATTCGCGAGATCCGGCACGAACTTTGTCGTATTGCAAGAAAATCAAAATACAGATCGCGGACCCGAGCACCCACCACTCTGCTAGAAGTACAAGTGCAGTCGCGTCGGAGTGGCAAGACAGAGCCCACCACGTAAGGAATCCGACAGCGAAAGCGGGGATCAGTCCGAACCACCAACTCTTTGCAGGGCTTGGGGGTTCCACTTTCAGCGCCAGCAAAACAACCAGCACGATTGCAACGAGACCAACTACTGCTCCAGCGACGATCGGGCCAGTTGTCTGGGTATCAAGGAGCAACGGGAGCGGAGAAGCAGCCACGCCAAAGATAAGGACCGTCAGTTGGACGATAAACAATGTTAGAACGCGTGTTGCGTAGACATACGACCGCGAGTATAGAAACCACGCGACCCCGCCGAAGTTTTCCATCGCCGCATGATCCTGCGCCATGCGACCGAGGCTAGCGAGGTGCAGAAGCAGTTGATAGAAAGAAAAAATGAACCGCAGCGCAGAGTTGCTCGGACGGGCGAGATCAGCCCAGTGCATGTCGTACACATCCACGTCCGTGGAGGTTTCCACACCGTCGGCCTTCGCGGTGCGCCGGCCGACGCGGCGCCATGTTGTATAGCTGTTCTGAGACGGGTCTCCCGTGTAGTCCTGGAGCAAAGAGTCCATGAACTCAGTGGCAACATCCGGTACGGAGGATCGAGTCGCGGCTGCATCGCGCGCGAACCATTTCTTGATGCTCGCGAGGTCTTTGAAGCGACCGCGGCGCTCTTCCATCGCACTGAGTGAATATTCGAATTCACGTTTCACTTTGTCTTCGCGAATTGGGGGCGGAAGCGCGATTTGCACTTCCTGGGGTGCGAACGATCCGTAAAGATGCGGCGAACCTGCGGCACCGGAAGCCTGAACTCCCTCAAGCAGGTCCGTGACGGCTCCTGCGGAAGCGCCGGATTCGTGGTAGCCGACACCATGAATAGCGATGACCGCGACACGCTTCTGCGCATCGGACATAAACACCTCGCAAACTGTGTCAATCAGTATTTGGCCCGCGTAGGGGAGAACTACGGCGAGGGTACGTTACCGGAACGTGTCGAAAATGGCAATGAACTTCTTTCCTGCAAACGCCGCTAACCCGCCTGTTCCCCACGGCATGCATTGGGGCTTGGCGAGTGCGAAACACTGGTACTCCGGACGGATTGACCGCCGGAAAAATCGATCGGTACTGTCAAAGATAGGGCGTGGTGTCGCGCGATCGCTTGCGGTCTCAAAGAACTGCGCCGAATGGGACGATTCTGATCTTAAGTCCCGGAAGAAATAGCCGATATAACAAAGATGGTCACCCTGACCAAAGCCGGGCGTTACGAAATCCAAGGCGAACTTGGGCGCGGCGCCATGGGTGTCGTTTACAAGGCAGTTGATCCGGTCATCGGCCGCACAGTTGCCGTAAAGACACTGCGTATTTCCGAGGAAGGCACCGGCCTCTCCCGTCCTGAACTATTGAACCGGTTTCAAACCGAAGCGCGTGCAGCCGGTTTGCTGACTCACCCGAATATCGTTGTCGTGTTCGACGCCGGCGAAGAAGACGGCCTCTACTACATCACCATGGAATTGGTGGAAGGCAAGAGCCTTCAAGCGCTCCTCTACGCCGGGCAGGCTTTTCCGCTGCCGCGGGTGCTGCGCATCATGGAGCAGACGTGCAGCGCGCTGCACTTTGCCCATGAACGTAATATCGTTCACCGCGACATCAAGCCAGCCAACCTGATGCTGACCGCCGATGACACGGTAAAAGTGACGGACTTCGGCACGGCGAAAATCTTGCAGTTCGGCACGGTGCAGCAGACCGCGCACGTTATGGGCACACCGAGTTACATGTCCCCGGAACAGGTGAAGGGCCGCGTCGTAGACGGCCGCAGTGACATTTTCTCGCTTGGCGTATTGCTGTATGAAATGGTTACCGGCGAGAAACCCTTTCCCGGACAGAACATCACGACGGTCATTTATAAAATTGTGAATGAGGAGCCGGTTCCGCCGCGGCAGATCGATCCATCGATTCACGCCGGCTTAAGCGCGGTAGTCCTGAAAGCGCTCGCGAAGGAGCCCGCGGCTCGTTATCAGAATTGTCGCGACATGCTCGAGGACTTGAAAAACTATCGATCGCTCACGACGAACGATGGCCCGTCTTCGACCGTTGTGTTGACCGGCTCGCCTGAAGCGACCGTCGCAACGCCGGCATACCGTGTCGGTCGCAATGAAGAACTGCAAACAGCGCACACCGCTCGTTCACTACAAGCTCGAGCCGCAAACCCATCGCAAACGCCTGCCGTTCGCCGCACGGCTGCTCTGCAACCGGTTGAGGAACCGCAAAAAAGCAGCCCAATTTTGACGATATTTCTCGGCTTGATCCTGATCGGTGTCATCATTTTCGGATACCGAAAGATCAAACCGGTCTTCGATGATGCGCGGCAACAAAATAAGGTACAGAATACTGCGCCGGTGGATAAGGGTGCCGCGAAAAACCCGGACGGTGATCCCGGCGCAGCGACACCCGGGGACCAACCTACCGATGCGACAGGCACAGCCCCTGCGAACGAAAATTCACAGCCATCCGGGCCCGCTGCATCTCAACCGGCGAAGAAATCTAATCCTCTCCCCGCAAAAGGTGGACCCAACTCGTCGGTGACCAATGCCAGCGGATTCTCCGCTGCGGCGGCGGAATATAAAGGTCGCATCGAAGAGGCCGCTTCCGAAAAGGGCTTCGCAGGAAAGCTAAAAATCCATGGAACAGGAACCACGTTAACGCTCTCGGGCAAATTGCGTCCCGCCGAGCATGCTGAAATTCTAAAGTTTCTGAGAGGCGCGCCGGCAACGCTCCAAGTAGTCGACGACATTCAATATGACGACACGCCGGTCGGCAGTGGCGGCAGCGCCGAGCTATCTTCGCATCCTGTGCCTGCGTCGGGCCGCGGCGCTATCCATGTAATGACAAACGTTGTCGGAGCTACCGCAGTCGTTTCCGGCGCGTACAACTTCTCCTCGCGATGCGAAACGCCCTGCAGCTTTTCGAGCCTGGAGCCCGGCGGCTACAACCTCGAAGTAAAGAAGTCTGGATTCCAGCCCACGCAGACCGCGTTGCAAATTCGCGCTGGACAAACGCTCGACCAAAAAATCAATTTGGAACAGACCGCGCTCGGTTTGTATATCGTGACGCGTCCCGCAGGCGCCGACGTGTTCATCAACGGCGACAAACAGTCCGGCCAGACGCCGCTCACGATTCCCCTCGCGCCGAACACCTACAATCTTGTGCTTCGTATGCAGGGCTATGAACCCCATTCGCAAAGCGTGACCATCAAAGAGAATTTTCAGTCGCAGTTAGACATCGAACTAAAAGCAAAGGGCGCGCACGTGGCATGGGCTCAAGTGGATTCGAATCCCCCGGGAGCGGATATTTCGGTCGACGGCATCCCGACGGGAAAACAGACCCCCGCACGAGTTGAGATTACTGCCGGGATTCATTCGATCGTGTTAAAGAAAGACGGCTTCCAAGTCTCTCGTCGACCTGTGGAGTTGACCGAAGGCGGCACTGTGTCCGTCAACGAAAAGATGCGACCGAAGTAGGCCCGGACGGGAGAATGCCTGGCACCCTATCCCTCCCGAAACTGTAACCTTTTGTTACTATTTCCATGACGTGGCTCTGGAACCAAACTCAGTTTCTGTTGTAAATAAACGACTTATAGCGTCGAGGCCGGGGAAGGGGTCGTGCTCCATTCTTTGAAGGGTCTTTCTACCCGCGGGGTCGCGGGCACCGAGCCCGCTGGGAACGCCGATAACGCACTCAATGCGTGAGGTGAGCATCGAAACCGAGGATGTCGTGGCTTTAAGGGCGATTGTAAATTCAGATGACGCTCAAGACGGGAGAACAAAAGTTCCCGGAACGCCGGCCAACAATACTTCGGCATGGTCTAGCCCGGTCGCGCCCACCATCGTCTCGCCATACTCGCCCTCGGA
This sequence comes from Acidobacteriota bacterium, assembly GCA_003225005.1. Classification (GTDB taxonomy): domain Bacteria; phylum Acidobacteriota; class Terriglobia; order Terriglobales; family Acidobacteriaceae; genus Sulfotelmatobacter. Next base: position 2,953 of record QIAN01000286.1, on the reverse strand, counting down.
GCCGACGGCCCTCGACGTCCAGCGCTGCCTCAAAGATTTGCATATTCTGTTCCGCTCGGAACGTCTTTACCAACGGAATCATCCTCGCGTGCTCGAGAGTCTCGAGTTGGCGTACGAACAGCTTCGTTCGTTCGCTTTTGCGATGAATGGAATCGCACTCCGGGTGGAGCGCAGCGCCATCGTAATGCCGAAACTCAGTGAGGCTCCGCTGCCGGATGTCCGCGGAGAGCTGCAGGCGCTGGCCATTGAATTACAAACCGCGGGGATTCAAACTCTGATCTTCGAACGTCGGTTTCATGTAGGCGAACTGGACACGCTAGCTCAGCTTCTGAAGACAGCCTTGCTAAAATCGGAGCAGTCGTCAAAGAAGAATCGCGCGTCCTGGTGGACGGCAAAACTCCTGGAGCATGGCGTGGAAGGAATTCAAGTCAACACGCAAACCGATCGAAAAGTAGACACGGTACTGCCGAGCCTGATTGCGGCGCCCGTGGCATTTGGCGGAAACGCGCCGCGCGAGGATGCCGATGCGCCGCTTTCGACGCCGAGTCTTGACGATTTAAGCGCGGCACTGCGGTTGCTCGCGCGGCTGACTCCGCCATTGGAAGCAGCCCGAGGCCTTTCTCCGGAAGAAGCAGCGCGTTCCATTCACGGAGCTCTGGAAGAAGCGAGCCGCGAAACCGTTCACATGCTCTTGAGCGCAATTTCTCAGAACGGTCCGCGGGATGCCGAGAAACCCCAGCCTTACCTTTTGCGGCTGTCTGAAACTCTTGTGCTGGAATTTATCGGCGCCGAATTCTCCGTCGGTCAAATCGTTCCGCAGGCCGTGCGCGCCTCAATCTTTAAGCTCGCGGATGTCCTGGTTACGTCCGGAACTTATAGCGGCCCTCATGCTTCGCAACATTTTTCTACGTTGTCCACGGCGTGGGCCTCCGAGAAGCATCGAGAAAAGCTGCTCGAACGGTTCTGGGTGGAACTCCCGCCACGGGAGAAATCGGCCGTTTTGCGCGGGCCGGACGTTTGGTGCGTTCCGGTTTCGGCGTTGCGGCAGGCACTTTCGCAGCTTGCGGAAGTCGGAGTCGACGCGCCGCGGCGTGAAGCGCGAAACATCCTTCTGAATTTTGCGCGCCGCCTCGAAGTTCCGGAGGCAACAGCACGGCGCCAGGTCGCGGCTGGACTTAATGAACTTTGCCCAATCATCGAATCGCTGTGGCCGAATCAGTTTCCTGAAGACTTGGGCAGGGGCGCGCTCCAGGCGATGGAAAAGGAGTCTCAGCCGGAAACGGGTGCTCTACTGGCGGCCTTCCTCGAAACGCTGGGGCGGATTGCGGTCACGCGCGGCGATTTCGCGGGCCTCGAAAGTATTTTGATCGGGCTGGAAAGGGTTCCGCGCGAACCTCAATTCGCACATATGCAGGCGCTCGCACAGCGGCTCATCGCGCAAGATCGCTGGATGCTGTTGATTGACGCGGCGTTGGCCAATCGCGCGCTGGATCCGGCGTTGCCTCGTCTGCTGCAGCGCGATCCGGAACGTCTGCTCGACCGTCTGACGTTGCTGCGCGCCGCCAGCGCGTTAGCGCCGCGATAAAACTCCTTGCCACAGCCGATCCCGAACGGCTTTTGCGCGGATTACCGCGCGCCCTCGCCAGCTGGGAATGGAATTTGCAGGACCTCGCGGTGAGCGAACTTTCGCGCCCGGCCAATACGGCGTCACTGCAAAGTTCCGCTTTTATTTTTTCCGCGATTCTGGCGGATGCACATCCCTTGGTCGTTCCGATGATGATTGACCAGATCGGCCTTGCAATGGAGTCGACGGCCGTTCCACAAATGATGGAAATCGCGGCGGGCGAGCATGAGATGCTTCGCGACCAATTCGTGCGCATCAAAGCAATTGAGGCGCTAGGCCGAATGCGCGCCACCGAATCGAGCGAACTGCTGCGTTCCATTTGCGAGAAGCGGGAAGGTTTGACGCACGTTGAACCGGCCGGCCTGCGAGCGGCAGCGGAAGATGCGCTCGCCATGATCGAGAATCGGCCGACTTCGGCACGTGTTCGCGCCGCGTTCGAATCCGCCACCCAATCGAGCGCCAACTTCGTCGTGCCACGTCGTTACACGCGCGTTCCGCTGGAGTCTCCTTTGCGAGCACAGATTGAACAGGGTGCGGCTGGCCTTGCGCGCGTAAAGAGCATCAGCCTTGGCGGCGCTTACCTGGAATCGCTTAAGAAATCGACAGTCGGAGATGCGATCAAGCTGGAAGTCCGCGCCGGACTCAAAAAGATTCAATTCACAGCCGTGGTCCGCAATATCGGTCCCGATGGAAACGGCATCGAATTCGTCCATATGAAGGACGAAGACCGCGAAAAACTCCGCAAACTTGTCCAGCGCCACCTGCAGTTCTAGAATAGAATCACTCCGGTGACGTCGTTTGACGCCTCTTGCCGCTATTTGCCACTTGTATGACTCGCGCCACTCGCGTTAGCTTGTGCTTGTCTGTTCCGTAATATCGGACTAAAGTTGCAAACCAGTTGACGTTGCAGGAGAAGCCGGGTATTTATTCTCCTGTCAAACAGGGCGGTACCACCGCCGCCGCTAGGGGTAGCGGCTGATTCGGAAACTTAATTCGGAGGCCTCTATGGGACGCAGGCAAAGTGTGTGCGTGTGGATGTTGCTCGTCATTCTGATTCTGGGCTGGGCAGGAGGCGCCACGGCTCAGAACACCGCGTCCCTCGCTGGCACTGTGATGGACCCGTCGGGACTGGCTGTTCGAGGAGCAAAGCTCACGCTCGCCAGCAGCACCACTGGTGCGGAGCGGACCGCCATCTCCGATGACACTGGCAGATATGGCTTCCTCAGCCTTTCTCCCGGGACCTACAAGTTGACGGTTGACGGCGGCGCCAACTTCGGGATTTTCACGAATGAGGCAGTGACCGTGCGCGTCGGCGAGAACGCGACATTC
>QIAN01000285.1:9908-15458 GCA_003225005.1 Acidobacteriota bacterium | reverse complement strand
CTGATAACACAAAGAATTCCGCAAACGCCCTGGGGGAACTTCGGCTTAATTGTCATCAGTGCGCGTACCAAGCTGCACAGGAGCGGTGCAAGCAGCGTCGTCGTGAGCCACAGAATTTATGCGGGTGCTCACACGGGATAGCATCGCATCAGCCGGGCATCGTTAGGCTTCAGCAGATCGGACGCCGCATCCACGGCCCCTTCATGCCGGGATCGAGCCAGTCGTCGCAGCTGGTGATGACTGTGGCTGCGGTTTCTCTCTGGCAACCACTGCCTCAAGTATCTGCAAAGTGTGGAGAGCGTTGTTGAGTAGACGATGTTCGGCCAGTAACGAATGCGCCAGTGTTTCTTCGGCCCTATCGTGAATCACACGACGCGCTTCGGCGATACGCTCCGGCAATTTGCTATTGTCGAGTTCGAGAACTGCGGCTTCGTAGAGTCGTTTCCATGCGGGGGAATTATCAGAAGGAACGTCTTTGCTGACCTCAGCCATAAAAGTGGCCCATTAATTCTTAAAGGTTAGTAAATGCGGGAGTCGTTGTCGGTACGTTGGCGCACTCTGTTCGATATCATACGGTGCTGCGCTACGGCAATTGCTGTATTTCGCTCGATTACGTCTTATAAGAGAATGTCGCTTCCGGGAGGAGCCGCTTCGTGTACAACCCCGACCTTATGCGGCAACTCTGCCGGGAGATAACGGCCGAGAACGACCCTCACCATACCGAAGAACTTATTTCACTCTTGCGGGCTGTGATAAGAGACGACCAAGAAGAAATCCGAACTAGAATGTCTTTTCTCGCCAAGAAGTTCGCGGATGTCATCAGCGACTCGAAAGCTGCTGACTAAACCGGGCCTTCCGACAGGTCGGGTTTCTAACCGGACTCAGAACCGATCCGCTGTGCGTTCGTGCTCTGCCAAGTCGTCTCGCCTAAAACGCAGGTACCCAAGAACAGAAAAGACACAGTGACCTTGGACAGGTTGATTGCTGCAACGTCACGGCGAGACAGACCCTTTGCCGTCTTTCATGATATAAATCGTTCCCCGTGAAACATTCAGAAATCCGCTGGAATCCAGACCTTGAGGAATGGTTTTGCGTGAGGTGCGGAAGAACCTCTGACCATGTTGCGCGGCAGGACGCCCAAACCGAGATGGAGTTGTTCGAGTGCCAGCTTCCGAGCAATGAAGTACCCGAACAGCGTGGGTGAAAATTCAAAGGCAAAGCACCAGCCCTTTTGATTTCGCTCGAACCCGCACTCACGAGCCAGAACGTCCAGCCGTCGTTAGAATTCTCAGTGCTGGATGAACTCTAAAACTCTAACGGGAGGCACCCAAGAACGTGTAAGCCAGCCCTGACACTGAAATCGCGATCAGGAGGTAGGGCCACAAGCGAACGATCCGCCTCGCGAAGAACGACACTTCTGAACCCCCTCAAATTGTCCCAATCACTCAATGAGTTGAGCCGAGTGGTTGCGTTCGTTAGTTGCCCAAAAGAATTCAGTGAGTCTACAGAATGTCCTGTATCGAACGATCACCTGACGCGTGGGAAACTACCTACGGCACTCTGGCCCGCTTCGCTTCGTCTATGCTCAGGCGATTGGACGACCGGATTCGCGACGAAGAGGACTTATTTGTTCGGAAATCATGAGGTTCACAGCGCTCACCTGATTACCGCTCACTGTGACAGATCTCTCTCACGTTGCTGGTAAGAAAGCGCACCTTAGTGAACAAATCAACTGGCAGCCGAACTAGAAAAGCTCTGACTGCATCCAAGCTAGCCATATGATCGTCGGAGAAAGGAAAGCGAGCGGGTTTGTGCTGCTGCTGATTATCACGCTCTTGGTGGGAAGCTTTATCGCAGTGGTCTGGTTTTATCGGAAGGCAACGCCCACACCGATGCGCAAGTCTCCTGTGCACTCAGCGTCTTTGTTGCCTGACAAACCGAATCAGGCGGTGTATGTACGCCGCCCGCTCGCGGTCCAACTTCTCGAAGAAGACCAGAAGTAGGTATCGGAACAGACTCGCCCTGCCCAATACGCATCAACCCGGCCCGCATTTGTCAACACGGAACGGTTGCCGCGCAAACAAAGAGCGAGCGAGGCCAACACCACCAAAAATGGGGAGGGCGCTCACGTTTCGAGGGAAATTTAAGTTAAGTGTGAAGGGTGCCACGCATGCAGCTTTCTGCAACTAACCTTCATTGAGGTCCACAATGTACCCAACGGCCGAATAATGGAGAGAGATAAGGAGAACAAATGACAACCAAAATGAATCGTTTGCTATTGTGCCTCATTCTTGCAAGTCTAACCGCGTCGTGGGCGGTTGCTCAAGATGAGACCAGTGATTCCAAATCAAAGTCGGATGTAAGAACGGTCACGGGCTGCTTAACCAAAGGCGACAGTGCCGATGAGTTCCTGCTGGCCGGAAATGATGGCAGCACGTGGGAGGTGCGGGGTAGCAAGAGCGGCGTAGACCTCGCGAGTCACGTGGGCCACACAATCTCCGCAACCGGCGTGGTTTCGAATGCGACAGCGCATAACCTTAAAGAAGATGCCAAGGACGCGGAGAAAGATACTGGCATGAGGAAGAACAACACCGAGCACGGGCATTTGAAGATTACGGATGTGCAGATGGTGAGCGAATCGTGTCAGCAGTAGTTCCTCGTCAGAACTATTGTGAGCACAAGGGAGGGGCGTGGCCGAAGCCCCTTTTTTATGCGTCCGTGCAGAGGGTGCCACGCTGCATATATGCCCCCTGCCGTCCAAGTTATCTCGTCTCAGTGTCCGTAGAAGGGCTTCGCGAAGAGGTATATTTTTCGGCGTGGACGCATTGACTCAGAAACGGCTCTCAACTTTGAGAGGTGAGATCGCCTCGCTGCGAAGCGAAGATGATCGGTACCGATTGCAGGAGCATCATACTCGGTTAGAGGCCCAAGGGAACGAGTCGAGACCGGGCCGTCAGCTAACAATTCAAGAGGAACTGGTGAGAATGGGTCTACAACCAAGAGAGTACGCGGACTGGAAAACATCAACAAAACAGCATGGACCGGATCGCAAAGCGAGCTAAATTCAACTGTACCGTTTAACGCAATGCTCCTGTTAGTCGCCACACGCTAGAGAATATATGGTTTAGCCCTTCATCGGAGTGGGCCGTTTCTTTTTCTTCCGTGCCTCCGCCAGCTGTTCCTCGGCCTCGCGGCTCTCTATTTCATAGAGGGACATTGGGCGGTGCTTCTTCTTGGCCGCTGCCTCTTTTGCGAAGGAAGTGCCCTTTGGAAGGGCATGGGTAAACTGCGCCATAAAAACGACCTCTTGGAGAGACGCAAAGGCTAACAAAGGTAGAGTGTTTTTGTCGGTACGTCGGCGCACCAAGGGAGTTGTGGCGGTTCCGGGGGAGGAGTTGAGATTATTCCCCAATCCAGACCGGGTTCAATCTCGCTCGTAACATCGTTCCGGCACCATTGAGCGGCATTCTGAAAATGTCCTAGGCTGGATGGTGCGCTACCGCACAATTGGAGCAATTCGTTGCATAACTATCGTGCGGGGTATACATTTTCCCTAAGACCAGCCCGCCCCTCTTGAGAGGAGGCTCTGCGCATGGTTGGTAACGGCGACTTTCAAGTGACCTGTCGCATCTGCAACAAGCCCCTAAAACTTGGAATTGACACGGCTGCGGACGAAGAGGGTAAAGCCCTTCACGAGACCTGCTACGTGAAACAGGTCACGGACGCACCGCGCAATCCTCCTGCCGAGCTTGATGCAAGAGCGAAGGTGCGTTTCTCTTTTAGACGCATCCTCGCTAGAGAGAGACGGCTATGAGAGCCGACTATGTTTGGCAAGGATCGTACCAAGCTGCCATCCTCGAAACTGACGATAACAAGCTGCCTAATCGCCTTCAGGCAGCAAAGGCCGCGATTGACAACCGGCTTCACGACTTGCAGACGGACCACGGCGGTACGCCCGAAGAACGGCAAGCTATCACCGATGCGCTTGGTGGGCTAAACGTGCTACGGAGAGAGTTACAAATACGCTCTCACGAAAAGGGGTCGAGCAATACTTGAGAGGATGCAAATAATTCATACTTGCGCACGGTGCCGAACACCCCCATGGATCGCTTGTGCTATAGCAGGCTGCGGAAAAACTCCCGGATCTAACCAGCAATTTGCGAAGTGCAAGGAATGGAAGTTCTCTATTCTTTTCAATGCGCCAGTTCTCGGGAGACCAGCAGATCTGGTCTGAGAGTTGAGTTATATGTAATGCGTTGCTCCTTTTTCACTCGCACCTTTGCAGCGGTTGGCGTGAATGCCATTGCTGAGACGAACACATCATAGAATCCCGCTGGAACGACTGCTGAATACCTACCAGTGGTATCCGTCGTCACGATTACGTCGTGCTGGATGCCAATGTTATCCGATAGGCCGACGGTGCTGCCGGCAGAATCCCAATGAACAAGCACACGAGCATGGGCGATGGCCGCGCCTTCTGAATCTACGATTTCGCCAGTAATCTCCGATTGTCGCTGAGCAGCAGCACCAAAAGAGACGCAAAGCAGGAGCACCGCCCCCGTCAAAATTCGGTAGTTCATACTCGATCTTGTACTGCAAATAGCAGTGGTGGGTCTACATCTTTTATCTGGTTGACACAGGCAGCATTGTGGGCAATGCAAAGCGGCACAGAAGGCACCTCTGTACCACAAAACTCTCTTGTTTCCACAACCCAACCTGATAAGAAGAAGGTATGCGAGGAAACGACAAGCAGCAGTTAGATGTGTTCAGCTACGTAAACCCGGAGCAGAGAGTACCCCAAGACCACCCCTTGCGTGGTCTTCGTGTCATGACCGATGAGGCACTAAGAGAACTGCAACCACGGTTTCACAAGCTGTACGCGAAAACAGGGCGACCGTCGATCGCGCCAGAGAAGTTGTTGCGGGCGCTCCTGCTGCAAGCGCTGTACTCGGTGCGCAGCGAGCGACTGTTGATGGAACAACTCGACTACAATCTGCTGTTCCGCTGGTTCGTGGGCTTGAACATGGACGACGCCATCTGGGATGTGACCGTGTTCACCAAGAACCGCGAGCGCCTGCTCGATGGGGACATTGCCGAAGCCTTTTTCCAAGCCGTGCTCCAGCAGGCACGCGAGCGGAGTCTGCTCTCGGACGAGCACTTCACCGTGGATGGAACGCTACTGGAAGCATGGGCGAGTGTGAAGAGTTATCAGCGCAAGGATGCCAAGAACGTCGTTCCGCCAGACGATCCTGGCAATGCGACGGTGGACTTCCACGGGGAGAAGCAGTCGAACCAGACGCACGCATCGAAGACGGACCCGGATGCGAAGATGGCGCGCAAAGGCAAGGGCAAAGAAGCGAAGCTGAGTTACAACGGGAATCTGCTGGTGGAAAACCGCAACGGGTTGATCGTAAACACCGAGGTGTTCGAGGCCAACGGAACGGCGGAGCGCGATGCCGCGCTGGTGATGCTGGAACAGATTCCGGGAACGAAGCAGGTGACCGTGGGCGGCGACAAGGCATACGACACGGCGGATTTCGTTGCCGAGTG
>QIAN01000285.1:0-9872 GCA_003225005.1 Acidobacteriota bacterium | reverse complement strand
TATGCCATCAGTCAGAGGAAGAGGAAGCGTATTGAAGAGTGTTTCGGGTGGCTGAAGACGATAGCACTGCTACGGAAGGTTCGGCATCGTGGGGTCTTCAGGGTGGGATGGGTCTTTACCTTTGCCGCGGCTGCCTATAACTTAGTCCGCCTGCGGAATCTGGCGCTGCAAGCGACGTAAGCCAATGCCGAACTGTGTCGGCTGGTCCGGAAAGGACTACAGACACCAGCGGATGCAACTAAAACTCTCCCCTTAGTCACAAAAATCACGTAACCTCGATAGCATTTTAAGTCGCACCGTCGTTTTTCCGCAGCCTGATAGATTGTCCTGACCGATTCTGGCTCGTGAAAGGGAGCAGAAACCGAGGAAAAAGTTGACTCTCCGGGCGGTTCGCATTCTTCTCGTGGACGACAGCGACGCCGTCAGGCAAGCCCTGTGCTCCTTGCTAAGCGCTCACGTCGAGTTTGAGATTGTCTGTGAATCTGTAAACGGGATCGGCAGCAATCAGCAAAACTGCTGAGCTGCAACCGGATGTGATTCTCTTGGACATTAACCTGCCTAATATGAACGGACTCGAAGCGGCTAGGCAGATGAAGAGTGTTGCCCCTTCCGTGAAATACTTCTGTTGAGCAAACACGATCTTTTGCCGATGGTTCAAGAAGGCTTACGCGCAGGCGCACGCGGCTACGTGCTCAAGTCAGACGCCGCGCACGAGTTGGCCACGGCTATTCGACATGTTCACAGGAAAACACAGTATGTGGGCCTCAGATTCGCGCAATGAGGGAACCCATCTCTGATCCGTGCGACGAACCATGCTTGTATCTTCCTCGGTCTCTTCGTGGCATAGGTGTTGCGGTCTAGAAACGTCAACGTGGTAATCAACTGTCATAAAATGACCGAGAAACAACATCGCTGCCCCTATTGCGTTGTCGATGACAAGTTCCGTCCCATGACCGTTCTCCCACACGGGCGATTAGTTTGCGAGACGTGCGGGCATACCACTTTCCCGGAGGACAAGGCGTTCAAGTGTCCGTGCTCCGGATGCCTAAAGGCGAATGTTTGGGACCATCCAAGAATTCGCCGGGCACCGCAACGATAATTTGAGAACGAAGCGTCGTAAAGGAGTCCAGTTCGCATGCCGGAGCGCAACCTTCGCATCGTAAAACGTGAGCGAGCAGTGACGGTGGGCATCTGCGATGCCTGCAACAAGCAGTTCCGCTCTCATATACACCCACGCTCCCAATCAGAGTGGGAAATTAAGATTCTGTTTGAGCGTCACAAGTGCAAAATGTTGGCTGAACCATTGAATCAGATTGTGCTGATCGCGTGAAGGCGGTACCGCTAAGCCGGTGACATTCAAAGAGTGGCGGATAGCAGACTGGGAAGGCAGAACAAGCTGAACCGCTTCCCGAGTTTTTCTCGCGATTGTGAAACCAAGCCCCCTCAGGCATTGAAAACAAAAGCAAACCCTTTGGAATCAACCGCTTCTACGCTCAAAATGCAAGAGTCTCCGGTGAAGGAAAGAACCGCTCTCTATAGTGGCGGCATGCAGCGGAATCAACCCGGAGCAGATGCGGCGCATCTTAACTGCCCGGAGTGACATTATGAAGTACATGTTGTTTCTCGTGATGGCAGTAGTTGCTCTCGTGGGCTGCGGCGCAGGTCATGCGAACTTGACGAGTATCACGGTCAGCCCTCAATCGGCCACGACTACTAGCAATCCTCAGGGCCAAGTCGGCTACACTGCCACCGGCAATTTCGCAAACGGCAAGAGTCGGGAACTGTCGCAAGTGGACGGTCTTTCGTGGAAGACTTCGCCGACAAGCACGGGAACTGTCGCGGCCACTATCGGCTCGACGGGCGAAGCTACTTGCTCCGCACCCGGCACCGTCACCGTAACCGCGAGTGCTCCCGAAAACCTACAGTTGACTGTGAACAATGGAGTGCAGAACACGTCAGCAACGGTAAGTGGCACCGCTACACTGATTTGTCAATAACGATCGGCTATTCGCCAACCGTGAAGCTGCTTCTAAGCTTTCGGGTCAGCGACTTCGACTATTAGATCGTCGTATCGTTCGTCCTTCAGTGCAATCACGACCGTGAAGTTAGGAGGCTGCCAACTCCCGCTAGGTGCAGGGAAGCTCTCGCAGACACGCCATTTGATGCCGTCCCGTTTGACGATTGCCACGCTCATGTTCGATATTGGGACGGATGGACGCTGAACAGACCATTGCCGAAATCGAATGGCTTGAGCGCATCTTCGCGCTGCCGGACATCAGACCGCTGAGCGCAAGCGACCTCGCGGCTGTGAATCGACGGCACGATGAGAGGCAAGCCAACAGCCCATGGTTTCGGCTCTGGCAGCGGTATGGCATCTGTTGCCGAGCCGAGTCCCCAGTGCTTCGACTAGGGGAATTGGAGAGCTAGACCTCCGCACAAATTCATCCACACATCCGGTTGATGTCGCGATTCTCAAGGACAGGTTCGGAAAAACCTCGCTTCGTTACGCTCAGTTCCTGCTCCAAGGTTGCACACGTATTGCCCCAAATGCGGACAGACAGCAAGGACTACAGTACTACGTTAAGGTATTATGAGGTGAGTATTTCACTTATGTCCATAGGACTTGCACTCTTGGTATCCGCTGATCCAGCTACAATTCAGCAGTTCAGCCTCGCCCTGCGAGAATTGTCTATTTCGCCCGACGCATGTCAGGACGCGGCCAGCGCAGGACTCCTCCTGAAGCGCCGAAAGTTCAATGCCGTTATCGTTGATTTTCAACTAGGAGAGCAGTCCGGGCACATTCTGGACGAGGCGCGTCTCTCCCCATCGAACCGGACGGCGGTCACGTTCGGCATCGGCGATAATGATGCGGAAGTTACGTCGGCTTTCCGCGAGAAATCTCAGTTCGTCTTCGAGAGACCGCTTTCTGCGCAGTTGATCCACAAAACCCTCAAGTCTGCATATGGGCTTATCCTGAGAGAACGGAGACGCTATTTCCGTTACCCGGTCTCCATTCCGGTCATCATCCGGAGCCAAAGCATGCAGGAAGTTCGCTGTTTCAGCCTTAATATTAATATCAGTGCAGGGGGAATGGCCCTGAGCACGCAGGTTCCGCTCCTTCCCGGAGAAAGCGTCCGCATTCAGTTCACTCTGCCAGATCACACAGCACCCCTTCTGGCAGAATCGACGATCTGCTGGTCGAAAACAGGCCATTTGGGAGTTCGCTTCGTATCCATTTCTGACGAGCAGAACTCGGTACTACGGGGCTGGCTGTCACAAAAGTTGGAAGAGACGCTTCCAGAATTCGTTGCCGGACAATTCCAAAAAGGCAGAAGCTTAGGGACGACACGGATAGGCTTATCGAACGCCGAGACGGATGATGTTTTAAGGACACACTTTATTGACCCTGCGTTTCTTTTAGGGAGGAAGAGAGCTTGGGGGACACCGCACGTCGCGCAAAGCAGCACAAGGCTTGCTTGGAATTAGCGAAGGACAATCCGAGCATCACCTGCCAATAAGCTGGCGGAGATTCTAGGGCTGCGAGCCAAATTCGATATACTGAGTTGAGTGCCCCTCCCGCATTTCCACGCCATGCCGCTCGGTCGCGCTCGCGAGGCGTTTTCCCATCCGGACTGGATTTTTGAGATCAAGTGGGACGGCTTCCGCTCGCTTGTTCGAATCGACTCTGGCGTGTGCAAGCTGGTTTCCCGCAATGGAAACGAGTTCAAGTCCGTCCTTTGCTGTTTTGAACGAGGCTATCGAATCCGAACTGAAAGTACGGTCCGCCGTGCTTGATGGCGAGATCGTGTGCCTCGATGCTGGTGGCAAGCCGCAGTTCCGCGACCTGCTGTTTCACCGTGGCGACCCCCGCTTCGTTGCGTTTGACCTCCTGTGGTGCGAGGGACCTGCGATACCTGCCAATTGATTGACCGCAAGCAACGATTGCGATCTATCGTTCGCAACAGCGGTGATCGGCTCCTCTACTGCGATCACGTCGAGCACGACGGTGAATCCCTGTGTCGGGTGGCTTGTCGCCACGATCTTGAAGGCATTGTTGCCAAGCGGAAGTCTGATCCGTATCTGCAGGGTCACGCGAGTTGGCTGAAGATTCGGAACAAGGAATACTCGCAGTGGGCAGGGCGGGAAGAATTGTTCGAGCGGGAGCGCGGGGGCGATCCGGATTTCCAAGTCTGGGATGGCTGCGCTTTGGCGTGTGAAACCGTCCGGTAGCGCCCGCTGAGAACCGAGCGGATGCCTCACCTCGCCCCTTACTTGAGGATCGTCCCGAGATGCAGCACATTCAGGCAGCTAGTCCGGTAGTTCAATTCGGTCGGAGTGCTTCTTTTCGCGATCATGCTCTTCCGCCAAGACTTTTTCCAGCCACTTTGCTTGCTTTTCTGCGACCCACTTATCTACCGATTTTGGGTTGTGGCCGATGAAGAATTCCTCCCCGCAACCGTCACACCTGAGCGTTCCCATCTCTTGGAAGCCTATGGTTTTCTCGCGGCTAGTCTTTTTTATCGCCACTGCCTGCATGTTCTAATTTTAGATGAGTTGGCAATTCTTTGGGAACCTTCATTTCACTGGAGATCTGCTTCGTGAGTGTAAAGGCTGTTTCCAACCATTGTGTTTCAGAATCAGTTTTCATGAATCCGCGCCAGAACTGGATACGCCTGCGGACTTAGACTCACCCCCAAAACCGACTTGCCACCACAGCAGGCGACCGGGTAGAACAACTAGGGCTCAAATGGCGTACGGAAAAGGAGCAACTATGGACGTGTTGACGATAGTTCGAGTCGTCGCAGTCGTCTGTATAGGTTTGCTGGCTGGCATTTTTCTGGGGCATCGCACAGGCGCGTACTATGCCCTTCAGAAGCTCAGCCCATCGAGCTTCGTGCAGTTTCAGCAGGTTGTCCATGTCACAGTTCAATCGCAATTTCAGCGCGGTACGTTCACCCCTCCGAGGATGCCGTCCTCGAAGCGATGGAACGGCTAGGTGGGCACAATTCTGGGCACAGCCCGAAACTAGTACTTGTCGGAAAGAGCGGCGACCCGCTCCTAACTGAATGACTTTTAATACCTTAAATGGTGGGCAGTGCAGGACTCGAACCTGCGACCTCCTGCTTGTAAGGCAGGTTTCATGGTACCAGAGAAAGTGCTGTCCACCTAAATGAATCAATCGTTTACCCACAACAAAAGCTCGCACGGAAGGTTCCGAGGTGCCTCAAAAACCTCGAAAAACTCGCGGCTTTGTGAACCCCGCGGCACATTTACGGCACACGGATTTGAAGGGACAGCGAAACCGTTCGTCCAAGTCTTCAATATCCTGCGTCCCGGCGCGGAGAGATGTGGCGAGAGGGAGCGAGCACTAAGGCCCGACCGTCTGGGAGGCGCGCGCCCGTATCTTCCTGACAAAAGAGTGGGATCAAACGCTCATGTGGCACACCTAAAGCCGGCGCGGCACCGGGATTGCCGTTGTCAAGCTGACAACTCAGGCGGACCGCCACAATTCCATTTGCTTTGGTTGGAGGCGCTGGGGCGCATATTTGCGAAGGAATGATCGGACGAATTCGTTGACCAAGCGAGATTCATCACCGGCTCTCATGATCACCGATGTGTCGAACCACAATGACGTATCGGAGAGCGGTTTTACTACCACACCGTCAGCATGGAGGTCTCGGGCCGTAGGCTTCGTGAGTATCGCGACGCCTACATGCTCCGATACGAGCTCGACCGCCTGCTGTGGCGTAATGATATCGTGAGCGTGCTTGGGGACAATCGATTCACGTCGTGCTGCATTCATGATCGCCTCATGCACAAGTGGATGAACCCGTTTCGCAAACAGAATCCACTCGTCCTTTGCTAGATCTTGGAGAACCAAGCGCTCTTTGTGAGCAGCTGGGTGAGTTTCGAGAAGAGCAACGTAGAGCGGAGCCCGAGCGAATGGCACGGCCGTGATCTGAACGTCCTGGGGCGGCGCCGTCACGAGTGCGAGGCTCAGTTCGCCAACGAGGACTCCCCGGAGCGACTCCAGTGCGAACTGAGTCATTAGTCGGATTCGGAGCGTCGGATATAAAGGGAGGCGGATGGCCAGCATCGCGGCAATCCACGCGTGATCGGCATAGGGTGAGTGCCCAATTGTCAAAACGCTATCGGACCCTTCGTGTGCAGCCTGAGCAAGATGTACAGCCCGCTGCGTGTGCAAGAGCGCCAAGCGAGCCTCTTCGACGAAGACACGCCCGGCATCCGTGACTTCCACAACCCGTCGCTTATCACGAGTGAACAGGTGAAATCGATGTTCTTCTTCGAGGTCGGTAATCTGTTTGCTGAGCGCAGGCTGGGTGATGTGCAATCTGTCCGCGGCCCGCGTGAAGTTCCGCTCTTCGGCCAAAACAATGACTGCGTGCAGGTGACGGACTTCGAGGTTGGGGAACATGGCTCTAACCCTTCTTTGCCAAACGGCGGAGATTGGTTACTGCTACATCTAGTTAAGGAACCGGAAGCAAATAAAAAGTATTAAAAAGAAAATGTTGGCCTCGTGTGGGTTAAGCAGCTCAGAAGCCTTGACAGACGCTGGTTGTGGATGGCAGCCTGTTTGTTATCTGGCCATCTAATCAGTTGGGTTGAGGCCCTCCCAGATGTCCAGCCGCGAGTTGGGCCCAGAATGGGTTCTTTCAAGGTTTATCTCCCCCACTGCAGGTCATCAGGACGAGATCAGCGAATTGGTTGTCGTTGCGCGACGCCTCTGGCCACGCGTTCAGGCGCTTGCGCATAGGGAGCAGCAGGAGAAAACCTCTGACGAGGCACTGGCTCTGGCCACGGACATATGGGAGGGTGTATTGCAGTCTGTCGCGAAAACAATCCAGCGAGCAAACCGGAAGAACTGGCGAATAAAGAACACGGAAGCCTATCTTTTCGGTGCCTTCCACCACAGGTTCAATCGCGCCCTAAAAAAGGAGCGCCGACGACGCGAGATAATACAGCATCTCCCTTCTACCGGTGATCTGGAGCGCTTACGACAGGCCCATGATTCAAAAGTCGTGCTCGATTTGGAGCGATTGATCCAGGTCAACGAGGCCGTGCGGAGGATGGATGATTGGACCCGCAAGGTATGGGCTGCTCGGCAGTACGGATACTCATGGAAGGAAATCGCGGTACATCTGGGCTTGACGGAACCTCAGGCCAAACTTAGATTTCGTTATGCAATAGGCAGGCTGCGTGCTCGGCTGGGCGGCGCTACGTGACTGCTGCATTGCGGATGTTGGTTTGCATCGATCGCTCGCGGTAAACTTGGCGTTTCTTTGTGACGACGACTTCAATTTGAGAGCAGGTGAGTTCTGAAGCAGCAGGAAGAATTCAACGCAGAAGAAAAGCGGATATTGGATCTGCTCAGTAGAGGTTTATCCCAAGATTTTCCAAATCCGCAGCGTGTCGGGTGCCCCGATTCGGCAATGCTCAAAGGCATCGCCCTTCACAAGGTGCCACTCGCAGAAGCCGACCCTTGGCTAGACCATTTCAGCTCCTGCAGCCCGTGCTTTCAAGAGTTCACACAATTTCGTAAGCAGGCAGTTGATGGGCGCCGTCGTGCGCAACTGTGGCTAGCTGCGGCGGCGGTCCTTCTTTTCGCGGTAGCGGGATGGCTTTGGGTGCGCTCTCGGCCGTCTGTGCAAACGTCCGCAACTGTCGTACTGGATCTTGGTGAGCGCTCACTCACGCGTGGGGAAAACCCGACAGACGCCAAGGAGGTTGCTCTGGAAATACCGCGAACGGCCAGGCACCTGGTTATGGACTTGCCGATTGGGAGCAAAGAAGGAAGCTACGATCTGGCGCTGCTGAATGAGGCTGGAGATGAAGTTTCGCGTGCAAAGGGCACAGCGACATTAGAGGATCACATCGTCATTCTCCGTGCCGACATTGACATTCGCAATCTTAGCCCTGGGTTGTACTTTCTTGGTCTGCGCCAACTTGGTCCGGAGTGGAGCCGATATCCGACTCGCGTCATTTGAATCCTGAAATCAAGACTGCTTACACGACCGGTTGCCAGAGCAGCGTGAGAGAAGAACATGGTCTTGTGTCTAGAGGACGCCGTCACCATACTGAGCAAGTGGAAAGACGATTCCGCTCATATCCTCGTAGTCTCTGAGAGCCCTTTCCAGCAATCACGTCGGGGTATCCTTGAGCAAGGCGTCGATTGGGCCATAGGCCTACAGGGGAAGGTGTCGAAGGTTTCAGTTAATCCTGCTACCAAGGGAAAAAAAGCTGGAACGGTTGTGTTTGAGACGCCTGGTGGTACTTTGTCGCTCTCCATTGGGAGTTGTTCCTTTTGTGTACGAGGAACCACGGGAAGCCAAGCCAGTTGTACGAGAAGAAGCTGAGTCTACGACCGTCTCGGCACTTTCAGTGTTCTTTCCGTCAAACGAGGTTTTTGTATTCTACGAATTGCGGGAACCTTCATTGAGGGCCGACCTTCCTGGGTGGAGTACGATTTGAACCAGCCTCCGGCCAGGCGCGGAAACACTAGGGCTCCTGAGCCCTGATGAATCCCCCCAGCTGCGGGTGATTTCATTGCCGAAAAAGCCCCTCACTTTGTTTACCAACCAGCACCGTCATGAACAGAAACGGTGGAGCGCGGCCTTTTCAGGGCCAAAATAAACAGTGATTACAACAACTTCGTGGCACGGGTGGCGCTAGAAGTTGTTGATGGTTCGTGGTGGAAACATCAACTGCGGGTAAAAAGTGCGGGCAGCAGAACAACTGCCCTCTCATCGAATGAGGGGGCATCGGGGCAGCCGTTATTCGCCTTCGCGTAGTTTCTGTGCCAACCTTTTTCCGCAGCAGTCGCTCCAGTCTTGGCGGCGTCTCGACGCGCTCGAAGCTGCCGGGTTCGCCTGAAGACGCGAGGAACCGCCTCGAAAGCGGGTGAAAAACTCCAACGCCAACGAAAATAAACAACTTATCTCGCCGAGTATAGCCGAAAACGCAAAAATCCGTGACCCAGACCTCACGAAAAATCCGAGACCCAGCCTCGCAGAGCTCGCCACGTACCATTGGCAGACACTGCGCGACTTCTGGACCGCTTATCTTAAGCGAACCGGCGCGGTCCTCAAGACGTACTCGGCCCGCGACCCACCTGACCTTGGTCCGTAAGCATGCTGCTGCCCGGCGCCTACGTCGCACGTTCTTTCTTGTCCAGGGGTAGAGGGCGCTCGCTTTCGGGCGGCCGACGACGCGTCGTGCGTAAGGACCTGATGTCTAGCTGAAACTTGTCGATGAGTCGTCGCAAGGTATTGCGGTGCACGTCTAAAGTCTCGGCGGCCCTGACTTGATTCCACTTTTGTTCCCGCAAGACCGTAAGCACGAAGATCTTTTGGAACTCACGGAGCGCTTCAGAGTACCGAATCCCTCCCTTATGCATCCGCAACACGAGACTCTCGAGGTGATCCTGCAAGGCTAACCACTCCTCGCACTCCTGTAGACCGTATCGTCCTCCGGGTCAACGGAATTCTTGCGCCGCTATCCGCTTTGCTGTCAGTCGGCTGCGCCTTGAGTAGCAGAGGATGGCAGGAAATGGTGCAGTCTCGTCACCGACAAATCCTAAGACACTCTGCCGCTAGACGCTTCCTCCGCGCAGATCGCTCGTCCCTCGCTAATATATTGTGGAAATCTCGCGCGCCCCGCGCCCAGAGAATCACGCAGGACTGCAAACCGTATTGAAAAGATTGCTCACTGCACTAAAAACGGGCGTTGACGACGCCCCACCTGGGGACTACGGTTATCCCGTCGACGATCGAAAGGATTGGTTCAAATAACATTAGCCAGTCCGAAGTAGGTTGAGTGATCCGTCTGGCAGGGCAACCTGTCGGGCAACCAGA
>QIAN01000284.1 GCA_003225005.1 Acidobacteriota bacterium | reverse complement strand
TCAAGGAAAACGCGTTTCACCGACCTCATAACAGTTGGCTAACCGAAGAGGTGGTCCACCATGTCGCCTTGGCGATTGTGGCCGGATCACGGCAAGCCGGAAGTTATTCCGGGCCAGAAGTCCGCATCGCAGAAGTGAGGTTCCGCCGAGAGTGGCTTGCGCTCCTCGAACGCCGTTTCTTGCCCGTGACGCGCCGAACTGACCTCGGTTTTTGCCGCAGCGGTACTTTTTAGGATTGTTCCTGGATCACGGGCAACTCTGACCGTAACGCGATTAGGTAAGAGTTGCCGACAACCCGTCCGCGATCTAGGTTAGCCCGCCGGGCTGTCTATACAGAGTCGAAGACTCGATTGTCAGGAGGCCTTAGAGGTACCGCGCCATTATTTTTGTCGAGACATGACCGGCTGGAGATCGCTTGGTTTAATCGCGAGATCCTTGCTTTCTATTCTACGATTCAATTTAATCTCATCAACCGTAATCTCTGCAACCCTAGCCCCATTGCGATATGTGACTGTCCGGCGCGGAAACCGAATCCCACCTGTACTGAGCCATTCCTCAATCTGCACCTCGCTCTTCGCAGGATGCGCTGGATCGGCCAACGATGTCGTTGTCTCAGTCCTGGGCAAAGCGGTCACCGGATCAACTGTGATCTCGATTTGATGAGTGAGATCGCTACGGTCTGCAATTCGAATGACATTCGGCATCGACGATGTAATCTTGAACCGGCTGTCGCGATCTGCGAGCCACTTGTGCAATTGGAAATCGCGTACGTACTTCTTGGCAAACTCCAACTCTCCCCCTGCAAGGTCCGCCACCGTCTTGTCAGGGAGGATCTCCCATCCACCCGTGCCATCGAAATACAGCACATATGTATCACCCGGTCCTACCTGATCCAGCCGCAGATGGTTAGGGCGTATCCAGCGCGTTCGCTTGCGTACCGTGCCAATCGCATCGCCAGCCTGATTCCATGTCTGCGCGTGCACAATATCCTCAAAGTCGGAGACCGCGGCAATTTTTTCGGCTCCGCCTAAGGCCTTCTGCATTTTATGGAAGAGTTCTAGCCCATCCTGGCCGGCAGATGATGGGCAAAGCAAGAATGCGCCCACAACTAGGACAATCAAGCGGCATAAGGAACTCCGAGGCTTGTCTTGTTTTATGATTAATTCCATGGTGGACAACCTCTCCACGTTTGGACACCACTAGCCTGGCTCTTGTTCCCATTCGGGATATTGAACTCAGAATTATTATTCCCGTTTCGTCTGCATTGTGCTCGGAGGGCGGCAATTTGACAGACGCCCTCACGCCTCAAAGTTTAGTGAAGCCGTCTGCACTCCATTCTTCTGAGCCGACACCATTGTGTACAAAGAACAATCCTGTAGGGTCATATTTCTTCTTTACCGAAGCGAGTCGCGGATAATTGCTGCCCCAGTACGAATGCTGCCAGTCTTTCTCGAAGAAATTACTCTCCGAGACGTACGATCCTCCGTTTGGCGCCAGTGTGCGCAGCTCGTTCATGCATGCATGAACCCGCTCGCGGGATTTCCGCGCTGCTTCGACATTCGGCTCGTGTCCGCGTACCCCTGGGTACCCGCCTTGGCCGTCAGCGACAATCGCCAGCGCAAACGCGTTGAGGACGGCCGGGTTCGTCGCAGTATCTCGCGCTGCTTCGATGGCCTCGCGAGGCGCCCCCGCGAGCCCTTTGTTGAAATGTAGCTCAATCATTTCGTGGCGAGAACCGGCAAACAGTGCGTTCGCCAACTGTTCCTGCGAATCGTCTCCGAGTAGAAATGCCGGCAGCCAAAGCGATTCGAACCCGTAAATGGTCCAGGCCACCTGGCCCGCGTCGCCCGTCCACCACACATTGTTGTCGCTCGCGCCCGGGCGCGGGTCTGAATGAAAAACTTCATGGTGCTGTGTTTTCCGCCACTGCACGTCCCACCAATGGCTCGCGGGCATGCTGCCGAGAATCATTCCTGGCTCGAGCGTGTAGACTCCCGGCGAACGCGCAATCCAGCCCAGCAAGGGTTGCCACACTTTCCTTGCTTCTTCCGTGCTCAATCCTAGTGAAACCATGCTGAGACCGAGCACATTGTCCGAGCCGATGTGCGCCTGCTCACCCCAATGGTCGTTGAAGAGATTTTCGCGGTAAAAACCAACGAAGTAGCGTAACAACCAGCGAAACCCGTCATCCGAAGAAGCCTTCACCCGGAAAATCGCGCCGCCCCCGTACTCGGGAAGCTCACGCACGCGCAACGTCACCTTGGTCAGGACGCCGAAAGTGCTCCCTCCGCCTCCTTTGAGCGCCCAAAACAGGTCTGGATTCGTGCACGCGTTCGCGGCGCGAATTTTTCCGTCGGCAGTCACAACTTCCGCTTCGAGTAAGCCCGCAGCGCATGTCCCATAATGCTTTGAAAAACTTCCGAAGCCGCCGCTTTGCACGAGCCCGGCGACGCCCACGGTCGTGCATCCGCCTCCTTGAACGTAGGCGGCGGCTTTCGTGGTCACGGTGTCGTACGCCTGCATCCAGATTGCGCCGCAACCGCACGTCACCGCGCGCTGACGCGCTTGTTTCCCGTCACCGCCCTGTGGAACAAACGCTTCGCGTATCGAAACGTCGCGTATGTGCCGCGTCCAAACCAGGAGCGAATCCGCCGCGTTGGACGTTCCTTGATAACTGTGCCCGCCGCCCTTCACCACCAGGCGCAAATCATTCTCACGCGCGAAGTTGACCGCAGCAGCAACGTGATTCGCATCCTTCGCCGCAACTGCGAATACGCTCGGTTTCGTGAACCACGCATCTACCCATCCCAGGGTTTGCGTCAGGCCTGGATGGTCGCCGACAAAATATGGGTTCTTGATATCCGCGATCAGGTTTTTGCACTCGGTTCCATCCGTGTCTTTGATGCACGCGTCAATCGGAAAGTCCACAGGAATCAAATTTCCGTCAACTTGGTCGTTGAGGCGCTTCCACGCTGCTTTGGAAGGCCAGTCTGCATCCGACGGGCGCCGCCGGCGAAGGGGTTTGCTCGCAAAAAGGCAAGGCGGCGAAAGCGGCACAAATGCGGTCAGACCAGATCTCTTCAAGAATGTTCTTCGGTCCATGACGCCGTAAATCCTCCCTCACACAGCGCAAAAGGGTCCTCACCAAAGTTGCAGCGATTCTGTCATTCGGAGCGTATCCCGGGCAATCCGTAAGTAATCCCAGCAGACCTGGTCGCGCAATTCAGCATACGACGTTGGCTACGGAGCATTTGCGTTTTCTGTTTGTAGTCGCCAAGATCTGGAAGCATTCCGGGCTGATAGGAATCAGCTATAGCGACCAATATGCGGAGCGCGGTTTATTTCAGCGGTTGATGAAACGCCTTTCGGGATATCGCGACTGGGACCGGCAAGTTTCTTGCCGGTGCTCGCCAGGCCGCTGACACTGGAGCTTGTTGCTTGGTGATCGGGGTTGCGAAGCACATTAGCGCAAGGAAAACCGCAAGAAACCTTTGCGCTAAACTTGCGCTAAACGATGGGAAATGACGGGCAACGACTGGCAATGACGGGCAGTTAAGTCGTTGAAAAGATTGCTAAGTCGTTTGTTTAGAGAGCCAGGGTGCCGTTTCGTAATCGGCAGGCCGCGAGTTCAACTCTCGTCCTCGGCTCCAACTATAAGAAAACAAACGAGTTCCTGAAGCCAGTGACCTACCGCGAGCTAATCGGCAGGTCGCGAGTTCAACTCTCGCCCTCGGCTCCAAAAACTATAAGAAAACAAACGAGTTCCTGAAGCCAGTGACC
>QIAN01000014.1:1333-5117 GCA_003225005.1 Acidobacteriota bacterium | reverse complement strand
CAGTTCGAGGGTAGGGAGTGAAGTAAGTGCCTTATATTCAATGAAGGCTGCCCAAAGGTCTTCACTACAAAACGCCAGGCTACCGACTGGTTAGGATGCAGCTTCTGCTGCTGAAAAATTCGCGGTGATCCGTGGGGGCGGCTGAGTAGGCAACTCCAGTTTGAGTTTCTGCAGGAGGATTTTGGTGTCCTTTTCCGGCTGGGTGTAGCGCGGCAGAATCAACCAGCGTCCGTCGACCGTGGGTATCCATACGTCGATCATTTGGATGGCGGCCAGCTTTTCCATCACCGCCGTTGGTGTCAGACCGGGCGCATGCAGCCACAATCGGTTCTTGAGCGTGACCTGCAGGCAGTAGGCCAGAAACGCAATCAGGATGTGTGCGTCCACGCGATGTTCCAAATGATGATAGATGGGGCGAATCCCCAGTTCGCTCTTCAGCGATCGAAACGCGCCTTCGATCTGCGTCAGTTGCACATAGCGGGTCCAAAGCACAGCGGGATCTGCACCCGTGAGATTGGAGCGTAGCAAGTAGTGGCCATCGCGCAGTTCGGCCTCTTTGAGCTTGTTCTGATCCACGGTAAAACGGAAGGACTCGCGGGTGACCGGCTGCTTGGCGTCGGGCACTTGCATCTTCACAAAGCCGAAGGCTCGGCCAGCTTCGGTCTTGGCGGCGCCGATGCGCATCAGTAACTGATCCCGCGAAGGCAAACTGCGCCGCATCGCACGCAGCTTGCGCAGTAATCGGGCCAGCCGTTTCCGCCGCATGGCGATCTCTTTGCGTCGCCGGCCTTCGCTTTTAGCCAGCACATAGAGTTCGCCGTCCTGTTCAAATAGTTTCACTTCCACCGAGTCGCGAACCTTATGCCAGGGTAGGTCGAGCCACTTCTTTTCGTATTGTTTAATCTTGCCTTTGCCGGTTCCCACCAGATACGACATCGGCCGCGCCGGATTCCTCATCTCGGCGAGAATCGCTTCGCTCGGGATGCCGCGATCCATCACCCACATCCGTTTCGCCTGGCCATACATGTTTTCGATCTTGTCGAGAAACCCGCGTAGGGTGGTGCGATCGGAAGTATTGCCATCCATGACTTCATAGGCCAACGGGAAACCATCGGGGGTGATGACCAGGGCAATCACGACCTGCAAACAATCCGGCCGACCATCGCGGCTGTAGCCGTGTTTGGCCTTTGGGTTTTCTTCCATCTCGCCTTCGAAATACGTACTCGTCAAGTCGTAGAGCAGCACCTCGAAGTCGGCATGAAACAAATCTGCCCACTTCTGCTTTAACCAGACGAACAGTTCCTGCTTGTGCTCCAAGATCCGATCCAGACAGCGATAAAGCCGGTCTTTCTCCGCCACCGCAAAATCTACTCCCAGCAATTCGTCCATCGCGCTGCCCAGAAACCATTGCCGATGCACTCGCCACTCGCTACCCGGATCGATCCACCGATTCACCACTAGCAACTGCAACACCTTCTCCCAACTCACCCCTTCTCGCCCGTCGGGCAGTCGTTGTTGCCAGAAACCGTCCAGGCCCAACTGACGCCACAGTTCGCACGCCAGCCAACAGTTGCCAAACGCGCGCGCCCGCCGCAATTCCAGCCCGCTCATTTTCACCCGCAGACCGTCGGCCGCATCCGGGGGGATTTCCCGGTCTTCCGGAAACAGACTCAGGGTGAGCGAGCTCTGCCCACCTTCGTCGAACACCTCCAAGCTCTTGCGCCAGGCTACCGCTTGTTGGTCGTTGACTTCGCCCAAGTACAGAACCGTGCGCTGCGCCATCTTGCCCGAGCTCAGCCGATGACTCTCTACGATGCTGAAATAGCGATGATCCTTACCATCCTTCTTCCGCCTTGTGCTCCGCAGAAACATCTCATCTGCACCATGACAGAAAGCCCCTCCAAGCGGAAGTGGGTAGGTCTTCACTACAGCGTTTTGCGAAATCCTGCGTTGCGGTTACGGGAATTACGCCCCATCGCTAGGGAAAAATTGTCTGAACTGCGAAAGTCGGGCTGAGTGCGATTCTTCGGTTTCCGGCAGTTCAGGTCCAGGAAGCTTATCTCGGCTCTGTCACGGGAGAGCGCGCCGCCGCCGTAAATTGGACCCCTCACAGCGTGACGCTGGCAATGAACCGGTATGAAATCAAGAGCCTTGTGATAAGGATAGCGTCGAACAAGTAGGCACTAGCTCGTCACACCCAGCAGCACTGCGGCAACCAGTCCGACCACAATGCCTAGCTTGGCGTAGGTTCCAACTCGCTCATGAAAGAAGAGCACTCCGCCCAGTACTACGACGCACATGCTGGCCCCCATTCCCATCATATATACGACACTTCCCGGGACGCCTGGCCATGATCAATCCAATAATTAAATTGGCGAGAGAAAGCCGCTGACGTGCTTTGATCAACCCTAGGAGCCCAAAGGCGAAGCCCGCGAGATACCAATACACCAGATACACGGCGGTGTATTGTTGAGCCAGTCCCCGGCCCGCCAGTACGCGAAGACCGAACGGGCAGACCCCATTCAGCACAAATGCACAGAGCATCGCTGTGATCCAGATTTTCACGTTGGCGCGCGCGGGGACTTCGCCCTTGTTTGCCACCTGTCCACTCTCCGTCTGCTTGTCCTTCCAGAGCAGAAAGATGGAGAGCACTACAAGACCCAAAATCAGCGCTTTCAATGGGTCGATTTTTTCGTGGTATATGAAAGTGGATAGCGTGGCAGGCACCACCGCGGAAAGATTCATGAAGATCCAGCTGGTGGTGATCTTCCCGAATTGCAGTCCATATAAGAATGTCCAGAAGGCTAGCACAGCGAGCGCCCCGAAAAATAGAGCCGTGCCGCTGACAATTCTTGGCGGGTTTAGTGACTGTCCCTGAACCAGGCTGACATACAAGCCCATGAACACCGTGGAACCGCCGAAAAGAACAAGTGTGGCGTTCAATGGCGTACAGCCCTTGCTGTCCGCGAGCTTGCTCAGAATTCCCAGAATGCCGATACTGAGCATTGCGAGCACTGCAAACAGATATCCTATGAACATTCACTTCTCCTCACAAAGGTCTCGGTACAGCGCAGGTTTGCAACTTTACGAATGTTAACCCCATAGAGATCGCAACTGCTCGATGACTTGCTTCTCGAACCCCGAACGAAGCGCTCTTCGGTGGGGATATCTGAGTGCCGCACCGTCCGCCGGGAAGGTAGCCGCTTCGTATCCCCCCAGAGCCAAATCGCGGTCCATGGGGATGTAGCTCTCGCAGCCGTTGGTATAAGCCAGCATCATGTTGTGCTCGGTCGGCGCAGCTTTATCCAACATCAGTTGATATTCCGCAAATAGTTCGTGCGTGGCTGCAAGTAACGACCACTGATCGCCAATGCGCAACATGTGCGCCTCAAAGCGGAGGGGATCCTCGTCGTGGTGTTCGATCTTGTCCCGCAGGTCGCGAAGGCACAACACCGTGTCAATCATCCACCAGGCCTTGCCTTCCATGGGTTGGACATCGTCCGCCGCCTTGGATTCTTCCTGGCTTTTGGCGGTCTCGGCTTCGTCCTGCATATTCCACAACTGCTCATCGCTAAAGCGAGCTTGACCGTGGCGCTTTGCGAGACGTTCTTCCGCCACCTGCAACACTTGAGAACACTCTTCTTGTGACGGCAATGGCTGAAGGGGAAGTCCAGCATGCACGGTAGTAATTTCGAATTCCTGGTATGGGATGGTTTTGCTGTTGGAAGCTGCTTGAAAAGCCGCATCCCCCAGAACCTCGCCCGCATGTTCTGCGGCCACGATT
>QIAN01000014.1:0-1262 GCA_003225005.1 Acidobacteriota bacterium | reverse complement strand
TGCGCCGCGTGGCTGAACAATATTGCGGCGGGGCCTCCGTCGAGCCGATCCACACGCAGCACGTCGACCCACGGCACGACGGGTCCTTCGGGATTCGGCTTCATCACAAGGCCTTCATCGGTTTCCAGGCGCCGATTAGTGCCAACGCGCACGGGAGCTCGGCCCGCGCGCAAAAATACGGCTTCGCTTTTTGCGTCAGCCTGAGAAACAAGCTCTGCCAGCTTTGGCACGAGCCCATCACGCCAAGTCTTGCCCGGGCCCGAAAGCCAACGAGACCCGATCACACTCCACGGGATTGTGAAAGGCGCGGAGTGGTTGTGAGTGCAGTGGACAAGCGTGAAGCTTATCCCGGTCCGCTCATGAATCGCCTTGCGGACGCGGTCGGACAGAACAAAATCCATGCCGATCAGATCGAGAGACAGGATCGCGACGCGTTGCTTGCCGTCGTTCAGCACCAAAGCGCGCGCGTACAGGTCATCGTGCACGCCGGTGCTACGCTGAATAGTGCCGAGTGTCGGGGATCCTACGGGAGGGGTTATCACCAGTTCTGCCGCTCCCCCCAGTAATTTTGCATTGCCTTGCGTCACGTGGTTCGCCCCCATCAGTGATGGCTACTATCGACCAACCCTTTGCCCTCTTCCACAACAATGTCGCGGTCCCCTTCAACATCACCTATCGTGTCGACCACGCCGCTCGGCCAGTACACCTTCACCGCAGCTCGCTTGTTTGACCGCAAACCGAAGTGCACTCGCATATCGTTTTGTGACAGGAAACTGCCACCGGTGTGGACCCAGTCCACCTGCTTGAGGTGGCCCGCGGTCACTTCGATGCGAGCACCGATTCCGCCCCGGTTCGAACGCATGCCTACCGTTCGAACTTGCAGCCAATGATTCTCGCCCGCGAAGACATTACGAATCAGCGTTGGAGTCTCGTCCAGGTTGACGACAGCAATGTCCACTCTGCCGTCATTGTCGAAATCGGCGGCCGCCGCACCCCGAGCAACGTGCCTCTCGAGGTCAGACAACCCGGTTTCATCGCCGACATCGAGGAATTTCTGCCCCTGGTCGTTTTTCAAAAGAAGCAAGCGCTGCTTATAGCTGGTGGCGTCTTTGAAGTAGCGGTCGACCTCCGGGAATAGATGGCCGTTGGCGGCAAACAGATCTCGGAAGCCATCGTTGTCGAAATCCAGAAACATGGTTCCCCAACCCATATAAGGATGGGTGGCGTAGTACAGCCCGGTTTCTCGGGTCACGTCGTCGAAC
>QIAN01000030.1 GCA_003225005.1 Acidobacteriota bacterium | reverse complement strand
TTCCCAAGATAAGCCAAGAAACCTTGGCAGAAATGGTCGGCACCACGCGAGCGCGAGTTAACTTCTTTATGAATCGGTTCAGACAGCTCGGTCTCATTGATTACAACGGCGGTCTGGAAATTCACAGCTCGCTACTCGACATCGTGCTCCACGAGTAGTGAGGAGATACTCCTAAAGTTCCTTCGAAGCCGAACGCATAGCCTCGCTCCGCGCACACATACTGGCGCACCCCTACGCACGCACTTCCAATCCTTCCAAGCGCGCGGGCGGGCCCCGGCCCAACCCCAAAACCCGGCAGATTGTGGCGGCAGAGGGGGTGCACTTTTGCGGTCTGCTGTCTCCTAACCCGTGCCCGTTTAGCGGGGATAGCTATTGGAGCGGGAAAATCCGGGCACCCGGGCTCGCGTGTCTACCCATCAGCTAGGGATTCGAGATTGACGCATGTCCTATGTGCAAAGGGCCTCGGACCCCGGGCCTGGGCGGGGGGAGCCGAGCACGCCAAACCAGTAGTTTCAATTCCGTCGAGATGATGCTTTTGGCCCGGGTAAAACCTTGGCGATCAAAGTACCTACAGCGGGGCTCGCTGTTTAAGGGCAAGATCTTTCAAACACTCGGCTGCTGCCAAACTGGCTTTGTTTCGAATACCTGTTTCTGTTCTGGGATACGGGATTTCCCTGCCGAGTATCGGAATTTTGCCGTATTGCAAGTAAGCCGCGTTCGATGTCATTCATATATCCTGGCCGGGAATGGGAGCGTCAAGACCATGGTATTACGAAGCATGCGGCTTCTCCTCGAGTCTGGCGACGGCTCTCCGGCGAAAGAATACCGCATTGATGATGGAAATGTTGAAGTTCGAACACTTGATCCAGAGGGCGGATCCGTTCGAAGCACTGGGAGTGTCTGGTGGCGGCTTACGCCCGAGCAACTGAGTGTTCACGTTGAGCGCAATACTGTGGTCGCTCAGTGGCTAGAGCGTCGCCTCGGCTGGAGGCGTTTGTTGCAGGCATGTGTGGACCAAGAACCGAGTATGGAGAAAGTTGCCTAGAACACAAACCATCCAGCCCTCTGAGCCGATAACACTAACCACATCTACCCTCGCTGCAGTCCGAAAATTCTCCGTTCGCCGAAGCGCGCCGAAAGGCAATACTTTCGACTCAGGTTCTGAATAGCCGATCAGATCGGCAGCCTTTTCAATTCGTGACCTGTATCCCGTGTTTGTTCCTGGCGACACGTAGCTTGTCTTACATCAAGGCAATGCCGACGTCGCGGACTTGCAAGAAATTCTTGATCACCGGGGCGTGGTGTGGAACTGCCGAACCGGCGCATTGGCCCATGGGGGAGTTGCCCGTGCGCATGCCGTATCTGGTGGCACCGCCAAATCGAAAGCTGCCTACCAGGATTTCTTCGCCCTCTGGAAAGATGCCGACCCCGACATTCCCGTCCTGAAAGAAGCCAAGGCAGAGTAGGAGAAAGTGAAGTAGTCGAGCACGCGCGCCCTCCGCCCGCGTCCCTCGCCCTCCCGCCCCGGGTCCGAGGTCCTTTGCACATAGACGTCCGTAATCTCTAATCCCTAGCTGATGGGTAGACATGCGAGCCCGGGGTGTCCGGATTTTCCCGCTCCAATAGCTATCCCCCGTGCCGTTTGACCCTCTTCGCGGAACTCCTTACACTAAGAGGTTCTCTGCCTTGCATCTAACCATCCTGCGGGAGGTTTTCCTGAGTTTACGGTGTAAAGGTTCGTCATTTGGTGGTTCGTTATTTCGACAGTCGTCATCTCGACGTCCGCTATTTCGAGGATCGTTGCTCGTGGCCATGATCGGACTGCTGGGGCCGTTTTGTGCGGCGGAAAATACCTCTCAGATTACGCTGGATACCAGCGAGACTCTCTTCGCGGTACTCACCGCCATCAACACGTGCGGGTATGACCAGGATTTGAATGGCTCGGACGCAATGCGGAGCAATATCCGGGCTCAAGAACAGAAAAATCTGCAGGCGTCAGAAGAGGCGCAGGGGACGGCTACTACGCTGTGTGGTTACTATCAGGCGCATCTGGGACAAGATGGCGCGCGCAACTTGTCGCAGTATGTATCGCTGGCCCTCTCTCTGCAGGCACCACCGCATTTTCTGCCCAAGGCGAAAGAGGACGAACTCCCTCCGGATGCAGCGTCCGTTGTGGGGTTCGCTGCGGTGCTGGAACGTTTTTACGACAAGGCGGGGCTGCATGCAGTCTGGGAGCAGAATAAGAATGCCTATGCCGCTTTAACCGACCGGTATCACGAACCGCTGGCCAAAATGGTTTTTGACACCGAGATATATCTGAAATTGGCCTCCTCGGGATATCTGGGACGCACATTCACCATTTATTTGGATTTCATGGGCGCTCCGAGTGAGATCAATGCGAGGAACTATGGCTCGGACTATTATGTGGTAATTTTTCCCTCGCCCGCCTCTTCGGGGGCGTCGCTGAAGATGGATCAGATCCGGCACACTTATCTTCATTACTTGCTGGATCCGCTGGCAGAGAAGCATTTCAGTTCCATGAAGCGTCTCGATCCATTGCTGGTGTCGGTAAAAAACGCCCCACTGGAAGAAAGCTTCAAGAGCGACATCTCATTGCTGGTGACCGAATGCCTGGTACGGGCCATTGAAATCCGCACCACCGGGCCCAAGCAGACAGCGGAGGCCATGCGGGCGCAGGCCGTGGACGATGCGGTGCACCAGGGGTACATCCTTACGCGATATTTCTACAACACGCTGGTTGCATTCGAGAAAGATCCGGCGGGGATTCGCAGCGCATACTCCGGATTTCTGGATAATATCGACGTGAAGAGGGAAGCAAAGACAGCGTCAGAGCTAAAGTATGCCGCGGCGGCCACTCAGGAGTTGCTGCAACTGTCGCGCCTGGAAGACCGTCAAATACTAGTAAATGCAGAAAAGCGTCTGACTGCGGGCGATACGAAGGGCGCACAGGAACTAGCCCAGCAAGCCCTGCAGAAGAAAGTGGGCGATCAGGGCCGGGCTCTGTTCATTCTGGCCGAAGCGGCGGTCGCCAACAAAGATATGGCCGGAGCCCGCGATAATTTTCAGAAAGCGATCCAGGCGGGGACAGATCCTAAAGTGATTGCCTGGTCGCATGTATACCTGGGGAGAATTTTGGATCTTCGGGAAGAGCGCGAAGCAGCTCTCGATCAATATCGAGCCGCTTTGAACGCCGGAGGGGCGCTGCCGGAAGTTAAAGAGGCCGCAGAACGTGGTATGCAGAAACCCTATGAGCCGCCTGCGAAGCCGCGATAGGGCACCGGCTGGCGCGTTTACAATCGACAATTGGAAATAGTAGTCGCCAAGGTTTGTGATTCTAAGGAGAACGCATGAAACGAGCAGCGATGACGACTGTAGTAGTCGTGGGTCTTGCGGCGTGCAGCTTCGCCCAGAGCAACCCTCCAGCGCCTCAGAACACGCAGGCCGGGCAGCCAGCCGGACAGGCCGCGGCCGCGCCCGCGCCTACGGGCAAGCGCCCGCCCCAGGCCAAGACGCAGCCGGAATTCGATGCTTACAAAGCCGCGGCGGCTCTCACGGACCCCGCGGCACAGGAAAAGGCCGCGGACGATTTCGCCGCCAAGTTCGCCGATAGCGAACTCCGCGCGGTTCTTTACAAGTCGGCGATGCACGGCTACCAGCAAGCTAACAACGCCGACAAGATGATGGACATGTCGCGGAAGGTACTGAACTATGACGCCGACGACCCAGAAGCGCTCCTGGGAGTGGCGCAAGTGTTGGCCGAGCGTACGCGCGATACCGACCTCGATAAAGACCAGCGCCTTGCCGAAGCGAAGAAAAATGCGCAACGCGCTCTGTCTACGGTGGAGACAGACATCCCCACCGCCGGCCAGCCGCCGGACAGAATCGAGGCTTACAAAGGCTTCCTGCGTTCGGAGGCATACGCCATTTTGGGCACTCTGGAGTACAACGCCAAAGCTTGGCCGGACGCAGAGGGAGACCTGCGCAAGTCTATTGACGCGTTCCCACAACAGGTGGATCCGATTGCGGTGCTGCGGTTGTCGATCGCATTGGACAATCAGAAAAGATATCCCGAGGCCCTCAAGTACGCCAGCCAAGCGGTTGAGTTGACCAAGGAAGGAACCAACGCAGGCGCCGCCGCTCGCGCCGAAAAAGACCGCTTAACCAAGTTGAATAGCGGAACCGAGCCGACGCCAAGCTCAGCTCCGCCGAAGAATTAGTTCTCGCTGTCTCTTCCGGGTGGTCCAAGCATGAAGGAACGGGAAATCACAGCGTTAGAAGCCGCGCTGGGCTACCACTTTCGGCGCCGAGCTGTCATTGAGCAGGCGGTCACGCACAGTTCACAGGCGCGCGAGCAGGAAGCGCAGCAGGCGGCAGAAGCCAAATATCAGGTCAGTGATAATGAGCAGTTGGAGTTTCTGGGCGACGCTGTGCTGTCTTTGGTCACCAGTGAAGAGTTGTTTCAACGTTTCCCGCAATTTCGCGAGGGCGAACTCTCGAAGCTGCGCGCCCACCTGGTCAGTGAAAGGCATCTGATTCAAGTCGCTCAGCAGCTTGAACTGGGCCACTACCTGCGTTTGGGGCGGGGAGAGGAAAAGAGCGGTGGCCGCGGCAAGACTGCGCTGCTGGTTGATGCTCTGGAAGCGATTCTGGCGGCCGTGTATCTGGACGGCGGATTGGAAGCGGCACGTCAGTTTGTGGTGCACTACATCGTTGCTCCTGAGCTGGAACGAATGGAACGGGAGGGGGGCGCTCTACCACTTACAGACTTTAAGTCCGCCTTGCAGGAAGCGCTGCAAGGGTTGGGCATGCCTCAGCCTTCTTATGTTTTGGTACAGGAAGCGGGACCGGAGCACAGCAAGATATTTACCGTCGAGGCCCGGCTCAACGCAGTAGACGGTCGAAGGCCGGCCGAGTTTGTAGGTCGCGCGCAGGGTTCGACCAAAAAGAACGCCGAACAGGACGCTGCCCGACAAGTGCTGACGTACCTGGCTTCACACTCGAAGGCGGGTGGCGCTCCGGCGGCAAGGGCATCGCGCGCGGTTGAAAAGTGAAGTTGATGAATTTGCCGAGCGAGAAAAAGCGGTGGTCGGGGGAGTCGGACCTCGTGGGTTCGCTGCAGTCGCTGCTGGGAACAGTGGTGATCGCCGTATTTGTGATCACGTTTATTGTGCAGGCTTTCCAGATTCCCTCCGAGTCGATGGAAAACACGCTTCTCACCGGCGATTACCTGCTGGTGAATAAGCTCACTTACGGTGGTGGTGGCGCGGCGGACCACATCATGCCGTACCGGAAGATCCGTCGTGGCGACATTATTGTGTTTCACTATCCGGTTAACCCGGCGCAGCATTTCGTCAAACGGGTAATCGGTGTGCCGGGTGACCGGTTGCGACTGGTGAATAAGCAGGTATGGGTCAATGGAGCGCGTTTGCCGGAGCCGTATGTCCGCTTCACTAAGCCCGCTGATGATATGTTCCGCGACAACTTTCCGCGCATGGGTGTTCCGTCCGGCTTGGAGCCCAAGTGGTGGTTGCAGCTGCGGAAGCTGGTGGAGGACGGACAACTCATCGTTCCCCAGGGTCATTATTTCGTTATGGGCGATAACCGGGACGACAGCTACGACAGCCGCTGGTGGGGATTTGTGCCGCAGGAGAACATTATTGGAAGGCCGCTGCTGATCTACTGGTCAGTGCGTAGCACGGACGACCTGGCAGTGTCCTCCTCATCGGTGAGTGATAAGATTTACCACTTCGGACATGCCGTGACCCACATCTTCCAGATCACGCGATGGAACCGGACCCTAAGACTGGTGAACTGAACGCAAGAAGCAGAACGGATCATAGTGGCCAAGAAAGAAAACAAAACAAAAAATAGCGTTCCAAACGAGAAACCTCGCGAGACTACAGTTGAATTTCTGTCCTCGCTGGCGGCAGTGTTGGTGACCGGCCTGTTCATCATTACCTTCGTTGTGCAGGCATTCGAGATACCTTCCAGCTCAATGGAGAACACGCTGCTCATCGGAGACCATGTCTTCGTCAACCGTGTCCAGTTCGCACCAAAAACGACGTGGACCGGCCCACTGCTGCCCTATCGCCAAATAAGGCGGGGGGACATCGTGGTGTTTCTCTCGCCACAAACGTCGGGACTCTATGTCGTGAAGCGGATTGTTGGGGTTCCCGGAGACCGCATCCATCTACGCGACGGTGTGGTTTACCGAAACGGCGAAAAACTTGACGAGCCCTACGTACTTCACGACGCCGACAGATACGATCCCTACCGGAACAATTTCCCGGCGGTGCCTCCTTCCGACACGGATAACCTTTACGACGTCTGGCAGGCCGAGTTGCCATCGCATATGCAAGGGGAGGAGCTCGTAGTTCCTCCCGGGCATTACTTTGGCATGGGCGACCACCGGGGCGTAAGCTTGGACAGCCGCTATTGGGGATTTATCCCCCAGGAAAACGTGATTGGACGCCCGATGTTCGTTTATTGGTCATTTGAAACGCCCAGCGACCAATACCAAAGGACTTCATTCGGCGACCGCCTCGGTTTTCTGGCGCACGTGGTGGTGCACTTCTTCGACGAAACGCGCTGGCGGCGCACACTGCGGATAGTTCGGTAAGGTGTTGTGAGATCTTTTATTTCCAGGCGTCGTTCTGTTGCTGCAGCCGCGGTGATCGTGCTGCTGATGTTTCTTCTCCGGCCGGGGGCTTCGCACCTTAAAACCAGACTCGCCGGTTCCATTGGCGGAGCCCTGGCTCGCCAGGTGGAAATTGGTACGGTTCATATTCGGCTGCTGCCTCAGCCGGGATTCGATCTTCAAAATCTTGTGGTCTACGACGACCCAGCCTTCAGCGCTGAGCCTATGCTGCGCGCGCCGGAGGTCACCGCTGTCCTGCGCCTTACTTCGCTTGTCCGCGGGAGGCTAGAGATTGCCCGGCTGAACCTTACCGAACCCAGCCTGAACCTGGTGCGTGGAGCGAATGGGCGCTGGAACCTGGAAGCCCTGCTGGAGCGCGCGTCGAGGACTCCATTGGCGCCCACTGCAAAATCCAAGTCGGAGCCACGCGCTGGGTTTCCCTACATTGAAGCCAGCACGGGCCGAATCAACTTCAAGAATGGAGAGGAGAAAAAACCCTACGCCCTGACCAACGCCGATTTCGCCCTCTGGCAGGAGTCGGAAAATGCCTGGGGCGGGCGCCTGAGAGCGCAACCGCTGCGCGCCGATTTGAATCTGAGCGATACCGGATGGTTGAGAGTGAACGGCACATGGCAACGTGCAGGCAGCCTTCGCGAAACGCCGCTGCAATGCAGCATCGAGTGGAACGGCCCTCAACTCGGCCAAGTAAGCAAATTCTTTACCGGCAGCGACCGGGGCTGGCGCGGGATGCTCCGGCTCGAAGCAACTTTGCAGGGCACTCCAGCGCAGTTACAAGTGAGCAGCGACGCTTCGATTCAGGATTTCCGCCGCTATGACATTTCCAGCGGCCAGCCACTTGTACTGGCGGCGCACTGCGATGCCGAGTACAGTTCGGTGCAGCGCAGCTTGCACGATATTCTGTGCAGCGCGCCGGTGGGCACCGGGGCTATCACGGTGCGCGGCGATATGGGACTTCCGGGAAGCCACCGATATCATCTGACCCTGGCCGCAAAGCGTGTGCCAGTGAACTCCGCGGCTAACCTCGCGCGCCGCGCGAAGAAAGACTTGCCGGTTGATCTGGTCGCCAGCGGCATTGTGGACGGCAGTTTTACGGTCAATGGAAACGGCCTCTCAGTCGAGGGGGCGCGGTTCGAGGGTCGAGGCGAAATTGCGAATCTTCATTTGACTTCCGCCAGCAGCGAAGCGAATCTCGATGCCGGCAGCGTGCCCTTGCTGCTGACTTCGCGTGACTTTCGGCGCAGCTACACCACGAACAAGACGCAAACCCAAACTCCGCACAATGCGAGTCTCGCAGCAACGGTTCCGAGCCAACCCCATTTCGAGTTTGGTCCTTTGCCATTGGCGTTGGGGATGCCGGCTCCATTGTCGGTCCGGGGCTGGATTAACAGGTCGGGCTACGATGTTTTTCTTGCCGGCGAAGGCGAAGTCTCGCACACACTGAAGTTGGCGCGCCTGTTTGGCCTGCCGGCGCTACGAACCACCGCCGAGGGCATCGTTGATATGGATTTGCAAATCGCCGGGTCGTGGTTGCGATGGGAAGCCGGCGCTCCAACTGGCTTTTCCGCGCCGGAGATTACGGGGACAACGCAGTTGCAAAACGTGCGGGCCAAACTGCGCGGATTGAATGGACCGATCGAAATTTTCTCGGCCCAGTTGCAGCTCTCGCGAGACGCCATTCGGGTCGACAGACTGAGCGCTGCGGGAGGGGGCTCGCATTGGACCGGTTCCCTGATTCTGCCACGCCGTTGCGGAGCGCTCGGAGCTTGTCTGGTTCGCTTCAATTTAGGTACAGACGAGATCGCCATGGGCGAGTTGAGTCATTGGTTAAACCCCAGTCCGAGCCAGCCGCCCTGGTATCGGCTGCTGGCTTCAACGCCACGGGCTGAACCGTCATTCCTGGGAAGCCTTCGCGCATCGGGCAGAGTAAACGCGGATCGGTTGCTAATTCGTAACCTGGTGGCCACTAGCGTTGCCGCGGGCGTCGAGCTGGATAGCGGGAAATTGTTCCTTTCCGACCTGCGAGGGGAATTCATGGGCGGCAAGCATCGCGGCGAATTGCACGCGGATTTTACTCTCAAGCCCACGGTCTACATCGGGAATGGAACTTTTACCGGTGTTTCCATGGGCCAACTGGCTGATGCCATGCGCGACGGATGGATCGCGGGAACAGCTTCTGGAAGCTATCAACTTGATGGGTCCGGAGTGGATGCCTCTGAGTTCTGGCACTCCGCGGAGGGCGCGCTCCAATTCGATATTCGCGACGGCCTACTGCCGCATGTAGCGCTGGGCAGCGGCACTGGACCTTTGCAGGTGGACCGATTTCTCGGGCGAATGCGCCTGCACGACGGTGGAATCGACATAAACGAGGGCAAGCTGGATTCGCCCGGCGGGGCATATCAAGTGCGTGGAACCGTTTCCTTCGACCGCGAGCTGGCGATCAAGTTCGTCCACGCTGGATCTCCGGGGTACAACATCACGGGCACGCTTGGGGAGCCGCTAGTGGCTCCCGTGAATGCGGTCGAGACGCAAGCGCAACTGAAACCCTGAAGGCTGTCCTGCATTTTGAGCTCTATCCCTTCCGCCAGCGCACTTCCTACGGAGCATATCCTGGGCCCCGCAGCACTTTCCCCGGAAGCTTGCCTGTCATCTTACCTTGGTCAACCACCGGCACTCCGTTCACCAGAACATAGTCCATCCCTTCTGAAAGCTGATTCGGATTTTCAAACGTGGCTCGATCATGCACGGTGGAGGGATCGAAGATCACGATGTCCGCCCACATGCCAGACTTGAGCACGCCGCGATCGGTAAGGCACATCCGCTGTGCCGCCAGCGCCGAAAACTTACGGATGGTGTCTTCCAGCGTCAGAGCTTTTTCCTCGCGCACATACTTGCTCAAAATGCGCGGAAATGTGCCGTACGCGCGCGGATGCGGGTGCTCCTGCCCCAGAATTCCTTCCGGTGAAGCTCCCGACGAATCATTGTCGATAGAGACCCACGGTTGTTGCAGCGCCAGAGTTACGTCTGGCTGCGACATGCCGAAGACGGCAACTCCGGCATTAGGATCTTCCATAAGAAAATCAAATAGCGCATCCAGTGGATCCTTGTTCCGAAGCTTAGCAATATCAGAGAGCCTCTTGCCTTGCAGAGGGACAAGCTTGGGACTTTGCACGATCCCGATCATGATGGCCTCGGGACCGGGAATCTCCTGCCACTCGTTGTCCCAATCCTTCGAGGGAGTCAGCATGTCTTTTCGCATGCGAGCCCGCATTCCAGGATCTTTCAAACGCTCGACCATCTTCGCCGTGCCGCCGTCGTGCGCCCAGGGAGGTATGAATGCCGAGAAGTCGTTGAACCAGGCGGTGTAGGCATAAGTGTTCGCGGAGACATCCATGCCGGCATTGCGCGCTGCATTGATTTTGGCGACGACTTCGGGCATGCGTCCCCAGTTGTTCTTGCCCGCAACTTTGAGATGCCATATCTCAACCGGGATGCGGGCTTCGCGGCCGATGCGCAGGGCTTCGTCGATTGATTCAAGTACTGCGTCACTTTCGCTTCGCATGTGCGTGGCATAGATGCCGCCAAACCTCGATGCCTCGGTAGCAAGCGCTATGAGCTCGTCGGTCTTGGCGTACGGTGCGGGCGCGTATTCAAGCGAGGTAGAAACTCCTACCGCCCCGTCTTTCATGGCCTCTCGCACCAAGGTTTTCATCTGTACGAGCTGCTCCGGCGATGGCTGCTTGTCGTCGTCACCGAGCACCATGCGGCGGACCTGTGTCGCGCCTACATAGCTCGCCAGATTGATGCCCATTCCCTGTTTTTCCAGCCGGGCAAAATATTGACGGAAGGTCCGCCAGTCGGGATCGATGTGGTAGTGCTCATAGCCCGATTGATCGGCGCGAATGATTGCGTCATTGAGCGGAGCGGCACTTCCCCCCTCGCCGGTAATCTCAGTGGTGATTCCCTGATAGATTTTCGAAGGCAGGCGCGGGTCCACCAGGATGGTCATCTCCGATTGTCCCAACATGTCGATAAAGCCGGGAGCGACAACCTTGCCTTGGGCATCAATGGTACGAGCACGCGCATCCGCGGACAGATTGCCGATGGCTGCTATCGTTCCGCCGCGAATGCCGATGTCGCCGGAATACCAGGGCGATCCGGATCCATCGATAATGTGGCCATTCGTGATGACGAGGTCAAAGGCAGCGTTGGGGACTTGCGCGAAAAAATTGGGAAGGCAAAAAGGGAAAAGGACTCCGACGATCAAATAATTCGTGAGTATTCGAGAAGTATTGCTGTTCATAGGTGGCGCGAATTATAAAGCATTTCGGCTCGGCGATCGACGCTCAGTGCGTGCGCGTGCAGCGCAGCCCGCCGCATGGTGTGCTATGTTTTAAACTGCCCGGCCACGAAGCGAGGCAAACATGCCGCGATATGAATATCGAGAAGTGAACCCCACGCCAGCGGCAGAAAAGACTTTTCTCGACTGGATTGAGCAACTGGATCGTGAATTCATGCGCCGCGATCCCGAGCACCGCAGCAATGTGGTGCGCGATGCCTTGCCGCAGCTTTATCTCGGTCGCCGGTACGGCGCTCCGAACGCCGCGGCGCCCTTAGCCGAACAGGCACTGGTGCACTCCTTCGATCCGCGTAACGCCACGCTCGAACCCGAATACTATGGTGACGTCGATGCATCCAAATACGCGGAACGCAAACCGCTGATCTGGTTCTGGATGATGTATGACCGCTCTCCTGCGGGATTGAATCACTGGCTGGGATATCGCGTGCGTGCCATGCTGGCGCGGCACATCTTCAAACACTGTGGCAAGAACGTGAAGATCTTTCACGGCGTGGAGTTTTCTTTTGGCTACAACCTCACGGTGGAGGACAATTGCACCATCCACAAATATGTGCTGCTTGATGACCGCGGCGAGATCGTCATCCGTGAGGGCAGTTCCATCTCGGACTATGCCAATGTCTATTCCCACGCGCACGACTTGAATGACGGGATGATTGTGAGCAACCACAAGACTGAAATCGGCCCGCGAGCGCGCGTTACCTATCACGCCACCGTGCTTAGCGGAGTGACCGTGGGTGAGCACGGTATGGTTGGGTCCATGGGGGTAGCTTCGAAGAATGTGGGGCCATTCAACATCGTCGGAGGTATTCCTGCCAAGACAATCAAGGTGAAGTCGATTGCGCCGGAGGAATGGCAGAAGAAATCCGGCTAGAACGGACCCGGGCAGAGCGACCGCGTGGCATGGGCTTTTTGCGTGTTAGTATCGATTTCAGGCCAGCATGACAGTGCAACATGTGAATATTGTGTTTCAGTTGATCGTGTTTCTCTTCGCGATCAGCTTTCACGAGTCGGCGCACGCGTGGATGGCGAACCGGTGCGGCGACCCGACCGCGCGCATGCTGGGCCGGATCTCGCTGAATCCGATCAAGCACATTGATCCCGTCGGAACGGTCGTGTTGCCTCTGTTTGCCATGTTAACGGGAATTCCCGTGCTGGGCTGGGCCAAGCCAACGCCGGTGGATCCGCGCAATTTTCGCAATCAGGTTCGCGACGACATCTTGACCGCGGTCGTCGGACCGATCAGCAACTTCGTAGTGGCGGGCGGAGCCCTCGTAGTTCTTCTGCTGATCGCGTTGACCTCCCACGTGGGCTCCGCGATTGTGAACATCATTCCGTATGTGTATCCCAATCACCTCGAAGTGCTGGCGGCGCAGACGAATTCCTTGCTGATGCCCACTAGCCTGCTGCTTTATGACTTGATGGTGATCAACATCGTTCTGGCAGTATTCAACCTGATCCCGGTGCCTCCTCTGGATGGCTCTCACGTACTGCGGCATTTTCTGCCGGCGCCGATGCTCCGCGCGTATGACACCGTGGGCTGGTTGGGTTTGATTGCTCTGGTCTATTTCGGAGGCGGCTTCCTGGGACGATTAATCTATCCCGTTCTTGGACTTTTTCAATCCGTGTTGCATTCCGTTACGACTCGTTGAAACGTTGATGGCGTCTTCGACAAAATCCCGCAAACGCGTGCTCAGTGGTATGCGCTCCACCGGCCGGCTGCATCTGGGCAATTACGTCGGTGCGCTCGACAATTGGGTGCGGATGCAGGATCATTACGACTGCTTCTTCGAGGTGGCTGACTGGCACGCTCTCACTACCGACTACGCCGACACTTCGCGCGTGAAAGAGAACTCCCTGGAAGTGGCTCTCGACTGGCTGGCGGCCGGACTCGATCCGGAAAGGTCGGTCATCTTTATCCAGTCGCATGTGCCGGCCCACGCCGAACTGCATTTGCTTTTTTCGATGATCGCGCCGCTGGGCTGGCTGGAACGCGTCCCCACATATAAGGAACAGCGAGAAAATATTAAAGACAAAGACTTGGGGACTTATGGATTTCTGGGCTACCCCGTGCTGCAGTCTGCCGACATTCTCATCTACAAGGCAGACGTGGTTCCTGTCGGTGAAGATCAGGTGGCGCACGTTGAGCTGACGCGCGAAATCGCGCGGAGATTCAACGGATTCTACTGCAGGGCCAAAGATATTTTCCCCGAGCCACAGTCTCTGCTGACGCCCGCACCCAAGCTCCCAGGGACCGATGGACGCAAGATGTCAAAGTCGTATGGCAACACAATTATGCTCACTGATCCTGAGCCTGTGGTCCGACAGAAGCTCAAGACGATGGTGACTGACCCGGCCCGGGTTCGGCGTTCCGACCCGGGGAATCCTGACGTGTGTCCGGTGGGTGATCTGCACAAAATTTTCAGCGACCGGTCCACGCTCGACAAAGTGTATGAAGGCTGCCGCTCGGCTAGAATTGGCTGCATCGAGTGCAAGAGTTGGGCGGCCGACGCCCTGGTGCGATTGTTGGTCCCTATGCAGGCGCGCCGCAAAAAATACGAGGACAATCCACGGCTCGGATGGGATATTCTGGAAGCAGGCAGTGAGCGGGCGCGACAGGCCGCCGGCGAAACCATGAATGAAGTTCGCGAGGCCATGGGAATGTCGCTAGGGTACGAAGCGCCAACGAATAAGTGAAGCATTGAATGCCGGAATCCTCCAACGCTTTTTCCGAATCCGTCTTGCATTCTGAACCCGCACAGCCAGGTCCAAGTCTGGTTGTCCCAGCAAAACGGGATCAGGCAAGCGACTCACCCTTCGCAGTCTCCGTCAGCGACGTCTATGAGGGTCCGCTCGATTTGCTGCTCGACCTGATCCGCAAGCAAGATATCGACATTTACGACATTCCCATCGCTCGCATCACGGCGCAATACCTGGCGTACGTGGAAAAGATTCGCGAGCTTGACGTGAACGTGGCCGCCGATTTCATCTACATGGCCGCGGTGCTGATCCACATAAAGTCTAAGATGTTGTTGCCACGGGATCTCAACGCAGCACCGGAGGAGCAGGAAGACCCCCGCACGGAGTTGGTGAATCGGCTTCTCGAGCACGAGAAATTCAAATCGGCGGCACAGATGCTTCTGCAGAAACAGCAGATCGAAGACGCGGTCTTGTCCAATCCCTCGCTGAAAGAGTTCATGGAGGATGAGGGCACGGAACCCGAGATCGCTGCCGACGTGATCGATTTGGTGAAAACATTCCAGCAAGTTCTCGATCGGGTTCGCACTCGTCCGGTAATCAACCTGGACGAAGAAACAGTCACAGTCGGGCACATGATCGACTACTTGCGGCGCCGTCTGTCGCTGGAAGATCGGCCCGTTCGCTTGAAGCAACTACTGATGCGGATTCCCTCGCGGCAAGCGCTGGTATGCATGTTCCTGGCATTGCTCGAACTGGTCCGGCTGCAAGCAATTCAGGTACGGCAGGAGCGTCTGTTCGGCGAAATTGCAGTACGCAAGCACACGGGATTTGATGCCATCATGAACGAACAGGCTGCTGTGCGCGACGACTGGAGATGAAAGAGAGTGGCTAGTGGTTAGTGATCGGTGGCTGGCTTCCAAGCCACGGAGTTTTGCCCTTCACTGGCCACTAATCGCTGACTACCTACTTATGAGTCTAAAAGCCCAACTCGAAGCCATCATTTACGCGGCGGAAACGCCAATCACGCTGGAGCAGATGATTCAGCTAGTCAAACCAACCATCGTCGCCGAGGGGGTGTCGGACGAGGGCGAGATCAAGTCGCGAGTACGCTCAACCCTGGACGGATTGATCGTTGAGTATGGCTCGGCGGACCGTGGCATCGAGATTCGTGAAGTAGCGGGCGGTTACCGCATGTCCACCAAGCCGGAGCAGCACGAGGTAGTGCGAGCCTTTGCTAGGAGCCTTAAGCCACCGATTCGTCTTTCCCTGCCGGCTCTGGAGACGTTGGCCGTGATCGCTTACAAGCAGCCGGCAACGGTGCCCGAGATTAACGATATTCGCGGAGTCGACTCCGGTGGGGTCATCGGCACTTTGCTTGAGCGCAAGCTGATCACGACCGCGGGACGAAAGCAGGTAATCGGCCGTCCTATTCTTTACAAGACCACCAAAGAATTCCTGATGCGTTTCGGTCTGAAAGACGTGCACGAGCTGCCTAGCATGGAAGAGTTCGAGAAGCTAGTAGCCGAATCGTTTCACTCGGAGCTGATTCCAGCCGAGGCTGCGGCAGAGAACGACGACGGCGAAGCACCGTCGCGTCAATCGGCC
Source organism: Acidobacteriota bacterium (assembly GCA_003225005.1). Lineage (GTDB taxonomy): Bacteria > Acidobacteriota > Terriglobia > Terriglobales > Acidobacteriaceae > Sulfotelmatobacter. The sequence continues at coordinate 14,121 of QIAN01000030.1, read as the reverse complement.
TTGGATTCGAGAGAAGAGATCTCGGAAGAAACTGATGAGCTGTCGCGTAAAGCAGAGGCTCAAACCGCGCAGTCACATTCCAATCCGGAACACATCGAGCGTTCCGCAGCTGCACTCGAAGAATAGCATCGACAGAAAGCCTTCGCATCATGGCTGTTGAACGCTTGCAAAAAATCATCGCTGCCGCCGGCGTGGCTTCCCGCCGCAAGGCCGAACAACTGATCTCGGCCGGCCTCGTCAAAGTTAACGGCCACGTGATCACCGAACTCGGCAGCAAGGCTGACCTCGAAACCGATCACATCCGCGTGAACGGAAAGCTTCTGCAAGGCGCACAACGTCACCTCTACCTGCTGCTGAACAAACCAAAGGGATACGTCACGACCATGAGCGATCCCCAGAAGCGGCCGACAGTCATGGATTTGATTCGCGGCGTGAAGGGCCGCGTTTATCCCGTCGGCCGTCTCGATTACGCCAGTGAGGGTCTGTTATTGCTCACTAACGATGGCGACCTTGCCCATCATCTGATGAAGGCAGCGTCCCACGTGGCCAAGACTTATGTCGTCAAGGTTGCAGGCGCGCCGAGCGAAGATGCCATCTCTAAACTCCGCACTGGAATTTCCATTGCCACCGACAATGGCCAGCGCGTTCGGACGGGACCTGCAGGCGTGCGCGTGGTGAAAGTCGCAGTAAATCCCTGGTACGAAATTACCCTGGTCGAAGGCCGCAATCGCCAGATTCGCCGAATGTTTGAAGCGGTCGGTCATCACGTGGAGAAAATCAAACGCGTGCGCTACGGTCCTCTCACCCTCGATGTCCCTCCCGGCAAGTTCCGTGCCCTCACTTTGCAGGAAGTCGCTCGCTTGAAAACTGCCTGCACCATCGTACTGGCGCGGGCGAAGCGTTCCGTGTCATCATAAACGGCCAATGAGCCAATTCTTTGATCTGGTTTCGAAGCCCGTGCGCAACATGGGTGGCTATTCGCCCGGGATGCCGCTCCAGACGGTTACGCCCCAGGTTCAGCAAAAGCTCATCAAGCTCGATTCCAACGAGAATCCGTTTGGCCCGTCGCCGCGGGCGGTTGAGGCCATGGGCCGTGCGCTCGCCTTCAGCAGCGCCTATCCGGATGACGACTGCGCCCAATTGCGCCACAAACTTGCCGAGCACCACGGACTGCAACCCGAACAAGTGATGGTAACCGCCGGCTCGACCGCCCTACTTGGATTGCTCTGCCAGACTCTACTCGCGCCGGGCTTGAATGCGGTCACCAGTCAACGTTCGTTCATCGTCTACTCGCTGGCAGTGAACGCAACCGGCGCGAGTCTTATCGAAACGCCGATGGCGAACGATGGGTTTGACCTGAATGCGATCCTCGATGCGATTGACGAGAAATCGCGCATTGTTTTCCTGGCCAATCCCAACAATCCAACCAGCACGCTCGTCGACGTCGGGATGGTCGACAATTTTATGGCCCGCATTCCCGGCCATGTGATCCTCGTGCTTGACGAGGCCTATTACGAATTCGCAATGCACTTCTCTTCGCTTCGAGGGACTACGCATTCCAAATCACTGGACTACGTTCGACAAGGCGCCAGCATTGTGGTCCTGCGTACTTTCTCCAAAGCGCATGGGCTCGCGGGACTGCGGATAGGGTATGGCCTTGGTCCGCCGGAACTGCTGGCTTACTGCGCGCGCATGCGAAATACATTCTCAGTGTCGTCGGTGGCGCAGGCTGCGGCGATGGCAGCTGTTGACGATCAGGGCCACATTCGGCGGGTCGTGACGAACAATGCGGATCAGGCGCTTGCTCTAACCGATGCTCTATCGAAGTTCGCTTGCAGAGTGGCCCAAACGTCCACCAATTTTTTGTATTGCGATCTGGGAGAAGACGCCTCGATCGTCGCCCGTCGGTTGCAAGACGAAGGAGTAAGCGTCCGGCCTCTGCGAGCCTGGGGAGCCCCCAACTGCATCCGCGTGACAATCGGGACGCCAGAGCAGAATCAATGTTTCTTGGGTGCCGTTCGCAAGATCGTTGGTCACAATCGGGCGGAAAAGATCGCTCTCAACTCGAACAGAACCTAAGCACCACCGGGCGCGGCCAATCGCGCTGCTCCATACAGCCCCGCATCACTGCCCAGCAAAGCGCGCGTAATGATAGTCTTGCGGCGAGTGCGGGCCAGAACCTGCGCCGAAGCGCCCTCTTCTTTTCCCAAAGGATCCTCGGGAGCGGTTGCCGCATAGACCAGCGATCGTTCGCGCAGTTCTTCGAACATGGTCGGGGCAAAAGCGTCCCAAGCGCTCGAAACTCCTCCCCCAATGACGAACATATCGAGGTTCAGAACGTTGACCAGGCCCGCAAGCAGCATCCCCAGAGCTTTGCCGAAACGCCGAAAGATACGCCGGCCGTCTTCGTCCCCCTGAATCGCCAGATTGTAAATTGATCGTGCGCTGAACTCCGCATCCGAAGCTGCGGCCGCGGCAAGAGATTGCGACAGGCCGCCGGTGATCGCTTCGCGGGCCATTCGCACGACGGCCGTGGCAGAAGCATATTGTTCGGCGCATCCGTGGCCGCCGCAGCCACATGCATGCCCGTCGGGCTCGATGGGAACGTGACCGAACTCACCCGACATCCCATTCATGCCGTGCCAGATTTTCCCATTCAACACGATGCCGCCACCGATCCCGGTGCCTAGCGTGACGATAGCCATGTTCGGAACGTCGCGGGCTGCGCCCAACCATTTCTCTCCCAGCGCAGCCACGTTGGCATCGTTCTCAAGAAAAACGCGGGCTCCGAGACGCCGCTCAATTTCCGCCCGAACGGGATAGTCAGACCAGCCGGGAAGGTTCGCTGATTTACGGAGCATACCGGTTTCCATGTCAATAATGCCAGGGATGCCGATGCCGGCTCCGAGAAACAGGCCTTCGGTGCGATACTGAGCCGACAAGCGCTGAATGGCCTCACACATTTCAGCAATTACGTGATCGCGTCCCAGGGCAACCTTGGTGCCCAGCGTAACTTTTTCCAGAAGCTGGCCGTCAGCGCTGACAGCCGCAATGCGGAGATTGGTGCCGCCGAGATCGACCCCAATAGAGAAATCGGGCATGGCGTAAAAGATTATCAGAATGACACTGCAAATTCTCGCTGTTGATTTTTGATAGTTGATAGTTGATTGAAAACCCTCCGGACCAGATTCTTCATTCAAGCATCAAAAATCAACAATGGCTTCACTTCTGGCACTTGCGGCAGTAGTGGCTGCTGCGCCCGGCGATGACTACGCGTTTGAGCGGCGTCTTGCATACCAGACAAGGTTCCCCTTCTCGGCCATAGACCCGATGCTGGAACTGGAAGGAGCCCTCTTCTCCGTCCGCGTCCACATAGTCCGAAATCGACGAACCGCCCAGTGCAATTGCTTCCTGCAAGACTTCTTTTACCGACAAGAAAAGCCTTCGCAACTGCTCATGCGTGATCGAAGCAGCGCGCCGGCGTGGCCGAATTCCAGCGCGAAACAAGGATTCATCCGCGTAGATGTTCCCCACTCCCCGCAGCAACTTCTGGTTGAGCAGTGCGCTCTTGATGGGAGTATTCCGCCCATGGAACAAAACCGTGAATCGGTCGAGCTCGACGTCCAGCGGTTCGAAGCCCCCCGCTTCAAACGTGGCGTCACGGGTCACGCTGAGCCTCCCGAAGCGTCGTGGGTCAACAAAGCGCAGTTCCCGGCCTGACGCCAGCTGAAGAATGGCATGAGTGTGCTTCAATACCTCATCCTCGGGCCCACACAGCTGAAGGCGTCCCGTCATGCCCAGGTGGACGATCCACTGCGACTTGCTCTGCATGGCGCCAGCATGGGTGGAGCGGATGCCCCCTTCGGCAAGCTCAAGGCAGGCTTTGTCCGCCACCCCGGGTGTTGTCGCGGAAGCGTGTGCTGGCCGGGTTTTGGATCCAGGACGCGCTGGTCTAGGCTTTCTGCTTTTTGCGGACCATGGTGCCCGCGCGACAGGGTTTCGCTCCAGATCGAAGACAATGTGCTTTCCGACACGTCGAACCCCGCCAATGCGGCTACCCTCAAGCACTCTAGCTATTTCTAGCGCGGTAGACTTCAGCGGCTCCGGCTTCTTCCCCAGCCATACCGATTCGATTACATCGCCCGTCGCGCACTGGTCGAGACGGCGGGCAATCGTCTCGACTTCAGGAAGTTCAGGCATAAATTCTTAGTTTACAAGTCTCAGGGTCGGGCCCTGGGCCTTTTTCGCAGGCGGGCACGGCCCGGCATTCGTGGACGTCTTCTGAAACGGATTGAATCTCACGGACACGCGGCGTGCTCGAAGCGAGTGTTGGATGACGAGGGCGGGAGCGTTCCCTTTTCCGATTGTGGGAGTATGCAATGAGCCGAAGGACTCGGCGTTAGTCTTTTAAAGGTACGATCGTGCTGCCGTCCTGGCAAAACGTCGCCACTCTTTGCAGATCACCATTGGCTTGAGGCACCGTCATCACCGGACCATAACAATAGACGGCGTGGCCGCTGGCAGCAAAGTACCAGCGTCCGCCTTTCGGCTTGTGGGCAATCTGGGGAGTGGAGGGCTGCCGCAGCGGCGGCGCCAGCCTGGGAACAGGCAAACTTAACAACAAGGCTAGGGTCAGGGCCTTCATAAGGCTATAGGGTCAGGGCCTTCATTAATTGTCTTCCACACTCCAGGGTCAGGGAACGAATTGTTGCAAAATCCTTCTTCTTAAATCGTCACTAGCGCCCGCCGTTCGTCCGCCAAATCCGAGGCTGGCCGGGACGGCATCTGCATCCGGGGCTTGTGCGTTTTTGCAGCATGGCTATGTGCTCGTTGCGCTGCTGCCGCCTGGGAAGACGGGGCTAGCTGATCTTGTGCCTGGGATGACGGAGTCTGAACCGATCCAGCCTGGGCTGTGTTTGCCTGAGTCTGGCTGGGGCGAGCCTGCGTCTGCACATGCTTCGGAACGTCCGCCGCATTCTGGTCGCCTACCGCTTTGCCCTTCATCGCCGATAACCGCATGCTGTCAGAGAACAGTTCCCGGATTAGCCCGCGCTGCGACTGGATGGTGGCACCCTGCTCCACAATCAGCAGGGTCATCAGCCCGTAGGAGAATAGAAATAGAACCGTAAGCAAGGGCAGTAGGCTGCGCTTCTTTATCGAAACCGCCGCGTTACCGAACAAGGTCGTCAAGTGACACCTCAATCTGCCGTGAACGTTCGAAATCACGTATGGAGAATTGCAGCTTGTGCGCCACGGTCGCGGTTTGGGTCAACTAACTGATACAAAGGCTCTTACACGCGTCCAGTGGGATAAACCTAGGTCTTCGAAGTGCAACTCGCTGCACATTAAGGGTAACCAACTTTGTTACCGAGGTGTGTGAACGAAGGCGCAGAGATCAAGAGACTCTGGCCGAGTTTGGGTTCAAACCTGCTTTCGACCACGCACCGGCCGGTGCGCTCTGAACAAACGGTCTGGCCGCTACTTCGCGCCCAGCACCAGTTTCGCAATGGTGGCCAGTTGCATATTCGACGTGCCCTCATAGATCTTGCCAATCTTGGCATCGCGCCAATACTTCTCTACGGGATAATCCTTTGTAAATCCGTAGCCGCCGTATATTTCAATCGCTAACGAAGTTACCCGCTCCGCAACCTGTGAGGCGAACAGTTTCGTCATAGCTGCTTGCTTCACGAAGTTGGCGCCGGCGTCTTTCATTCGAGCGCAGTTGTAGACCATCAACCGCGCGGCTTCGATCTCAGTGGCCATCTGCGCAATCTGAAATTGGATGCCCTGAAACTCCGCGATGGCCTTGCCAAACTGTTTGCGCTCCTGCACGTATTTGCAGGCGTATTCCCAGGCCCCACGCGCGAGACCAATCATCTGCGCTCCAATGCCGATGCGTCCCTCGTTCAGCGTCTCAATCGCGATTTTGTAGCCCTTCCCAGGTTCACCCAGCACATTCTCCTTAGGGACGCGGCAATCCTCCAGGATCAGTTCGCAGGTCGATGAAGCGCGAATTCCGAGCTTATCTTCCTTCTTGCCGACGCTGAATCCAGGAAAACTGTTTTCTATCAGGAACGCCGTGATTCCTTTGTAGCCCGCTGTGGGATCAAGCGTGGCAAACAGCACAAACAGCCCGGCTTCTTTCGCGTTGGTGATCCACAGCTTGCGGCCATTCACTACGTACTCGCTGCCCTTGAGGACAGCACGCGTCTGCAAGCCAAACGCATCAGAGCCCGAGTTGGCCTCGCTGAGCGCATATGCGCCAACCGTGGCCGCCGCCATCCTGGGCAAGTACCGTTTCTTCTGCTCTTCACTGCCCCAGCGCAGTAGCGCGTTGTTCACCAGTGTGTTCTGCACATCCACCACCACCCCGGCCGACGCGTCCACGCGCGACAACTCTTCCACGGCGAGAATTGCCTCGAAGAACTTGGCGCCACCCCCGCCGTATTGTTCGGGAATCTCAATTCCCATCAACCCCAGCTGAAAAAATTCACGGATGAGATCTTTTTCAAACACACCCTTTTCATCCATCTCCTTCACTCGCGGACGGATCTTCTCATCGGCAAACTGTCGAATATTGTCGCGGAAGAGAGTTTCATCTTCGGAAAGAGTGGTTAGCGGCATGGACTGGGGAAGTTGTAACGCCATCTCCGGCATAAAAGGACCTTCAAATGAAAAGTCAGCAAACCCTGAATTTTAGCACTTGAGCAGCTTGATCATGGGTTTTGCCCCGACACCACATGTGCGCCTCCATCCCGGCAGCGCCTGGAATGGCAGCTCGAAGGTCAGTCCACCCCGGGGAGGGTCCGATGTTGGATTGAACGTGACTTCCTCAGGGCAGGGAAGAGGAGTTCAGCGCGACAAGTGTACTAGTCTCAGTCCATCCGCTTGCAGAATCCGCTGAATCTGGCTGCGCGCATGCACCGACCAGGGCCCGGTGGTATCTAGCTTTACGTACGCTTGCCAGTGCTTGAGCGCCTTGCGCGGCTCACGAATCTTCTCAAACGCCAACGCGAGATTGTAGTGCGCATCAGCGTAGGTTGGAGCGAGTTGTAGAGCCGTCTTGTACGTCTGTATCGCTTCCTGCACCCGTCCAGTCTCATCCAGAACATTCCCCAGGTCGAAGTAGGCAAGCGCGTAGCGCGGATCCGCTTCTAGCGCCTTCCGATAATGCTTCTCCGCCAGATTGAAGTCCTGACGATTGTAATAAAGGGTGCCCAGGTTAATGTGCGCTGCGGCATGCGACGAATCGAGATCGAGAACTTTTAGGTAAGCCGCGATCGCTTCCGTCTGCATGTTGGCATCTTCTTCGAGCGCGATGCCCCGTGCAAACCATACCGCCGCTTCGTCTTCGCTGGGCGAAGGCCGTGGCGTTGGAATCGGCGTGCTCGTGACAACTTTCTCTCGCGGCAGGAAGTCCATGACGAACTGCCCGGCAATCGGCTCCAGCAGCTTGCCTTGGTGACGAAAAGCGATTCTGTGCTTGTTGGTAAGGGAAGCGCCGGCTTCGGCCAACGGATTTTGCATGCCGCAGGCTCGCTTCTGCATGGCCTTCAGGGATTCGCGAATCACCGCTGGACGCACGCTCTTGGCGCACAAATCACGAACTTTTTTTACCTGCAGGAGATCGAAGAAGGAATAGGCCTGTGAAGAAATCACGAGGCCTGCCCGCTCCCAGCTCGCCAACTGGCGCGGAGTAAGATGGAGAATCCTCAACAAATCTGCTCGACTGTACACGATCACCCGGCTACGTCTCGCGAACACCCTGCGCGCGAGAAACGTTTGCGGGTATTATCCTCAACTTCACGCCGCAAACGCAAGATCAAAGTCGGTGGAAAGCTGTGGAGAACCTGGATAATCTACATGCCGCGAAAATGGTGCAACCCCTCGGCGGGGCGCGAGATTCTTATACGACTACTGCTGCCTGATAGTCCTCGTACGACCCTTTGAAGTCCGTGATCTTGTGATCGCTCTCAAAATGCCAGATTCGCGTCGCCACCTCGTCTATCAAATCGTGATCGTGGGTCACCAGCAGCACCGTACCGTGAAAACGCTGCAGCGCAATATTCAACGCGTTGATCGATTCCAAATCTAGATGATTCGTCGGCTCGTCGAACACCAGCACATTCGGCTTCTGCAACATCAGCTTGCAAAACAGCAAGCGCGCCGCTTCTCCGCCGGAGAGCACGTTGGTTGACTTCGTGGCCTCTTCCCGCGCAAACAGCATCTGCCCCAGAATCCCGCGGAGCTCTTCATTCGACGCCGACGGATCCCACTGATGCAGCCATTCCAACGCAGTCGTACCCGTCTCGATCAGAGTGCGATGGTCCTGCGCGAAATATCCCACCGATGCTTCGTGCCCCCAGATCACTTTTCCGCCGTCGATAAACGCACCGTCGCAGCCGCTGGTCGTGCGCAGCTCTGCCTCAGGCGTGGTGGGAGAATTAGCCAGCAGTGCATTGAGCAACGTGGTCTTGCCGGCACCGTTGCGTCCCATGAGCGCAATCTTCTCGCCACGTATCACGCTGGCGGTGAAGGTGCGAATCACTTCCTTGTCCGCATACGATTTGCGCACGCCCTCGAGTTCCAGAATGTGCTTCCCCGAAGGCCGCTTCTGCTCAAACTTGATATACGGGCGCTGAATGTTCGACCGGGCCAACTCCGTCACCTGCAAGCGTTCTACTTCCTTCCGCCGCGACTGAACTTGGCTCGACCGCGTTCCCGCCGAGAAGCGAGCAATAAATTCATTCAACTGCGCGATCTTCTTTTCACGTTGCGCGTTCTGCGATTCGATCTGCGAGCGCACCTGCGTCTTGGCCACGACCATGTCGTCATAACTGCCGGTGTAGGTGATGATGGTCTCGTAGTCGATGTCGGCAATGTGCGTGCAGATGCTGTTCAGGAAATGACGGTCGTGCGAGATCGCGATCACGACGCCGTCGTACACATTCAAAAATCCCTGTAGCCAGTGAATTGAATCCAAATCCAGATGGTTCGTGGGCTCATCCAGCAACAGCGCCTGCGGATGCCCAAACAGCGCCTGCGCCAGCAGCACGCGCACTTTTTGTCCGCCTTGCAATTCCCCCATCTTGCGGCTGTGCAGTTCGTCGGAAATATCCAGACCTTGCAGCAGGATCGCGGCATCGCTCTCACCCGTATAACCGTCTTCTTCGCCGACAATGCCTTCCAGCTCGCCGAGCTTCATGCCATCGGCGTCTGTCATGTCGTGCTTGGCGTAAATCGTGTCGCGCTCTTGCAACGCCGCCCACAGACGCTTGTTTCCCATGATGACCGTATCGATCACGCCGTGGGGGTCGAACGCGAACTGGTCCTGGCTCAAGACTCCCAGCTTCCGGGGACGCACGACCGTGCCCTTTTGCGGCTCCAGTTCGCCGCTGAGCAGCTTCATGAACGTCGATTTTCCGGAGCCGTTTGGTCCGGTCAGGCCATAACGCTTGCCCGGCGTGAACGCCGTGGACACTTCTTCAAACAGTATTTTGGCGCCGTAGCGCATGGACACATTGCTGACTGAAAGCATGATTCCTGTAGCTTTTCTTTAGGACTGCGGGGAAATTCCGCCCGAGACGGTACGCAGCTGGAATATTTAGGATATCATGCGCCTTTTTATTGTTCGGCTACACCCTCCCACCCACACACCTTGCCGGTTGATTTTGACCGGGGCCCTCCGCGCGCTGCTTTGCGATGTGAGGGCCGCGTTGAGTTGCGCTAATTGGGGAGCGGGGGCGGGACGCGGGGGGAGTGGGCAGCCCGGTACGCCGGTCGGAGAGCTACGTCGTGTGGCGAAATCAACGGTGAGTCCACGGACATCGAGCAACACAGGCACGAGGGATACCGCTAGCAGGGCGGATGTGCCATCGTGCGCTTCGTCGTCGAATTCAAAACCAACTGAACCGAGCGCAACGATCTCCCTTAGTCGTTGTCTGGAGGCTCCATGGGGCTATGGTCATTCAGGAAGTACTTGGCGTCTTTGGGAGTGCTAATCGTATGGAACACGCGAGGCGTTCGTTTCAACTGGAAAAAGCCAATGAGGTTGTTCGTGGCACGTTCATCCGCAACCTGCAGCGCGCCCTCCCGGATGCCGAAGGTATGCTCGACAAACCGCAGAATGCTGCCGAAGTCGTGGCGATCGTTGTTGACATATCCGGCCGGTGTGTACGCCGAAATGACAACCAGGGGGACGCGAAACCCGTACTGATAGTCGCCTTGCCCTTGATTTGGCACCGACAAGAGCGTGGGCGGCGAAACTGATGGTGGAGGATTTCGAAGGCATCCATTTGTTAATCCTAGTCGGCGGAACGTCCCAGTTACCGTTTGTTATCGCGCATGTGGGGGACGTGGTCCGTCAATGAACGTGGGTAGGAACCTTGGCACGGTTTGGGGAATCACCTTCTTCGGTTGGATAAATCGCTGCCTGCTGTCGCGCCCACGGCGTGCGGAAGGTCCAAGAAAGGCCGACCACTTCACCCAAGCTGAGCGCGTGGCCGTTGCGTCCCCAGACGGTAGTTGTCATAACCGCGAACACACTCCAAGATCTCGTAACTGCAAAGCTGGCGCCGCCGCCCAGGTTGAGATAACTGCTTCGAAGGGTTTGATCATGGTGACGCCAGATCGGATCTGTTGGCGTACGCACTGGAAAATCACCCGGATCTGTGGGGGGATCACCGATCTCCAAGCCTGAGTGACCGATCTGCAAGGCGCCCAGCGCCCTGAGGGCAAAGCGCCGAGCAGCGAAGTAACCGACCTCCCAGTCCAGCCGACTACGATACGTCCGAATACCCCTGATTTCCTCCGGAATAAGAAACGCATACATGCCTTGCACATATGCCCGGGAAAGAACAGGCTCGAGGCTGCATCCAAAGCTTGAGCCGAAGACGTACTCGCGCTGGTTGGTACCCGCAGCGGAATGCGCAAAGTATATGTAGTCGTTGCTCGGTATACCGAGTGCCACAAAGGGAGTAATGGCGAAAGGATGGGCGCGCAAGTTGTATCTCAAGTTCAAACGGACATCCTGAAAGTTGCCATGGTACTTCCCGTCGTCAACAGGAAGTTGATGCGGCTTCGGACCGTAGTACTTGGAAAGCACAAACGGAACACTCACATCCAAGGCCAGCTTGTCAGTAATTCCGTAGTCGATATCCTGGAACGCAATAAATGTACGGATGTGACCGACGTCGAATCTTTGGCCGCCGGAACCGAGGTGGTCCTTCACAAAATTATCTTGCAAGGTTAGGGTCACTGTGCCTTCACCCTTTTCGGGAACCCAAGCTTGGGCAGCGGCAATAGTAGAGAACAGAAATAGTACGGAAAGGAACAAGAGGGCGCGACAGTCAGGAAGAACCACGGGGTAACTCTCGATTACTTGCTAGCTCGGCGCAGCAGTTCGTCGCGCTTGAGTTTAGACTCAATCGCTTTGTCGATAGTGGAAAAACAAGCGTTATTCTTGCCCGAAGTCTTGCGAATACAGCGAAACTGGGTCGCCACCGCCGTTTTCAGCTCGGCTCCGTCGTACACGACGGGCATCACGACCGTGTTCACCGCAGAGGTCGTAACTTGCTTGTCCACCATTGCCTCGTCTTGCAGATCGACCAGGATGATGTCGTACTTACCTGATTTCGAAGTCTCGGCCAGCACATCCGCTTGGTGCACGAGCAACAGTTTGTGCCCCGCTTTTTGCAATGCAACCTGAAAATGGGGATCGTTCACCGCCGCAGATTGCGACACGGAGTCAGGCACATAGGCGATGATCGAAGCGTGATAGGAGGAGTTGATACTGCCAAATTTCACGCCGCGCCCCAGGACGAGGAGCTTGTCCCCACAGGCACCAGCGAACGGTGGGGCACACGGCAGAAAAGTTGCTACCAACAAGACTGCGCGCAGAAACTTGCGCATCGGGCTCCTCCAGCGACACCGGAATCTAGGTCGGCGTTCGGAACCGCACAGCGATCGTCGATATGATACCTCCTTGGTCGAAGCAATAGCAAAGCAATCTTTTGACTGGCCCCGAAGCCAAGTCTAAGATGCCGTATGCTCGGCTGCACCTTGGGCCATTACCACATCGTCGAACCCATTGGGGCTGGCGGCATGGGTGTGGCTTATCTTGCCCGGGATGAACGGTTGAACCGCAATGTCGTTTTGAAGGTCCTGCCTCCCGAGGTGGGAAGCGACCAAACGGCTCGCGCACGCCTGGTCCGCGAGGCCCAGATGGCTTCTGCGCTCAACCATCCCTACATTTGCACCATCTACGAAGTCGGCGAAGAGAACGGGTTTGTCTTCATCGCCATGGAGCATATCGAGGGACGAACACTGGCTGCGTCGCACTCGCCAATGGGTCCTCAGGAGGTGATTCGATACGGCTGCCAGATAGCCGAAGCGCTCGAACACGCCCATACCCGGGGCATCATCCATCGCGACCTAAAGGGCACCAATGTAATGCTCACGTCGGAGGGGCGAGTGAAAGTTCTCGATTTTGGTCTGGCGAAGCGACTCCGTGCTGGTGAGCTTGCAGAAAATGCCCCTACCGAAACATTCGTCGACAAGGACCAGGCCGCGGGTACCTTGGCGTATATGGCGCCGGAAGTCTTGGGTGGTAACCCCGCCGACGAACGCGCGGATATCTGGGCGCTGGGCGTGATGCTGTACGAGATGACTGCCGGCCAACGGCCATTTCCGGACGGAACTCCGTATCAGCTGACTTCTTCCATCCTGCGTGACGATCCGCAGCCCTTGACGCCGGCAGCTCCCATCGGGTTAGCCACAGTGATCGTTCGTTGCCTCCGGAAAGAGCCGAACCAGCGGTACCAGCACGCCGGCGAGGTGCGTGCAGCTCTGGAAGGTGTCCAGGCAGGGTGGGCAGCTTTAACCCCATCCTTCCGTGGGACTCTAGTTGGCCAGCACCGACTGGTATGGATTGCCATCGCGCTGCCGTTGGTACTGCTTGTTGCTGCTTCTCTGTATTGGTTCTTGCCCACCCGCACGCCAATACGATCCATTGCCATCTTGCCCTTCAGAGGCGGCAGCGGTGATATCGAATATCTGACTGATGGGCTTACCGACAGCTTGATCGACAGCGTCTCTCGCCTTCCCAACGTAAAAGTGATCTCTCGCACCTCCGTCTATCACTACAAGGGGCAGGAAGTGGATCCGCATAGAGTCGGACAGGAATTAGACGTGGGCGCAGTGCTCACGGGCCAGGTTGCCTTTCACGGAGATAGCGTGTCGGTGAGCGTCGAACTGGTGAAGGCAAGCGACAATACCCACTTGTGGGGCAAGCAATACACCCGGAAACTATCCGCTGTTGCCGCCATGCAGAGCGAGATCTCCCAGGAGATCGGGGACCACTTGCGGCTGCATCTGTCTGGAGCTCAAAGACGCCGATTGGGGACTCCACCCACCGAGGATTCCGAGGCTTATCGACTGTTCCTGCAGGGTATGTATTACATCTTCGAGCTTACACCGGAGGCTCTAGAGACCGGCCGACAGTACTGCGAAGAGGCAAAGGCAAACGATCCGACATTTGTGCTCGCCTATGCCTGCCTGTCTAACTACTACATGCAGCGGGTGGATGACGGCTCTCTACCCGCACGGGAAGCATTTCCCAAGGCCAAGGCTCTGGTTAGCCAGGCTCTTTCCATCGATCCCGAATTCGGCCCAGGTCACACTGAGCTCGGCTTTATCACTATGTATGGCGACTGGAATCTTCCAGAGGCGGAGCGCCAGTTCAAAACGTCCATAGAGTTGACACCCAATTGGGTCCAAGCTCACCGAGGCTATTCCATCTGCTTACGCGCGATGGGGCGAGCCGATGAGGCAGTCGCGGCTGACAAAGAAGCCCGCGAATTGGACCCTCGTTCGGTCGAGGGGGCCACCTCACTCGGATGGACTTTCTATTACGCGCACCGTTACCCCGAAGCCATAGGAGAATTCCAAACGAGTCTTGCCATGAACCCAAATCTGCCGGGGCCACAGCAGGGCATCGCCTACTCCTACCTGCAGAGGGGCATGGAAAAGGAAACTATCGAGGCGTTTCAGAAGTTCATCACGACTTCCGGCAATGCTGAACTCGCATCCGAGATGGGACAGGCATATGCCCGATCCGGCTTC
>QIAN01000283.1 GCA_003225005.1 Acidobacteriota bacterium | reverse complement strand
TCCTGGGCCAGCACGCTCTGCACGCGAGCGGAGAGTCCATTGAAACTTTGGCGCATGTCCGTCGGCTCTAACGCGACAAAGACGCGAGTAGCGGGGGATACATTCAACATGCCTGGCACACCGCATGCAACAGCGCTTCGATCCACGACGCCTCGGCTTCAGCGCCCAAACGCACCGTAACGCCATGCGGCCAGGTTATCTCCGCAGCCCATGCGCCTGTGGGCCCCAGCGGCGACACGACGATCTCACGAAACGTGGCTTTCGGCCGCTTCTGTTTCGGCCCTCGCCCGTACAACCACCGCTGCAGCGTGGTCAGCTTCAAACCGTGTTGTTGCGCGAACTGAACCTGCGTCAGCCCACTCGAGCGGAAGCGCGAAACCCATTGCGCCCGCTCCTCCGGAGTGAACACAGGACGATGTTGCTTACTGCGAAGGGCTCTCATGCCGCCAGCATGCCTGAGCCGCACGGCACGTGCTAGATGCACCCCGCTTAACGCTTACACTTCAGCAGCCATGGCAAGCCGATTCTACTCCCGATCCGGCCGAGAGTTACTGTCCGAGTCCTGCTCTGCCACTGCTCTGCCATTCCCTTGCGGGCCTTCCTGTTGTCCCAGTCAAAAAACTCGGTCTGGGCTTTGTCCTCGTAGGCCCCTATCAGTGAATGAGAATCTTGAGGAAGTTGCTGATTCATAAGCGCCTAAACCTCAACTGCGATTTCATTTTGCGAACCACAGGCGCAGATCAGAGTTCGAGCGGCCGTCACCGTAGAAGATCAGAAGATCGACGAGAGCGAGTAACGGTACGCGCTGTCATAAGAACGTAATACTAATGGTGGTGAATGGCGGCAAAATGCCAGCAAACGGTGACTAAAGAAGGAGAAAATGATTCGTCCCGTTTCATCGCAACTTGCTGATTTCCTTCGATTATGGCCAACTCCGGCAAGTTCTGATGAAGTTGGTTGTTCGGCTGTTAACCGAAGGGTTGCTAGTTCGAATCTAGCCCGGGGAGCCAAAACTGTTTCGCAGCATCAAGCAATTACAGAATTTGGGTAGAGCATTCGGCTTTCGACCGAATGCTTGGGGTGTGCGAAGTGAAATCAGGTCTGCAAGTTGGTGAAGCAAAGACACTTTTTTGTAACCAATCCGATGTCAACAACTGCTGTCATAAAAACGTCGCATCGCACTAATGGCCCCCCCTGGCTGCGGCCGGCACTGCAAGGGTGGCGCCTCCGGAATTTGCGATTTAGCTTTCTTTTGCCACGTACCAGTGGGCGTTGATCTCCGCGAAGCTCTTCCATTGTTTTGGAAGGTCTTCGATGGGGAAGATTGCGGATACAGGGCAGACTGGGATGCAGGCACCGCAGTCAATGCATTCGTCGGGATTGATGTAAAGCTGCGCTGCGGTCGAAAACTCGCCTTCGTCTTTTCGTGGATGAATACAATCACACGGGCAGACGTCCACGCACGCAGTATCCTTTGTGCTCACACACGGTTCGGCGATTACGTATGCCATTCTACCCTCCTGGATATCACGGAAAGAGAGGCTCGGCTAATCCTCTACCCGCGAGCGACGGCGGTTTTCAGTTGAAGAGGCAATGCCGCCACGAGAACGCAGAATAGAATCGTGTGGCAAATAGGGCGATGACTTTAGTCACGGTCATCGAGAAAAAACACGTGCAAGGTCCGGAATTTAGATGCTACCCCCAATTTCATCGCGCAGGATGGCGAGATCAGGAATATTGACAGTGCGTTTGTTCATCTCAATTAGCTTATCCCCGTGCAAACGCCCGAGATTTCGGGAAATCAATTCCCGAACCGTACCGAGACGGACGGCCAGTTGTTCATTGTTTTCGGTCAATTGAAAATGGATTCCCTGAGGTGTCCGGTGTCCGTTTTCTTCTGCCAGTCGAACGAGGTACGCAATCAGACGTGCACGAACTGTGGCGAAGGACAACTCCTCGACTAGACTCACCAAATGCCGCAGTCTGTGCGCGAGAACTTTGAAAACCTTCAGAGCCATTTCGGGATTTTTAAGACAAATCTGTCGAAAACTATCTGCCGACAATCGTAGCAGAGTGGTCGGGCTGGTCGCTTCCGCACTGGCCGGATACCGACCACCGTCAAAGACGGCCACCTCCGCTAGCGAACTCCCTTTGCGCTCGATGCCGAGGAGTTGCTGTCTCCCGCTCAACGCCGACTTAACTATCTTTACTGTTCCCTCTTCGACGATCAGAAGCTCGCGGCACACGTCGCCCTCTCCAAAAATTAAGGTTCCCTCTTCGAAATATAGACGGCTCACACCCTCGGCGATTTGGGCCAGTTCTACGTCAGACAGATCGGTGAAAAGGGGTAGCCGACGAAGCGTTCTAATGTAATCAGATTTAGGTGAGTCCATTGGTCTCAGATTGTACGGCTATTTAGATTAAATCCGTTTTTCGTCAGTAGTCGGAGCTGCCAGCGCGGGTCAAATCCCGATTTGTCGCGTACTCGCCCAAGTGAAAAGGTTAGGCGATCTGGAGTTCCTGTTAAGGGGCTTCCTTGTTCCGGAAAGCCGAATTGCCTAGCGGACTAGGATGCATAGCTAGCTAAAGCTAGCTGGGTGCTTCGCCGCAAGCACTACAGCACTCTCTGTTTGAAGGGATTCAAGACGGCCACATCGAAGTGCGCGAAATCACGTTCGTTCCGAGTGGCCACGGTGAGGCCATGAACGCGAGCCGTGGCGGCCATCATGGCGTCCTCACCTAGGGTATCGGAACGGTGGTGCATTAAGCGGGCATATTCGCGAAAACACGCGGCATCCATGGACAGGACTTGTGAAGCGCGTTCCAACTGTGCATAAAAAGCAAATTCCCCTCATGGCGGGGGAAGGCGCCTGTCCGTCCGCCCTGTCAAGGGCGCTGAGGTTTGGCGTTCATCGGAGCGCAATGAAGATGCAATGAAAACCCTTGACAGAAGAAGCGGGCGGATCAGGCGCAGGGTTTAGCCAGGAAGGGAATTTGCGGGAAGGTGCAGTCGCCGTTCAAAAAGACGATTCCTGCTGCTTGAGGTTTGCCGAAGGTAGAAGAGGCAGATGGGGTTTGGAACTCCAGATGTACGAAAACACTATCAGAAAGTATCAATTAGTGATACCTTGTGCGAGTAGAACCGGAGAAACAGTGCCCAAGGCCCGCGACTATGTTGCCGACTTGGCGGCCAGCGGCCGCCACCATTTCGCAGCGAAAGAGATGCGTAAAGCGCTCGGTGTGTCCGCAGACGCCGCGAAATTGTCCCTCTATCGTTTGGCGAAACGCGGCTTGGTGGCCAGTCCCGCTCGCGGGTTCTACATCATCGTGCCACCGGAATACAAACGGCTGGGAAGCCTGCCGGCAGATCAATTCCTTCCCGCCCTGATGGAGTGGAGGAAAACGCGATACTACGCAGGACTCTTGACCGCCGCCCAGTATCACGGCGCGGCCCACCACCGGCCCCAGGAATTTCAAGTGATGGTCGAGAAGAACCAGCGGCCCATCGAATGCGGGTCCGTCCGGGTCTCCTTCATCGCGCGGAAGAAGATGCGCGCCGTTCCCGTTCAGAACTTCAATACGCCGCGCGGCACGATTTCGGTTTCGACCGTCGAGGCGACCGCCCTCGATCTCGCGGGTTACCCGCACCACGCCGGAGGACTCGACCAAGTGGCGACGATTCTCGCGGAGCTCGCGGAAAAGATCGATCCCAAGCTCCTCACTGCCGCTGCGAAAACCGCCCCGCTACCGTGGACCCAGCGCCTCGGCTATCTTCTCGAACTTGTGGGCGCGAAAGATCGCGCCGCGCTGTTGAAAGCGTATGTCCAAGAGAACGCGAGGGACTGGACACCACTCGCTCCCGGAGCACGCCGCGCGCGCGCACGCCGCGCAGACGACTGGCTGCTCTACATAAACGCGGACGTGGAGTCCGAAGCATGATCCCGCGCGACTACATTACTTCCTGGCGCGCCAAAGTGCCGTGGGTGCAGGATTTCCAGGTCGAACAGGATCTGGTCATCAGCCGCGCGTTGGTGGAGATCTATTCGAAGCGTGATTTGTCGGCGGCGCTCGCGTTCCGGGGTGGCACGGCGCTGCACAAGCTGCATATGAAACCTCCGGCGCGGTATTCCGAGGACATTGATCTGGTCCAAGTCCGGGCAGGAGCAATCGGACCGACGCTGACGGCGTTGCGTGGTGTTCTCGATTCCTGGCTCGACGAGCCGCAGTGGAAACAGAATGAAGGCCGTGTGACGCTCAACTACCGCTTCGACTCGGAAGATGCGCCGCCGCTGCGGCTTCGGCTGAAAGTCGAGATCAATTCCCGCGAGCATTTCACGGTGTTCGGATTGAAGAGCATACCGTTCACGGTGGACTCCCGGTGGTCCCAGGGCTCCGCAAAGATTGTGACGTATGAACTGGAAGAACTTCTCGGAACCAAACTACGCGCACTCTACCAGCGGAAAAAAGGACGCGACCTATTCGACCTGGCGGCGGCACTCGAGACGACCGGCGTCGATCCGGCCCGCATCGTCGAAGCCTTCACGGCCTACATGAAGAACGAGGGGAAGCATGTCACGCGCGCGCTCTTCGAACGCAACCTAGCGGAAAAGCTAGACTCGCCCCAGTTTACCGCGGACATTACGCCGCTCCTGGCCTCGGGGTACACCTGGGACAAGGACCATGCTGCAGAAACGGTCTTAACGCGTCTGATTGTGCTGTTACCCGGAGCCGCGTGGAAGAAGCCAAAGAAATAAGATTGCCAGGGGATCGAAAATCCGCACGCCCACACTTGTCACTTGCGCCGCTAAACTTCTGCCGGTTCCCGGGATGGGAACACCTGTTTGGATTCATCGGGTTTAGTCGCAACTTGCTGATTTCCTTCGATTATGGTTAACTCCGGCAAGTTCTGATGAAGTTAGTTGTTCGGCTGTTAACCGAAGGGTTGCTAGTTCGAATCTAGCCCGGGGAGCCAACTCCCTTTTCATGCAGAGAGTTGCGAGCATTCTCAAGAAACTCTGCCCTCTCGCGATGAAATGTTAAGCGCACGAATCGCGATTAATCTCGATCAATGTAGACGAAAGAAAATCAACTAGGGCAGGTGTCTCTGAGGTCGATCAGAGCAATCGCGGCTAACTGCGGTCAATCGCGCTCAAACCAAGCACTCGGCTCGCAACCGAATGCTTGCCAACTCGCATGCAGGTATGGCGACGCGCCTGCCTCCCACCTGGAAGTTAGCCAGACCACTCAATACAAGCGCGGTACTAATCCGACCGACGAACCGATAACTTCCGGGTTGTCGTTCATAATCGGGCGGATGAGGGCCACAAACAACCGCGCTAAGCGCCCTGGAAAACAAGGCCAATGAACTGTGCGTCGAGATGACTGTCGTTTCTCGCCCGCACGGTCCCTTGACGAGGGAAGCACGGCATCGCGATATCAGCCTTTGATTGGCCAAGCTCTGTGTGCGATATATAGTGAGTCGTTGTCGTACGACAATAGCTGGAGACTCTCGCTCTGAGATATGGTCTACATCTTTGATCAAAATTAAGGGCGCGGTAAATCTTCTTGTTGCGGTGGCGTTTTTTGGCGCCTGCCGAATCGTTCCGACTCAAACTGTTCCTCCGAATATCAACGACCAATTTGCAAAAGTTGCGCAGGAACTACGTTCATTTCCACCTGGTTTCGTGTTTGGCAGCGACTACATGGAGTCGCCCAACAACGTCCCGGGCGCGGCCGAATACGAGGCGCTAATCCAAAGCAATCAGGCGGTCTCAGCTCTTCTTGCTCTGCTCAAGGACCGCGACCCGAAGATCCGAACGTTAGCTGCGGCTGCCTTAGTGTCGAAAGGAGAGCCTGGCCTCCAGCTGTATCTCGGTCCCCTATTGGATGACCAAAGTCAAACTTTCGACCAGATGTACCGGCCCCCGGTCGACAACCCCATGGAAATCAAATTCCTTCCGCAAACTGTGGCCACCGCTGTTTTGCGTCTCGTCGAATATCCGAACAAGGCCGCCTTCGACCAATACTGGGCAGCTCACGCGAATCGGGAATACTGCGCGGATTGGTTCCTCTGGCAGTTCCGTCACAAGCAATTCGTGACGCTCGCCCTGCAAGACATCCAGAGTGTCCCTTCGCCGGACCGCGAAGTGATCACTCTCTGGATCGGCGTGGGTGGCTGGCCACTGCACTACGACGGTTTTCCTGAGGCTGACGTGATGGCGGCAGCAAAGCGTCTGGGGCGAGATCGCATTCTCGCGGTTCTCCGTGGCAAACCGCCAGGCTCAGATCCCGACATTAAGCCCATCAATATGGGTTGGCAGCCAGGCGACCAGTACTACGTCATGAGCAGATTTCTGCTTTCGCATGCGAAGGACCTCTTGTATCCGTCCGACGCCGACTTGCTGATGTCCCTAGAATCTGAGGAACGCAAGCGAAACGACTGGCACGAACTTCGCTACGAGCAATCTTGGTTGATTGCCGCGGCCAGTCTCCAGCCGGACCGTGCTGACCAGACCTTGGATGAAGCGGAGAGAAATTATCTCGGTAAAGCGGATATCCCCCTGGCCCGCTGGGCGATTGAAGGGCCGAGCTCGCTGCCGAAAGTTCTCCACTGGTTTTATGGTCCGAACGACTCCGAGGAACGGTTGGCAACAGAAATCGTCGTCACGCAGCCCAATGATCAGTTCAAACCACTAGTCGAAGCTATTTTGGCCAGGCCGCAGCACTTGACCATTTGCAATGAAGCGATGTACAGGTTCGCCGAGTTTGCCCAGAAGAACAAGACGAATTTTAATCGGCAATTTGTAGATTGGATCTACGCGCAGCCTCCCGACCCATACCGCGGCTCTGACTATCACTCGCGCACGGGAGTCATTAAGATGTCCGGAGTCGCACGGGAACTCGTGAGGGATCCTAGATTCAGCCGGGCAGACGTGAAGATGCTTCACGTGGTCAAAGAATGCTGGGCTGATAGCGCCTCGAAACTCTCCCCTGCGCAGTCTGCCAGGCTGGACACCTTGATGGCGGGCATCGATTGGAACCTTCCATTGAATACGCCCGAATCTAAGCTCCAGGAGATGCGGGACCTACTCCGGAAATCTGTGGGGGAGTAGACAATAGGCGCATGCTCGGGATGCTTGCCGTTGGCCTGGGCATCTGGAACAGCTGCCAGCACTGTACGGAAGAAACAGTTCTCCGGCCTAGCGGACGGTCTCCGGGGGAAAGATCCGTTGGTTAGGGCAATCGGAAATCCTGCGCCAGCGTCACAGCTTCCGAATCGTCGGCAACTCATCCCTAATCGGGTTATGTCAGAGTTGCCCGTCGCTAACGGCAACCGGGCTGCCTCTTGCTGACCAGAAAACAGATATCCTCACCTCGGCTCACTATTTTCGCTGTTCATGAGACAAGTAAGAAGCAGCCCTGGCAGGGGGCAATACGAGAGACGCATGTGATTCGAGTTCGATTATTTGGTGCCCTTCGAACTGTGCTGGAATATGTCGTCTTCGTGATGGGCGGCACGGCGATTCTAGTTATCCTTGCGCGCGGCGTGGGAATCCTCTGGTCGTTTAACCCCGAGTTCGTTCATCCCGGCTTCCGCGCGGCCTTCCTTGCGGGTTTCATGTACTTCTACGCGCTTATAGTCTACTTGCCGCGCGTCGTCTGGGGTCTCGTTGTTCCACAAATATTAAGCTGGGTCTTCGTCGCGGTGCTTTTATATGTCGCCGCCTTGCTGCTTGCAAGAACCTCATCCCCTACATTCGCTCGTCGCATTGTTCTGGCTGTGATTTCCCTGCTCTGCTCTGGGCGCGTGATTCTCTTCTTCTCTCCTGCGCTTATCCACGATATAGGATCCATTTTCTTCACGATGTTTTTCGCTGGCCTCTTGGGTGCCGTCTATGGTTTCTTTTTGCTTCCGCGCGTTTGCAGCGAGTCCCCGAAAACCTCCCCAATGCTTTTGAGGCATTGGATGATTGCCGGCGTCTGGGTCCTCCTCTTCTCCGCTAACTGGGGCCACGCCGAATATCAGCGACACAAAATTCATTCCATTAACGATCCACAGCTTCAACTTTATTTTGTAAAATGGACGCCGGCGGAAGGCGACGTTCGGGAAGAACGAATAGGCAAATTTGGTCCCCCTCCTCACTCCCTGACGGACCTCGAAATCCAGCACCTTCGCGCCGCTGGTGTGACGGGGATACTTCAAACATGGGGCCACAGTGGTAACGACTATCCACCGCCCCCTCCAGGAACCCTACGATTTTTCATCGTGATGTCGCGTCCCGTCCGCGAGACGATTGACCTGCCTAAGCCTGCCGCAGGGGATATTCTTTATCTTCAAACAGAACAGGGATGGAAGGTCTTCCCACCTTCGGCACAGACCGTGACCAGGACTGTACGCCTTACCTTTTGCGAGCCGGAACCCCACTTGAACGTACCGAGTACGCGCTACTCCGTGGATATCGGATTGGGACACCCTGCCGAGATTCCTTTTCTTGATGCAGCCTTCTCTTGGCTTCCCGAGGAATTTCAAGCGCCTTTACCTTCCCTCCCAGATCAGCAGCCCTAAGCATTAGTCCCGCCCGAAAGATTGTATCCGTAGAACGGCGTTAGCATCCAAGTCTGGCTAACAAACGAGATAGCTCCCCAATCGTCGCAACCCGGAAGGTATCCGGGTTCCACGCCGCGGCTTGGTTCAAGTCGGCTTGTAGGAATCGAGCTCCGCGCTCAGCATCGATCCTTGACTGATTACGGGCTACGCGGAAACAACGCTGCTCGTTGGTTGGAAGCTGCCGACATCTCGAGTGTCATACCACGAGACCTTGACCGCCGCTCAGTACAGGTGCGCTGTATGCAAGGGCGAGGGGCGCGAGTGTCATGAAGTGTGGCTCTACGATGATGCGAATGCGGTCGCCACTCTTGTGCAGGTCAGAATCCTATGCGGTGGGTGCCATCAAGTCGTTCACATGGGCCGTGCTGTGAAATACGGGAACGGCAGAGCGGCTCTAGTACATCTCTGCAAGTTGAATGGCATTGACCCGAAAGAAGGCAAAGAAATCTATGATCGGGCGATGGCCGAGTGGAAGGAACGGAACAAGAGAACGTGGAAGATGGATGTGGCTAAACCGCTGCTGGAACGCTACCCGCAATTGGCCTTGCTGATCGAGTCCGCCGCAGTTAGCTTGAAAAAGAATCCGCCAAGCCAGCATCCTTGAGAAGTTTGGCCGCGATCATCGCGTTAGCCTTCATCGTTTCCGGTTCATTGTGAATAGGTCCGAACGTCTTCGAAAGCGCCATTTTGGCGGACGACTTCGCGTAACTTGCTACTCATGCCATCGTGGCTCCTTGGACGTGCCTCGGAGATGACTCCTTGGCTGGGACCAACACTACAACAGTCACCTGGCGACACTTCCTTTAGGCAGCGCATGACGACGTTCGCTTCGGGCGCTTGATTCCTGTTCGGTTTCGTCCATTCTCCTTACGAAGGCTGCCGGGATGGCAAGTATTGGGCGCTTGCCGACGCCCGGAATTTCCCTGAGTTCTTTCAGTGTCGATGTATCGACGACGCTTATTGTGGCTGTGTCAGGATTGACCAGAAACAGAGTATTCCCGTCCCTACTTAGGGACATCGAGAAAAACGGCTTACTGGTGTTCAACGTACCCCTTATAGCGGATGTTTTAGTGTCGGCGACCAAAACTTTATTGCTTAAGGAGTAGGACTGGGACTCTGACGAGCTACGGCTCATTCTAGTTTGAACATAGACCCCATCCTCATCCTGGGCTACCAAGCCCATGACAAGCAGTGGCCGTTCCATCTTTAAAAGGGCATTTTGGCCAACCATGCTGCTGGTTCCTGCAAATCGGTCAAACGAATAGATGTATCCGGCGATGTTGTCAACGATCCTGACTTTGTCTTCACTTGGTAATAAAAATGCGGCCCCCCATGATTCCTGTGGTTGGAAGGGCACCATCAGGTTTGCTGAATCACTGGGCGCAGCAGGAGGTTCTTCCGTGACAGGTTGTATGGGAACACGTGTCGCGGCGGCAGGAGCCTTTTCCAGATTGATGTCATAGATGAATGGATCCCCCTTACAAATCGCAACCAAGCGGAGGTCTTGAGGCGTAGGGATGACAACCGGGACGGGGCACGGGAACTTGAATTGCTCACGAAGAAACTGACTATGCACCGTGTCGAATGCCGCTAAGTACCAATAATAGCTTCGGTCAGGATTGTAGTGAAACTTTGTGATGTAGAGCCAACGACCGGATGGGGATACAGCCATGCCGGAGCCGTAAACGGGTAGCGTATGCGCCATGGCGTCCGGGTTGCTGACCCTGTCAAGAAGTCTCCCGGATGGTGGGTCATAGACCGACAGCCAACTTTCGACAAGATCAGCTTCGTCCGGGTCCCGCGTACAGCTCGTTACGTAGAGCCGGCTCTCATCCGGAGACAGCGCCATATCCGGATTGTCGCCCACAGCAAACGCTTTTCGAATCCTGCCGGATTTAGTGTCCAATTGCAGGATCTGCGCATGCTCAAACCAGCCCTCCCCGGTATCGAGCACATAAAGTAGAGCCGGCGCATGGTCAACCTGGGTTGCGACGCCCCGGCCTGCGAGTATTACAAACGCCATGAATGCAAAACACGCTGCCAGTTTCAGGTAAGAGTTACGTTTCCAGATTTCCCAATTGATCATAACTGATGCCTCCTTGCGAATTCAACAATCTGCCAATCCACGGGTCGCCAAGGTTGCCAAGGTTAGTGTAATACGCTGTTTGCAAACGTCAGGAGATACCTGCCCAGCCCTAAACTCCAAAGAGCCGCCAAGAAGAAACCTCCCAGCGCCATTAGACTGCAAGCACTGGCAAATCTTGCTATCGGTTGCCAGGCGCCCAGAGTCTCAATGTATCCTGCCCACGGTCTATCGTCTCCCTTGCTGCTTCTATACATGATCCACAGCGGCAACGTACGCACCAGACCAAATGCGCCCATCACCAGGCACTGAGGCGACTTTCGTGCTGGTGTGTTAGAACTTCTCCAGAGTGATTCACTGATAGACCCGTTCGATGGGAGCAGACTTGGGGAGGCGAACAACTTTTGACACCGGAACAGATTCGCGAAGCACTAAGCACCGATGGATTGCTTTTTGATACCGCAATTACACGGCATGGGTTCACTCCATACATGCGCGACTACGAAGTCGTCGTGGTCGTTCCGCGCGGGTCTCAATATGTCTTTAGATTCTCTCACTGTCCCTTCGTTGAAGTAATCACGGGAGTGCGTGACGAGGTGTGGCGATACTCTTGGGACGATGTTTTCACTGACTACTCTGCCTGGGAAGCAGCCGGGCAGCCTGAGGGCTATGTCTGGGGTGTCTGTGATTCATTAGCATACCCCGGCCCGACGTATCTCGAAGATTCCAAGCTCGCGGAGGAGTGGACTTCTCGACTGGGAAAATTGATGCATGAAGTTCTCATCGAGACGAATGGACACAACATCCGGCTGGTGTTTCATGACCTGCAT
Source organism: Acidobacteriota bacterium (assembly GCA_003225005.1). Classification (GTDB taxonomy): domain Bacteria; phylum Acidobacteriota; class Terriglobia; order Terriglobales; family Acidobacteriaceae; genus Sulfotelmatobacter. The sequence continues at coordinate 2,290 of QIAN01000283.1, read as the reverse complement.
ATTACAGAGCTTCGAGAAGGCGATGCAGACTGGGTGAAGGTCGGTACTCCCACAAAGCCGACTTCTAACTCCTGATGTGCCGTTCTCGGAAACTTGAAATTCCACATGGAAGGTACGCTGTTAACCAGGACCGTGGTTATTTTTGGACGTGAGATCGCATGTTCCCAGGCTCACCTCCGCATATTTTCGTCTAAAAAGGCAAAAACGTCAGGCTCCCAAATGCTCACGCCTTGGTAGAGGAAGTCGTGCCCATCTTCCAGCGTGTGGCCGATGGGCGGATAGATTTTCAAGCGATGCGGCTTACCGATTTCCTTGCGGCGAGCGTCCAGCACTTTGCTTGACGAAAGGGAGTAATCGTTCTCGGCGTGAATGAAGAACACAGGCGCTGAGATGCGGTCAACGGCGGCCAAGAGCCGCGTTCGCAATTCCGGGGAACGATCAAAGCTATAGCCAGCTCCCGAGAAGACTACGACCGCTCGCAGATTCGGCTCACGTTCGGCCAATAGCACGGCGAGCGAACCTCCAAACGATTGGCCCATTGCGGCGACGTCCTGCGGATCGACGTAGGGCAGCGCCCTCAGGAATTTGAGTCCAGACAAGGCGTCGGTCATTTCCCTGTTTTCCAGCGACTGCAACTGCAGGGCGTTCCGCGCGTCCTGCCCGCGTGTGGCAGATTCGCTGTTCATCAGGTCGACAGCATTGACACCCTGATCCGCGGAAGGCCCGACGCCGCGTCGAAACAAGTAAAGGAATACGTAGCCATGGCGAGCGAAGACTGGACCGAGTTTTTCGGCATTTTGTTCGTACGGTCCGAGGCGTTCCAGATCTTCGCGGGTACGGCCGCTGCCGTGATTCAGCAGGATGCCGGGGAACGGTCCGCGCCCCTGCGGCCGCCACAGCATCGCGTGCAGGGTAGCCGACCCACTTTGGATGAGTACGGTTTCAGGCCCGCCAGAGGTCTGGCCCCAGGCCGTCGCAGATGTGAGTGTTAAAATGAGAAGCGCCAAGACGAACGCGTATACCTTTGTCACTTGGCACTCCTCAATCACTGGATAGCACTGATGCGACCGACACTGTCGGAATGCGCCCAGTATATCTGAAGTTGAAATCGCAGGAGGTTCTTCCGGGCCAAGTCCCGATTTGTGGGTACTCGGAAAAGTGACGAGCCCGGACCGGCGACCTGGGAAGTGTCATACCAGTGTCATATGAATTGTGATGAATGGCGGCAAAAAGTGAATAAAGACCGCAAAGAGAAGGTAAATCTGACTACTCCCATTTAGCTAGAACTTGCTGATTCCCGTCGATTTGTCTTGGCTCCGGCACAATTGTGATTAAATCAAGCACAAGGCTGTTAACCGAAGGGTTGCTAGTTCGAATCTAGCCCGGGGAGCCAACTCCCTTTTCATGCAGAGAGTTGCGAACATTTTCAGGAAACCCTGCCCTCTCGCGATGAAATGTCAAGTGCACGAATCGCGATTAATCTCGATCAATGAAGACGAAGGAAAATCAACTAGGGCAGGTGTCTCTGAGGTCGATCAGATCAATCGCGGTCAATCGCGCTCAAACCAAGCATTCGGCTCGCAACCGAATGCTTGCCAGCTCGCATGCAGGTAGGGGGACGCGCCTGCCTTCCACCTGGAAGTTAGGCAGACCACTCAATACAAGGGCGTTTGACGGTACAAATGTTGAGACCAACGGACTTTTTTCTAGTCTTCGAGTGCTGATGACGATTCAATTTGACTTACCTGGCTTACGCGGGTCTTGTGTGGCATCCACGTACTCAGTCGAAGATGGACCGAACCCGGTAATCTGAACGACCACAGGCTCGTCACCGGTTTCTGCGAAGTGATTCCGAGATGGTGGTTCGGTGTAGAAACTACCCGGTGGCAGACCTTTCACTTTCGCCTCGTCAAACTTATCGCCGTAGCCGATATGCCATGTGCCAGAGATTACGGTCGCAACCCTGTCGTCACGATGGGAGTGCGCAGCGATGCGCGTATGTGCCGGGACGCGAAGCATGATGGTATATACGCCTGCTCGGTCTGGATTGCCCTTCAGAACAACGGTCTGGATTCCGCCAACGCCTGAGCTTCCCGTGCCCGGATTGCCCGCTTGCGGTGTCGTTTCGGCAAGCGTGCATGAAATCTGCTAAAGCCGTTGGTATCGTTGGCTGTCCACTCCGTAGTGGATGGAGGATGGCCCATGAGGACCCGCACCGTATTCGCTCCGGGCAAATTGGAGCGATTGCAGCACCGTTTCGACCTTTGGCGTAAGACGCGCAAGCGCTGCT
>QIAN01000282.1 GCA_003225005.1 Acidobacteriota bacterium | reverse complement strand
TCGGCCGTCCGGAATTATAGGGGGGCCGCGGGAAACGTAGCTAAGGTGGAATTGTGAACCCGCTTTGCAGACCGAAAGGGCAAGGACGGAAACCCTCCACCTACGGCTGGCGCGCCTGCGTTCTATCCCGATCGGCTGGCATGACCGGTGACGGTCAGCGGGTAGCAGTATTGACGACACCATAGTTCATTAGGAAGCTGGCCTAAGGATAAAGCTGTTCCCTGAGCACGAGGACGCAAGCGACCACGGTGCTCCACTAGGCCGTGGCGATCCAGCACCGCATGGATCGTGCTTTTGGCAGGGATCTTGATATCGGAGAATCTCCGGATCAGGCATTCTCGGATCTTACGGGCACCCCAGCTGATCATTGCCGAGGTGGGTGCCAAGGCAGTGACCTTCGCTTCGGTCAAGAAACTCTCCTCGTGGGTGGGGGCATGCCCGGGAGAGGAAGAGAGCGCGGGAGTGAATCCCAGCCCACGCTCGCCGAAGGGTAACCGGCACATGCGCCGCCAATCAGGCTGCCCATGCTGCAGCTAAGCATAAAGGAAGCATCTTCGAGATCGTCTACCGTCGTCTCGTTCCGCGCCTCGGCCACAACAAAACCATCGGGGCAATTGCGCATCGCATCTGTCAGCTGATCTGGATGATTCTGAATAAAGGCGTCCGCTATGAGGAACGGGGCTCGTCGGTTTCGGAAAACTCTAGACGGGCCCGCACTTCCCGAATGATCGGACACTCCAGAAGCTTGGCTACCGAGTCGATCTTCTAGCGGATCCGGCATGAGCAGCGCGATTTTCGACCCTGTTTACGTCAACTACCTGTTGTCAGCGGGTACCGGATTCGGGGTTCTCGTTGATAGCCAAGAGTTGCGCAAAGACAGAACAACGCCTGGGTCGCGAGAAGACGCTACGGTGCTTCAGAGGACTGCGTTCCCTTGGGATTCCATTTCCCAGGAGGAAAAAATCTAAATTTGAGACTTCGTTCGCGGCGGCTCTCTTCTTCCAAGTGCCGCGAGCGCGCCTTCAGCAAATCATTAATCGACACCAGACCTAGAAATTTTCTCGTGGCACGTTCCAGCACAGGCATTCGCGTGCAACCCTTTTCAACCATGCGATATACGACCACTCGCAGCGGCTCGTCTGGATACGCCTCAACCGCACTGGCTCGCACTAGATCACCGATCGGCCATCCCAGGGCTGCGTCCCCATTCTGCTCCATCCGCTGGCTTATATCCCCGCGCGTCACCACACCGACAAGCTGTCCTTCTGCGTTCACGACCGGCAGCAAACGCTGCTCCTGCCGGTGATCCACCCGCAACGAGTGCCAGATCTCGCCTAGCGTACTCGCAGCTGGCAGTACCACAACCTTCGTTCGCATGACCTCGTGTACAAAAAGAATTTCCAGCGGATCAACGGCATACTCGCGGCTGAGGTGGTAGCCGCGCCGGGCAACTTTCTCGGTCAAGATGGACCGCTTCAGCGTCAAGACTGTGAAACCGTGAGCGATGACGCTACCTACCAGCAAGGGCAAAAACACATTCGCGTCGTGCGTCAGCTCAAAGGCAAAAACAATACTCGTGAACGGAGCGCGCATTGTGCCGCCAAGAATGGCACCCATGCTGATCAGTGGCCAGAAACCTGCGCCTTCGTTGGGAAGAAACATGGCTTCGAGGCCGCCGAGCGCCCCACCCATCATCAGCAGCGGCGCTAGAACGCCGCCCGATGTGCCGGAGCCGAGCGATACCGCCCAGATGAACCACTTGACGAGCAGGACTCCGAGAATCACTCGTGTGGTGACGCTGCCCTGAAGCAATGCGCCAATCGTGTCGTAACCTACGCCCAGTGCTTGCGGGAAAACCAGGCCTCCCAAACCGATGGCCAGCCCTCCGATTGCGGGCCACCACATCCAGTGGATCTTCAGCCGGTGGAAAGCGTCCTCAGCCGCGTACACGGATAGGGTGAGCAGGGCCGATAGGGCTCCCGCCAGAAGACCGACGAGGGCGCATCCGAGCAGTCCCTTTGGTCCAATGAATAATGGGTGAACCGGCACGGGAAACAACGGCCCGAACCCCAAGATATATCTTCGTACGACCGCAGCCATTGCACTTGCTAATGCCACCGGAATCAGGCTTCGCGGTTTCCATTCAAAAAGTAGCAGCTCGACGGCCAGCAGTACCGCAGCCACCGGCGCCGCAAAGGTTGCGGACATCCCGCCGGCAGCTCCGGCCACCAGTAGTGTTTTGCGCTCCGCGCTAGTCAGGTGAAACAGCTGGGCGATCATCGAGCCCACCGCGCCGCCCGTCATGATAATCGGACCTTCCGCGCCGAACGGACCGCCGGAGCCGATCGAGATTGCCGAAGAGATTGGTTTGAGAAGGGCGACTTTCGGTTCTATCCGACTACCGTTTAGCAGAATGGACTCGATCGCCTCGGGTATGCCGTGACCTCGGATGCGCTCGGAACCGTACCTCGCCATGACACCGATGATTAGTGCGCCAGCGATGGGAACGAAAACGCTGTATATACCGAGATGGCTACCTGCCGGCGAAACCATCGCGGTGCTCCACCGGCCAAAATAGAACAAATTGGTGAATAACCCGATTAAACGGAGCAACGCTAGTGCGACAAATGCGCAGATCACTCCAATCACCGTGGCCAATAAGGAAATCGGAACGACTCGCCACGTGGTTGTGAAATCTCCCAACTCATCGTTGCGGTCCTTCTTGTTTGGCACCGTCTCGTTGTCCCGCAACGCTGATTTGCTATTCTTGCTCACGATTTTCTTGCGCGCCTCCTCGTGTGGTCATACTGTGCGCTCTTGTTCGCTCTTCGAGATTTCGGTTTGCGTCCCAGAACCGCATCAAGTGCATTAACCAGTGCGGCCCTCCGGCGCGCAATTCCGGAAGCCGTTGCCGGGCAACCCGTTCAAGAATTCTTTTTCCACGCGGAAGCAGCTTCACCAGGGCGTATCGATCGGTCATCCAGGCTTCGGCTCGTACCCATTTTGGTATTTCTGGCGAAATATCAAATGAGCCAAACTCCGCACAAAAGGCTAGGTGCCGGTCTCCGGGCCGGTCTTTGAAGCCACGGACTGGCAGAAAAGTTCTGAAAATCATCCGCCGGGCTCCCGGCAAGAAGGTTCGAAAATCCCTCTCGCGCCGACCATCTTTTCACAATAGCTTAAAAAGCTCGCCGGAACTCCGGCTTCAATATCACAACGAAACAGCAATCGATATGTTTATTTACATCAAACTAGTTTAATTATATCGTTTAACATATCACCCGGCGAAGGTCGTCGGGCGCTTCGCGGATTTCATCGCGAGCTTTGTCGAGAAGCGTTTGGCGGGAGAACCGCTGCCCGCCGTACCGAAAGCCTGGGGCGATCACGCGTGAGTGATGCACGGATGGGTCATTCTGTCGGGCGTACACCCCGAGGGCGCCGCAAAGCCTGAGGACTGGGACGACCTTCACGACCTCGGCCGCCGTGGACAAAGGTCATCGATGACGGCGATTAGCAGGATGGTAGCGGCGTAGCTTCGTCAACAATCACGAACTTGGCATCGCAAGCACTTCGACGCCTAGGCTCGCCAGGCCGATATCCTCAATTGAAGAAAGTCCACTGACGGCAACGGCGCCCGCCACCTCGCCGTGATTCCGGACCGGGATCCCACCGCCCCAGCCAACGAATCTCGGATCACCGTAGTAAGCGATATCATGGCCTTTCTCCGGATGCCTGACTTTTTCTCCGATCTCCTGGGTTGGCTTACCCGCCCGGGCTACGGTCCACGCCTTGTTCATGGCAATGGTTATCGAAGAGATAGAAGCACCATCCATGCGAGCAAAACATATCAGCTCGCCGTGCGAATCGGCCACCGCCACGACGACAGCTTTCTGCATCTGCGAAGCCTTTTCAACGATGAGATCGACCACGCGCTTTGCCTCGGAGTAGTCAATCGTTGGAATGGTTCTCATGGGTGGAAGCTTAGCAGAGGCTGCCAGAAGAGGCGCAATCGAAACAGATCAGTTGAGGCTATTTGTACCGGAGCAGATTCCCCTCCGCAGAGAAACAAAAATGTCCGGGCCGGATAATCATTCCCGGCCCGGAGGGATGACACTTCAGAAGACCACCTTCAACCCCCGAACTGAACCAACCTTGGATTGTTGACCGTGTTCGTCACTTGGCCGAAGGTCGAACTAGTCACAGTTCCGTTCGGCGGCCCGAACTGAGGATGGTTGAAGATGTTGAAGAACTCTGCCCGGAACTCCACCGCAAGTCTTTCCATGATCGTGGTCCGCTTGAATACGGCGAAGTCAAAATTGACGACGCCTTGCTGCCGGAGCGTAGCATCTACGCGAGGTTCGTTACCAAAGGCCCAGGGATTGTATGGTGTATTAACGGAGCCGTTGTTTCCGCTGGGCGCGGTAAAGCAAGCCGTATTGAACCACTCCGTAACTCTGGCAACTGCGCTTCCAGATACGTTCTTATCGCAGCCCGGAATGTAGTCGGGCCGGAGCGAACCGATCCCTAGCCCCGCACCCGTGAGTGCGTCAGAGCCACCCTAAGCAAGGTGCCCTGGGAATTGCACAACTCGAGACCGGGCAACTCGCAGAGAGCATCATGAATTTGCAGGCTGCGCTCGAAAAGCGGCCCAACGATCCCGACTTGCTTTATTATCAGGGTCGCGCCGGCGGGTTATTGTCGAAGCAATCAATTGACACGTTGCTGGCGGCGTACCCGCGATCAGCGCGTGCCTGTCAGGCACTTGCTGAAAACTATTTTGTGCTTAGGCAAATGCCCGACGCTGAAAAGCAGTATCAGCAAGCTCTGCAACTGCGGCCGGACATGCCCAATCTTCATCTGGAACTCGGACAGGTCTACGCGATGACTTCGCGCTGGCCACAAGCCGAGCAGCAGTTTCGCGCCGAGGTCAAGCTGCAACCTGGAAACGCGGAAGCGGAGTACCGCCTCGGAGAGGCTCTTCTTCAGCAAGGCAAGTCACGTGAGTCGCGGACAGAACTGGAACGTGCCGACCGATTGCAGCCACAGATGCCAGAAACGCTCTACGCTATCGGAAAGGCCGCCGCGCTCGACGGCGATGCTGCTGCCTCAGAGAAAGCCTGGATCAGCCTGCTGAGTATTGAAAAGGAAGGATCGCTTGCAGCCCAAGCTCACTTCGGTTGGGCAGGTCTGTATCGCAAACAAGGGAAGACAGCGGAGGCTGAGCAGCAAATGCGGGAGTTTCAAAAGCTGCAGGCGGCTTCGGCACAACACCGACCAATGAGCTACCAGCTCTACCCGCAACACTACGCCGAATATTTTATGTTCAAAAGTACTTTTAATATGTACTGGACGTGCATTCCTTAAATATGCGGGCTTGCCTTCGGCAAAAACCGTTTGCGTCCCCCGCTTCCACAAATCGCAGGCCTTGCAGGTTGCCGCTGCCCTTCGCAGACTAGCCCGAGTGGGCCGCGGCGGAATCAACGGAGCGGCGCTGGGTTTGGTGGGGTTATACCTTCGCCGCTAAGATTCGTTCGGACTCCTTCAGATTTCATCTGGTTCCGCCGGATCAGGCTCGCCTACCGGGACGTCTGGATTTTCCGGAGAATCAGGCGGTTCTTTGATCGGAACCGGCGACGGTTCCGAGGGTGCGCGAAATCTGGCAGAAGCGGGCATTCGAAATGTCATGCCAATCAGATGCCGAAACTTTCTCAACGGAAGCTCCCAGTTCCATGAGCCAGTTCCATGAGCAGTAGTGTTCAACCTCCGCCGGTGTTATAATCCCTCATCTTTCGCTACCTTAGCTAACGCTGGAGGACTGTATCGATAAACGCTTTATCCGCACCAATGATCGCATTCGCGCCCGCGAAATCCGCGTGATTGACGACGAGGGCGAGCAGATGGGAATCATGACCCCATATGACGCGCTCAAGAAAGCCCGCGAGAAGAATCTGGACCTGGTCGAGATTTCTCCTACCGCCCAACCCCCCGTATGCCGCATCATGGACTACGGAAAATATTTGTATCAGCAGGAGAAAAAGGAGCGGGAGGCGAAGAAGCATCAGACCAAGATCGTGGTGAAGGAAGTGAAGTTCCGCATTAATGTGGACGACCACGATTACGAGACCAAGAAGAACCACGTGCTGCGTTTCCTGGATGAGGGAGACAAGGTCAAGGCTACGATCTTCTTCCGCGGCCGGGAAATGACCCGCACCAGCCTGGGACGGCAGATTTTGGAGCGGCTGATCAAAGACGTCCAGGAGCAAAGCATCGTGGAGTTCCGGCCGCGGCAAGAGGGGAACACGTTGCACGCGATTCTGGCCCCGAAGAAATCGGCCCAGGAACGCGAGAAGGAAAAAGAAAAGGAAGCCAAGCAGAAGGCGAAGCAAGAGCGGATGCAGAAAGAGAAGTTGCAGGCGCAGGAGAAAGAGAAGCAACCGGCACAGGCTACGGTTGCGGCCCAGGCTCCGAACCCTACTTCGCAAGCGTAGAACGCAAGGCGCTGCTGGTTCGTTTTCCCATCGTCGAAACATCAGCAATCCCAAGAGATTCGCAATTTGAAGAGGTTTGCAATTTGAAGCCGACGGCGAAAAGCTGGCGGCTGACTCAGAGGACCTATGCCGAAACTGAAAACGCACAAAGGCGCGGCGAAGCGATTCAAGAAGACTGCGTCCGGGAAGGTGAAGCGGGGACATTCGCACCTGCGTCACATCCTGACTTCCAAGGCCAAGAAACGTAAGCGGAAGCTGGGGAGTTCTGCCCTGGTGAGTGACGGAGACATTCGCAAAGTGAAGCGCATGATTCCTTATCAGTAGGAGCATTGTCGATTTTTGATTGCTTATTGATATAAGAACCAGCTTCCCGCGGTCGGTTTAAATCAACCATCAAAAATCGTCGATCAACAATTGCTGTCAGGTGTGTGAAGAGGCCATGAGATCGCCACTCGGCGAATCGTCCTTGCCTCCAGCCGCCAGTACCTAGAAAGCAAAAAGGAGAATACTATGCCTCGTGTAAAACGCGGAACCAAACGCCGCGCGAAACGAAAAAAGATACTGGAACGCGCCAGCGGCTATTTCCTCACCAAATCGAAGCTGTACCGCGCCGCCAAAGAAGCGGTGGAGCGCGGGCTGAAGTTCGCTTACTCGGGCCGCAAGCAACGCAAGCGCCAGTATCGCTCGCTGTGGATTGTGCGCATTGGCGCGGCGGCCAAGCTGAATGGGATGAGTTACAACCAGTTCATCCATGGGCTGAAGACCGCCGGAGTCGAACTAGACCGCAAAATTCTGGCGGATCTTGCGGTTAAGGATCCAGGCGCGTTTAAGAGCCTCGCCGAGCAGGCGAAGGGCGCGCTCAGCGCGTGAGACAGCCTTTAGCTTTTAGCCATTAGCTCTTGGCTGGTACACACGGAGGCGGCGGCGTCTTGGCGATGCGGCTGCCCTACTCTGTTTGCCCTTGTTCGATTTGCCCATGTATAGCGTCTCCAAATTGACGGAATACTCGGCATCAGCGCTGGAACGCGCCTCGGCGGAACTGCGTTCTGCGCTCGCCCAGGAAGCTGTCGCGGTGAAGAACGAGGCCGAATGGAAGATTTTTCGCGACCGATGGATGGCACGCAAGAATGGGGTGCTGACGCAGATTAACGACCTCTGGCTGAAGGCTGCTCCGAAAGAAGCCAAGCGCGAGGCTGGCCGGGAAGTGAACCTCGTTAAAGAGCAGGTTGAGCAGGCAGTAGCGGCTGCGAAGATCCAGTCTCAGATCCCCACCCTTCCTATTGCTCATGCGGGCTCTGAACCTTCAGAAGTGGAATTCCAAGGGAAGGCGTTTGAGAAAGCAGGTCTTGTTGACATAACCCTTCCCGGCATTCGGCGGCCGATTGGCGCTGAGCATCCGGTTATCAAGACGATGAACGAGATCGTCTCCGTGTTTCAGAAGCTGGGGTATTCCGTCGCCGAAGGGCCGGTCGTCGAGACGGACTACTACAACTTTGAGGCGCTGAATTTTCCTCCGAACCATCCGGCGCGAGATACTCAGGACACTTTGTTCATCGCGGGGCAGGCTGCGAAACCGCCGCGGGAGCGTCTTTTGCTGCGTACGCATACTTCTCCAGTGCAGATTCGGACCATGGAGAAGATGCGCCCTCCGATTCGGATCGTGATACCCGGGCAGGTGCATCGCAATGATCCTCCAGATGCGAGCCACTCGCCGATGTTTCATCAGGTAGAAGGGCTGGCCGTGGACACGAATATTACTTTCTCAGATCTGAAGGGGACGCTCGATCATGCCATGAAGGCTCTGTTTGGGTCGAGCGTGAAAACACATTTCCGGCCATCGTTCTTTCCATTCACTGAGCCCAGCGCGGAAATGTTTGTGAGCTGCTTTATTTGTGGCGGGAGCGGGACGCGCGGAGCGGAGCCGTGCCGTCCATGCAAGCAGACGGGATGGATCGAAATCCTGGGTTGCGGCATGGTCGATCCCAACGTATTTGACTTTGTGAAGGACAAGGGATACGACCCGAGGAAAGTTTCGGGATTCGCATTCGGCATGGGCGCCGACCGGATCGCTTTATTGAAGTATGGAGTTGATGACATTCAGTTGTTCTTTCAGGGGGATGTGCGGTTTTTGCAGCAGTTTGCATAGAAGCTGTTCGCCCAAGAGCTAAAAGCTGCTTCATGAAGATCTCTCCACAATGGGTTCGCGATTTTGTTGACGTCCCAGTCGATGACCAGCGTCTGGCCGAGGACTTGACCGCCGTCGGCATTGCCGTTGAAGGCATCAGCGGCTCCGGTGCCCGCACCGTGTTTGAGATGGAGATTGGCACCAACCGTCCCGACGCAATGAACCATTATGGCGTAGCTCGCGAGGCTAGTGCGATTTATGAGTTACCTCTGAAGCCGAGCCAGCCCAAACTGCCCGGGACGCCGAGATCTCAAGCGCAGCATCAATCTAAGGCTGCGACCGCGCCGCTCGAGCGCAGCACGAGCAAAAAGAAGCAGACCTCAGCGGCCAAACCCGCACCCAAGCGGGATCACAGCAATACGCCTGCGGCAGTGTCCTTCCCCATTCACATCGAAGACCCCGAGCTGTGCCCCCGGTTCTCTGCGCGCGTGGTCCGGGGAGTCACGATCAAGAAATCGCCCGAGAAAGTTGTACATCGGCTGGGATTGCTCGATCAGCGCGCGATCAATAATGCCGTCGATGCCACGAATTATGTGTTGTGGGAAATCGGCAAGCCCACGCATGTCTTCGATATGGATTTGCTCGAAGGCGGGAAGATCATTGTGCGGCGGGCGAGCAACGGCGAGACGCTAAAGACTCTCGACGGGGTGGAACGCAAGCTTACTGAGGAGGATCTGGTTGTTGCCGATGCGAAGAAGCCGGTCGGCCTGGCGGGCGTGATGGGTGGCTTCGACACCATGATCACCGACAAGACGCGGAATGTGTTGATTGAGTCGGCTTGGTGGGATCCAGTGACGATTCGAAAAGCTTCGCGGCGGCATGGAATTCATACCGACGCTTCGCATCGCTTTGAACGTGGTGCGGATTTCGAGTCGACGGTTGTGTCTTGCGATCGAGTTGCGGATCTGATTCTTGAGTCGGGTGGCGGTCAGTTACCAGGCGACGTCATTGACGTGGTTGGAAAGATGATGGATCAGGCCCCGATAGCGCTGCACGTGTCCGAAGTGCGTCGGATCCTGGGTGAGAAGGTGGGCGCGAGTGAAATTTTCCGCATCCTGAAGCGGCTGGGTTTCACCTTGATTCCAGCCGGACAGGAGCGGGAAGAGTTTACCGTGCACATCCCGAGTTGGCGGCTCGATGTGGAACGCGAAATTGATTTGATTGAAGAGATTGCTCGACTGCACGGATATGACAAGTTCCAGAATACGTTGCCGGCTTACAGCGGAGCGGTCACCGAGCCTCCGGATGCGGCGAAGGACAGGACTTTGCGGACGCGGGCTTTGGCTTTGGGATACAACGAGGCGGTGTCCCTGACATTTATCTCGCATGCCGATGCAGAGCGGTTTCTGTCGCATTGCTCTGGAAGTTCGCCGGCTGTGCTGGAGTTGGAAAATCCGCTGAGCGAAGAAGCGAGTGTCATGCGCACCTCGATGGCGCCCGGCATGCTGGATATGCTGGGCTGGAATCTGAATCGCGGAGCGGAGAATGTCCGGCTGTTTGAAATGGGCACCGTCTACGGAGTAACGGACGGTGTGCGAGTTGAGCCGAAGCGCGCTTGCTTGGGTGCGACGGTCGTGGCAGTCAAGAACTCGTTGCCGGGGGGCGGCGTCCTGGATGTGAGCCAGGGTGAGGGGGCGGCGGTGGCGGAAGCTTTTCGCGGATTCAAGGGGGATGTGGAGAACCTGTTGGCGGCGTTTGAGTGTGAGGCGCTGATCTATGATCGTCAGACGGCGGAATATTTCCATCCCGAACGGTCTGCGCTAGCGTGGATGGACGGCACGGTGGTGGCGCAGTTTGGGCAGGTACATCCAGAGGTGGCTGCGGTACGCAAGTTGCGGCAGGATGTTTTCTTGGCGGAGATTGATCTGCAGAAGTTGTATGCGCGCGACTTGCGGCAGGTGCGGTTTGTTCCTCTACCGAAGTATCCGGCCGTGGAGCGGGATTTTTCGTTCGTGTTTGAGGATGGCGTTTCGTTTGAACAGATTGATCAGGCGGTTAGAGCATTGCGGGTGAATGATCTTCGCAGTTTTGTGCCGGCCGAGATTTTTCGCGGCGGAGCAATCGCTGCTGGCAAGTATTCCATCTTGCTACGGGCGACGTTCCAATCGGCGGAACGGACGTTGCGCGAGGACGAAGTGGCGGCGTGGTCGGGGCGGATCGTTACGGCTTTGCAGGGACTGGGCGGCGTGCAGCGTAGGGAATAGAAACTCCTTGCGAGGTCGCGACCGTATGCGGGTAAGGGGTCCGCTTCGGCTTCGCTCCGGGCAGGCTTTCGACTGCGTATTGGCTTTCGCTTCGCGATAGCAAATGCTTCGCTAGGATGACAAGTTGTAATGAATCTCCTGTGCTAATCTGCCAGCTATGGCGGATGTAATCTCTTCTCCATCCAATCAGCGCAAACAATTTCTCAGCGATAAGACCTCACATTTCACCGAGTCGGTAATTCGGGAGATGACGCGCCAGGCGATGCTGCATGGGGCGGTGAACCTGGCGCAGGGCTTCCCCGACTTCCCGGCACCCGCTGAGATCAAGCAGGCAGCCCAGCAGGCCATTGCGGGCGATGTGAACCAGTACGCCATCACCTGGGGATCGAAGAATCTGCGCAATGCGATCGCGCGCCAGATGGGCGTGTGGCAAGGGATTTCCGTTGATCCGGAAAAAGAGGTGACGGTGTGTTGCGGATCGACCGAGGCAATGATTTCGACTTTGCTGGCGGTCTGCAACGCCGGGGATGAGGTCATAATCTTCGAGCCATTCTATGAGAACTATGGGCCGGATTCGGTGCTAAGCGGGGCGCGGCCGCGGTTTGTCAAGCTGCGTCCGCCGGCGGAGGCGGCCGGCGAGTGGACGTTGGATGAAAAGGAACTGCGAGCGGCGTTCCACCGAAACACGAAAGCGATCATTGTGAATACTCCGAACAATCCGACGGGGAAAGTGTTTATGCAGGAGGAGTTGAAGTTGATTCGTGATTTGTGCGTGGAGTTCGACGTACTAGCAATCACGGATGAGATCTACGAGCACATTTTGTATGACGGGACGCGTCATATTTCCCTGGCGTCGCTGGACGGCATGCGCGAGCGGGCGGTGACGATTAACGGAATGTCGAAGACATACAGCGTGACGGGATGGCGCGTGGGCTGGGCGGTGGCGCCTGAAAAGATCACGAACGCGATCCGCAAGGTGCATGATTTTTTGACCGTGGGAGCACCGGCGCCGTTGCAGGAGGCGGGCGCGACGGCCCTGAGTTTGCCGGCGGAATATTATGCGAAATTGGCAGAGGGATACCGTGTGAGACGGGATCACTTGGTGCCCGCGCTGGAGACGGCAGGCTTCCAGTGCTTTCTTCCTCGGGGAGCGTATTACGTGATGACGGATATTGGGGCGTTTGGATTTGCGGACGACTTGGAGTTCACAAAATATCTGGTGCGGGAAGTGGGGGTGGCGGCGGTGCCGGGGTCGAGTTTTTATCACGATCCGCGCGATGGGGCGCGGCAAGTGCGCTTTGCCTTTTGCAAGAAGCCGGAGACGCTGGACGCGGCGGCGGAGAGGTTGGGGAAATTGCGGGTGCGGAAGTAACGCAAGCTCCTCGCTGCGCTCAGTGGACAGCCGTGGCGGCTGTTCCCACACGAGTCGTGCGTTGCCACCAACCATCGTCCAAGAGGTGCTTACTTACTTCGTGACTACGCCGCAGGCAATGCGGTCGCCGGAGTTGCCCGAAGGATCAGTTTTCATATCGTCGGCTTTGGCGTGGACGACGAGCGCGGTGCCTCCGTTGCTGAACAGTGAGTGGGCGTCGGCGCCGAGGTTCACATCCTTGTTCCCGAGCTTGGCATCGGCTTTGCCTTTCGCGTCGACAGTGAAGTTCGGCATGTCACCGGCATGGTGGCCTTCGGGATTTTCCAAACCGTGCTTTTTCCCATCCGGATTGAAATGCGGGCCGGCTGATTTGAAATCCGGCGCATCGCATTTGGAATTCTGATGGAAATGAATGGCGTGCTCGCCGGGCGGAAGACCGTGAAGATGAAGCTGGAGGCCGACACCTGATCCCTGCTCCCAAAGGATGACTGTGCCTACGGCCTGGCCTTGAGCGTCCTTGAGTTCGACTTTGGTTTTGGCGGCGCTGGGGAGCGCGGCGATGGCCAGAACCACCGGGAGTGCGATGGAGGACCACACCAGATTTTTCATGCGGGGATTATAGCGAATTTCGTCGTGACAAGACCACGCGGGGGGTCATGGGGGGTCATGGGGCATGCTCAATCCACAAAGATCTGGAGTATACTGCGGAGAAGAACGAACAATCTCCAAGGAAAAGTGCAATCATGGCTTTAAAGGCGGTGGATGGGTTGGCGGAGCAGGTTCAGGCGGATGATTTTGAGGCGCTGGAAGAGAAAGTTTACCGCACGATTGAGATGGTGAAGGCGGCGCGGCAGGCCCAGGCGTCGGCGGAATGCGATGCCGGACGATTGCGGCAGCAACTGGACGAGCGCGACGAACAGTTGCAGGTGCTGCGCCGGGAGACGGTGCAGTTGCGCAAGGAACGGGAAGAGATCCGCAACCGAGTGGAGAAGATGCTGGAGCAGATAGAGGCGATTGCGCAAGAGCAGGCGGCGAGCTAGAAGTCCGAGTCTCGCACAGCGCGCAGGACTTCCGTAGCGAGTGCAGGAAAAGCCTGAGATTCTGCGGTGCGGAGGGTGAATCCGACATGGCTTCGATAAGCAAACAGAATCCGGTCAAAGACGCTCAGAACGCGAGCGTGCGGGTAGAAATTTTCGACCAGGCCTATAACTTGCGCGGGTCAGATCCGGAATACATTCTGAATCTGGCGGAATACGTGGACGCGAAGATGCGGGCCGTGGCCGAGGCGACGAATACGATTGACACGGTGCGGCTGGCAGTGTTGGCGGCGCTGAACATTGCCGATGAGTACCATCTCTTAAAGCGCAGGCAGGATAACGGGAGTTCGGACTACCGGCAGCGCGCCCACCAACTGGCGCAGGCTCTGGATCAGGTATTGGGGGATGTCCGCAAGGCAGGGTGATCTGCGAAGAGCACCCCTTCCGTTTTTATTATCTTATTACTCGCGTTAGTCGCAGGGAGCGTTGGCGCTCAGGAAACAACCCTCTGTACTCAATCGAACTTCAACGATGAAGTCGTTCGCCTGCAGACCGTAAACGATTTCGCCCCTCGGGCTATTGACCAGAGCGGGAACCAGCACAACGGTATCAGCTGAGAATCCCTGGGGCCATGACTCCTAAACGGAATCCGCGCCTATGTGACGAATGTGTTCGGCTCCTCCGTCTCGGTAATCGACACGGCGAGCAATACGGTGATTGCCACATAGCAGTTGGGAGCGTCCCCTTTGGTGGTCGCGATCACCCCGGACGGCCGCGCGTACGGACGAGTAGCGGCGGAAGTACCGTCTCAGTGATCGATACGGCGAGTAACACCGTGGTTGACACGGTAAGGGTTGGGTAGGGCCCCCTTTTGGAGTGGCAATGACCCCGGGAATTGGCCCTCCAACCAATAAGAATCAGTGCCTTCACGATTCCGCGGACATTCAAGGACCAAGGTGACTGCATCAGCTTGGTCAACGCTGGCAAGTAGGTGTTCTGATGTCGGGTCGCGCAGGTTCACGCCCGCTGGCGGTGTCCAGCGGCCGACCGTCTTTCAATTGTGACTACCCAGTTCCCCTGTGTAAGACCCTCAGACGTATTGTGCGGAGTTGTTAGTTAGAAGCTCCAAGAATACTCTGCTGGAAAGCGTTGTACGGTCTGAGAAAGACTCTGGCGGGCAAGCGTGAATCCGGACCTTCCATTACTTTAGTTGCAAGCGCCCTGCCAACTATTTCACTCTCGCCTCTTGCGCATCCGCGGGGATTTGCCTACCATCCAACCTGAAAGCCGGCCTGCCAGGTTGGTGATGGCGGTCACCGATTTTTGAACCAATGCAGAATGAACGGGGACTCGACTCGAACTAGGATCCGGTGTGCGACGCTCCGTCATGCGGAGATGCCTAAAGGGTCTCGGCGGGTTCCCAACGTCTACCGACGGGTTCATTCTCGGCCCGTCACACGGCATAGTGGGTCGGCTTGATTTTTTTTGCTGGATCAATTCAGCAGTTGATCGCCGCTGCTTGCCATCATGGCTCATCCCCGTCAGACCTGCGACGAGGGTGGGAGATCGCGATGCAAATCAAAATTTCAGGGCTGACTCCCCTCATCCAAGTGTTCGACATGCCTACCTCCGTAGCATTCTATCGGGACGTCATGGGCTTCGAGCTCGTCATGTCATCGCGACCCGGGGATCACTTTGACTGGGCCCTGCTTCAAGCGGCCGGCGCGTCGTTGATGCTGAACACGGCTTATGAAGCTGATGAGCGCCCCGCAGTCCCCGATTCGACCCGGCGGGCTGGGCATGGCGATACCACCCTTTTCTTCGGGTGCCCCAACGTAGATGAGGCGTACGAATATTTACGGTCGAAAGGTGTTGCCGTAGAAAAGCCGGTGATACGCGACTATGGGATGAAACAGTTGACCGTGATCGATCCCGACGGATATGGGCTGTGCTTTCAGCATCCGGAGAAGGCCGCTTAGGTGCAAGGCCGGCTGCCCTGCAGCTTGGAGTTCCTGCTAGACTGATCAGGTAGCGATTCCGTCGTTTTCCGCATCAAACTAACTGTGTACCCACAACTAGTGCATTTCGGGCGCTTTTTTCTGCCGACCTACGGCTTTCTCGTTGCTCTCGGCGTCCTCATCGGCCTCTGGATCAGCGTGCGCAATTCGCAGAAGCTGGGAATAGATCCGGAAGAAGCATGGAACCTGGGCATTCTGGTTGTTCTGTGCGGGATTGTGGGCGCGAAGGTACTCTACATCATCAATGATTGGAGCATCTATGCGGCGAATCCACGCGAGATTTTCAGCATTAGCACGCTACAGGCCGGCGGAGTTTTTTCAGGTGGACTGATCGCGGCATTCGCTGCCGCGGCCTGGTACGTGCGCAAGCATCACATGCCCGCGCTGGGAACTTGCGATGCCTTTGCTCCGGGCCTGGCGCTCGGGCATGCGATTGGGCGCATTGGGTGCTTCGCAGCCGGATGCTGCTACGGCAAACAGACTCATCATTTGTGGGGGGTGGTCTTCACCAATCCATTGGCGAATCGGATTACGGGAACGCCATTGAACGTGCCGCTGGAGCCCACTCAACTTTTCGAGTCGGCGGTCGAACTGGCGAATTTCTTCTTTCTGATGTGGTTGCTGAAGCGTCGAAAGTTTGACGGGCAGGTCTTTGGCGCCTTCCTGTTCATCTACGGAATTGCGCGTTTCTTCCTCGAGTATTTGCGTGACGATCCGGGGCGCGGGTCGGTGTTCGGCGGTGCCATGAGCGGAACGCAGTTGATTGCGATAGGCCTGGTGATCGCCGGTGGACTGATCTGGTGGTGGCGTCCAGGGTCAAAGACATTGCCAGCGCAGGCGGTGGGAGCGACGCGGTAGTCAACTCAGAATTACTGGTGGAATGACGATTTCAGCAAGTACTTTCCATTTTGCGGACGATTCGGTCCAGTCTGGCCGGATGTTCTCGTGCCCTTGCCAATGCCTCACGAGTTGCGACGGAACACATCTGATCGTCGAAATCCGGAACTAACCCACCCAGACGCGAAGGCACACCTGATGTAAACCATCACGCGAGTGATCAATGCCACGCGCTGAACCGTCTTGCAAGACAGTGTGTAGTATTCTCCAGCGAATGCCCGAAGGGTTCCCCATCCTTATTTCCGTTGTGCCTGAAGATGCCGGCAAGCGGCTGGATCAGTTTCTTGCTGCACGGCTTGAAGCTGTGAGCCGAGCGCGGGTGCAGGAACTGATCTCTGAAGAGAAAGTTTTGGTAAACGACGCCGCCGCTAAAGCCTCGCTCAAGCTTCACGGCGACGAACGCATCAGCGTGCTGGGAGAAGCTCAGCGACCGCCGCTACGAGCAATGGCCGAAGATATCCCGCTCGACATTGTCTACGAGGATGACGATCTTGCGGTCATTAACAAGCCTGCCGGAATGATGGTTCACGTGGGGGCTGGGGCCACCGAAGACAAACGCAATCGGGGGACGCTGGTGAATGCACTGCTTCATCACTTCGCCCGCCTCTCCGGCGTCGGCGGAGAGTTGCGGCCGGGCATTGTGCATCGTCTCGACAAAGAGACCAGCGGATTGATCGTGGTGGCCAAGAATGATGAGGCGCATCGCAAGCTGGCGGCACAATTTGCTCGTCGCGAAGTGCAGAAGGCTTATGTGGCCTTGGTGCACGGACGGGTTAAGGCGGAGCGGGGAACGGTCTCCAAAGACATAAGCCGCGATCCTGTGCGGAGAATTCGAATGACCACACGGCTGTCCAGCGGGCGGCAAGCGATCACGCATTACCGAGTGGCTCGACGTATAGAAACCGCGTTCGGCAAATTCACTCTACTCGAAGTGAAAATCGAGACCGGCAGGACGCATCAGATTCGCGTGCACTTGGCTTCGCTCGGTTACCCGGTTGTGGGGGATGCCACGTACGGAGCGCCCCGGCAGATACGCGGCCCTGCGGGAGCAATGTCATTACGGCGGAATTTTTTGCATGCAGCGGAACTGGAGTTGCGGCATCCCCGGACCGGTGAAAATATGGGATTGAAGAGCGAACTGCCGGAGGAGTTGCGGGAGTTTTTAGCAAAGCTGACCGGGAAGTAGCAACGCCATCAAAGCCTATCGAGAATGCGGAAGACATGGGCTTTTGCGCGCTTTCCAACTGTCAGCCTGCATTCAGTCGCCGCCGTGGCACAGAGCGAAGATCGGCAGGGAATCGGGATGGTGCGGCTGCGGATATAATGGGGTTGGATGAAGCACTTTTGGCAAAAGGCCTTTCGGAATAAGGCCCTTGGGCTTGTCTTTGTTGCTTTTGCCCTCGGCCTGCCAATGGGGTCCGCAGTGGCCTCTCAGTCGACTAGTCCCCTGCAGGATTCGCAAGCACCGCCGGCCCCGGCAAGCGCAGAGGAGAAGCCAGCGCCGCAACCCTCTGCTGCAAGCACGCAGGAACAAACGCGTCCCGCAGAATCAGAGATTCCCAAGATCCGGACCACCACCAACGAAGTGAATGTAGTGTTTACTGTGACCGACAAGCACGGGCGGCACATAACTGACTTGAAGCAAACTGACTTCCGAGTGGTAGATGATAAAAAGCCCGTCGAAGAAGTGCGCAGCTTTCACAATGAAACCAACCTCCCGCTGCAGGTCGGCTTGCTGATTGACGCGAGCAATTCGGTGCGTGACCGCTTTAAGTTCGAGCAGCAAGCGGCAATTGAGTTTTTGAGCCAGACGGTGCGTCCCCGGTATGATCTGGCCGTGGTGATCGGATTTGACGACACCCCGGATGTCACCCAGGATTTCACCGACAATACAGAAGCCTTGGCGCGCGGAGTGCGTGAACTGCGTCCGGGTGGCGGGACGGCTCTATTCGATGCCTTGTTCTACACGTGCCGCGACAAGCTGATGAAGGTGCCGCATACCGGACCCACACGTCGGGCGATCATTCTGGTGAGCGACGGCGACGACACTCACAGTCATGTAACCCGCGAGGAGGCCATTGAGATGGCGGAGCGGGCTGATGTGATCGTGTACACCATCAGCACTAACGTCAGCGGAACCAAGGGCACGGGCGACAAAGTGTTGGAGCGCATTGCCGACGCTACCGGGGGCCGAGCATTCTTTCCATTTCAAATGCGCGATGTGGCCAACGCATTTGGCGAAATCCAACTGGAGTTGCGCAGCCAGTATGCCCTCTCCTACAGGCCGGCAGACTTTAAAGCAGACGGCCACTTCCGTACAATCGAAATCGTGGCCAATGATCACAAGAATTTGAGGGTAAAGGCTCGGCGAGGGTACTACGCACCAGCGCAGTAGGCAGCCTGCGTGTGCAGGCTTCCACCAACCTATCCAACGCAGGACAGTTCGGGCAGGCCATTTCGCGACCAAGTAAGTCATGCCAGGATATTCAGGCACTCCGCTTCCGAAAAAACTGGGGATCAAGGAAGGCTTCCGCGTTTGCCTGGTAGATGCCCCGGCCGACGTCCGTGCTGAATTAAAAGCGGAGTTGGCGAAGTGCGAGGTTCCAAGGCGCGGTCCTATCGACTTTGCGATGGCTTTTACGAAGTCGAAGGGCGCATTGCCCAAAGCATTTGCGCGGGTCGCTGAACAGCTGGCTTCAGCGGGAATGCTGTGGGTGAGTTGGCCCAAGAAAACCTCCGGCATGGCAACGGATGTCGACGAAAATGTGGTCCGTGCCATCGGGCTGGCTGCTGGCTTGGTAGATGTGAAGGTTTGCGCGGTGACGGAGATCTGGTCAGGGTTAAAGTTCGTGAGGCGGCTGAAAGATCGGGAGAAAAGCCCGTAGTCCCCCCACTCGATGCGTACCCAAAATGGGGATAGCATTTCCGGCGGTAGGCTACTCCACCGTGCCGGGGTCACTCTTCAAGCTGCAAAAACTGGTTGGTTCTGGCAACGTCGGAGTGGCCCCATGGTCTGCGGCGTCCGGGGACTGAAGCCGCCGGACTTACGCTCTGAAACCGGTTAGTTCCAGAACGCGAGCGGTGGCCCGGAAAAATCTACGCCGTTCTCGATCCCGTGACGAGGTGCACCACGAAGGCTACGACGGCGAACAGTAGCAGCAGATGAATCAAGCCGCTGGCCACGTGAAACATTAGGAAGCCGCCTGCCCACAGCAGGAGCAGTAACAATGCAATCACCATGAACGGTCCGAATCTCATTTTGCCTCCAGTAAATTCCGTACCGTGATTCCACACTCACGGCGAGCAATTCTTTTCGTGTATAAACCAGCGGGGGATGGCGGGCTATCCGCAGAACTCTGTAAATTGTTGCCCCCGAACAAGTACATGGGCTGCCGCAAAGCGGGACGTGGAACGGCAGGATCCCGGAGTTTTTTGATTTCGGGAGGATTCTGGAATAGATGCCTGGATTGTCCGCTTTGATTGGAGAGCAGTAAAAGTTGTACAAAGGAAACCATGATAAGAGTCGGCTTGATCGGCTTCGGCCTGGCGGGACAAGCGTTTCACGCCCCGGTTATCCAAGCGGTTGAGGGAATGGAACTCGCGTGCATCCTTGAGCGCAGGACATCGCACGCCCGAGAGAAATATCCGGATGTGCGGTTGGCGCGAACCATGGACGAACTTCTATCCGATGCCAGCATCCTGCTGTGCGTTGTGGCCACTCCGAATGACTCGCACTTCGAACTAGCGCGGGAATGTTTGGCCGCGGGGAGGCACGTGGTTGTGGACAAGCCCTTCGCTCCGACGCTGGCCGGGGCCGAAGAGCTGGTGCGACTGGCGGCAAAGGCTGGACGGCTGATTACCGTTTATCAGGACCGGCGGTGGGATGGCGAATTCCAGACACTGAGGAAGATAGTACACTCGGGTACGCTCGGGGAGATCGCAGAATACGAGGCACGCTTTGACCGCTTCCGTCCGCAGCCGAAAGCAAACGCGTGGCGCGAGCGCAAGGATCAACCGGGAGCCGGCGTGTTGTGGGATCTGGGACCGCACCTGATCGATCAGGCTCTGGTTTTATTCGGTGAGCCACAATCGATTGTGGCCTCGGCATTTTGCCAGCGCGCCACATCGGAGGTGGACGATGCCTTCGATGTTTGCATGGAGTATCCAGGGCTGCGGGCAATGTTGCGGGCACGCATAATCGCGTTTGCGCCCGGCCCCCATTTGCTGATCCACGGAACGAAGGGATCATTGGTGAAGTATGGAATGGATCCGCAGGAGGAACGGCTGCGTGCAGGGAAGTTTCCTGAGGGCAAGGATTGGGGCGCCGACTGGGGAGAGGAGCCTGAGGAGCAATGGGGGACCCTGAGCATCGCGGGGGAAGCAAGTAAGAAAGTAAAGACGGAGCACGGAGATTATCGCGGATTTTATGCCAACATCCGAGATGCGATTGAGAAGGGTTTCGCGCTAGACGTGACCCCTGAACAGGCGCTGCGAACCCTGCGCGCAATTGTGCTGGCGCACAAGAGTAGCGCCGAGGGCCGGCGCGTGGGTTGGGGAGAAACGCCGGAGTAGGAGACTGTCGATAGAGGCCCGGCATGAGTTTTTCAGTAGTCGGTGCACGATCAGCGCGCCGCCGTGTTGAGTTCAGTAACCACCCGTCGAGTGTCTCGCTGCGCGAGTGCAGCCTGTTGCAATTTGAAGAAAGCCCGCGGAATGCGTGCGAGTGTAATCGGAATGTAGTCACCGGCCGTCTTGCCGCACGCCAAACCCAACCACTTCAGATCTCTCGAGCAACAAAGATGGAATGCGCCGTTGAGTCGCGAGTCTCCAGTTCGCGATCACTGGGTCCCGACCGCCCCAGTGAGTTCGCACTTTCGGCAGGCGATCTGACCGGCGCACTTCCTCGCCATCTTTCAGGAATGTTTCATGTTGCTGTGATAATGATCTCAGTATCTCCGCGCTGTTGAATCGATAAGACCTCGGCAGTAGGTAAGGCTCCAAGGCGCTTGCATGAGACTTCACTCCTTTTGGACCCTGGTCGCGGCAGTGAGCTTTTCCTCAGCCGTGCTCTTTGCCCAAATTCTCGACCGCCCGGCCCGCCCCTCAGCGGCGACGCTCTCCGAAGATGCGCCACCCAAGGTGCCTGCTTCATCTCTTGCCGGAACTGTTTTCGATGCCTCCGGCGCTGCTATAGCCCAAGCTCAGGTATCGCTGCTTGCCTCTGGTGATAAACCTGTCGCCCAGACGACCACCGACAGCGCCGGGTCTTTCCATTTCGACAACGTTGCACCCGGCAATTACATCCTCGAGTTTCACGCCGAAGGTTTCCGCGACACCCGCGTCAACACAACCCTGGCAGCCAGGCGCCGGTCTCCTCTTCGCGTGACTCTACAGATTGCGGTTCGAAGCGAAACGGTCACCGTCGCTACCGGAATTTCTGTCCCCTTCGTCAGTACCGAGAGTTCGGAAAACCAGAACGCCACCCTCATCGATCGCAACGCGCTCGACCGCGTCCCCGTCTTCGACCAGGATTACGTCACGACTATGTCCCGCTTTCTTGACGATAATGCGACGGGAACCAACGGGGTCACGCTCGTGGTCAATGGCATCGAGGCCAACGGACCCGGCGTTACTCCCTCGGCCGTCCAGGAAGTGAAAATCAATAACAACCCTTACTCCGCGCGCTTCTCGCGCCCCGGCCGCGCCCGTCTGGAAATCGTCACCAAGAGCGGAACTCCGTCCTATCATGGCTCACTAAACTTTCTGTTTCGCGACTCTGTCTTCGACGCACGCAATGCTTTTGCCATCGCCAAGCCTCCCGAGCGCCGCCAGTACTACGAAGGCTCAGTCACCGGACCCATCGGCCAAAGCAAGCGCACCAGCTTCCTGCTCGCGCTCGATGAAGACCTGCAAGACCAGCAGGCCATCATCGATCCCGAAGCCGTCGCCGCCGCCGAGTCGCTGGGTCTCGGCCCGGTCTCGCAGACCATTCCCAATCCCACTCATCACTTCTTCGGCTCAGGACGCATCTTCCACGACCTCTCTAACGGAGACCAGTTCTGGATCGGCTATTCCTACGAACACCGCTCGGTAAAAAATCAATCCGTCGGTGGGACCATTCTCCCCAGCGCCGGCACCGACACGCGTTTTCTTGAGCACGAAGTCAATGTCAGCCATCTGCACCAGTTCTCGCCTCACTGGCTGAACCAGTTGAGGTTTCTTTTCGGCCACTATGACAACTCCGTGAGCAGCATCGGTGTCGATCCTCAGCTCACGGTGTCTGGACTGTTCACTGCCGGCGGTGCACAAGCCGATTCGCGCCGCACCGAATATCACTTTGACGGAACAGACTTTGCCACCTACGCCAGCGGCAAGCACCAGCTCAGCTTTGGCATTGACATTCCCGACATTAGCCGCCGTGGACTCGACGACTTCACCAACCGCGCGGGCACTTACACTTTCGCCAGCAGCACCGATTTCGCCGCAGGCACTCCCACCACCTACGTACTGCAAGCGGGCCGTGGCCACCTAGTTTTTCTGGAAAGGGTTATCTGTGCATTCGTTGAGGACAACATCCGTCTGGCACCGAACTTTTCTCTATACCTTGGTGTCCGCTACTACTCGCAGAATTACTTCCATGATGTTCCCACCGACTTCGCTCCGCGCGTCGGCTTCGCGTACGCTCCCACCGCGAACAGCAAGACCGTCATTCGCGGTGGCGCTGGAGTCTTCTACGATCGCACCGGCCCGGGCCCCATCGGCGACTTGCTCCACTTCAACGGCGTGAACCTGCTGCGCTTCATCGTCGATCAGCCGTTGGTTTCATATCCGATCAACCCCGGCGTGCTGTCGCGGGTGCCCACCAGCCTGGTTACACTCGATCCGCGCCTCCGCATCCCCTACACCCTCCAGTACAGCATTGGAATCGAGCGGCAAGTCACGGCCAAGAGTACGGCAAGCGCCGTCTACATCGGCAATCGCGGCATCAATTCTTTCCGTTCGGTCGATGCCAACGCGCCGGTGCTGGTAGCCGGAAACTACGTGCGCCCCAACCCAACCGTCGGCCAGATCCGCCAGATTCAGTCCGAGGGATACCTCAAGGGCAACGCCCTGGAACTCACCTTCCGCGGCAAGCCGAGCAAGTATTTTGCGGGGCAAGTTCAATACACACTCAGCCGCACCGACAACAACACCAGCGGCATCACCTTCTTTCCCGTCAACAGCTACAATCCCTCCGCCGACTGGGGACGTTCCGACAATGACCGTCTTCACAAGTTCGACCTGCTTGCCTCCAGCCAGCCAACCCGCTTCTTCACGCTGGGGGTCGGTCTTTCCCTTTACTCGGGCAAGCCGGTCACGATCACTACTGGCGCCGACAACAATCACGACGGCATCATCAACGACCGTCCCGCCGTCGTTCCCCGCAACACCATGCACGGTCCCGGCCTGATCGGTCTGGACCTCAACCTTTCCCACGACTTCCCTCTCTCGAAACAGAAGAAAGAAGCCAAGGTCATTTCTGTCTCGCTGAATTCGTTCAACGTTCTGAACCACCCTAATTACATTACGTATATCGGAACAATTTCCTCTCCTCTGTTCGGAAGGCCGGTAGCCGCTCAACCTCCGCGCCGCATGCAGTTCGACGTGCAGTTCAAGTTCTGACTCAGTGATGCGGTTCCAGCCTGAAGGTTCGATCAATTGAGATTACACACGGCCAGCTGGTTTTGAACGCCCCAGTGTTGGCGAAGGCGAGATCTAGGGCGGGGATAAGGGAGAAATCAGGGGTTCAGTGGCTTCGTGGAAACTGCCGGCGTTCCAGGTTCGCAACCTGATCCTCGATCATGTTGAGTAGCACGTGGATGTTTAGCATGCGTTCACGCAGCCTCTCGGGATCATTTTCCCGGGCTATTTGTTCCCTCAAATCGCGTAAAGCTGCGGACCCCGACTCGCGGGACATTCAGCTACTTTTAGGTAGAAGATCAAAGGGGGCGCACCAGATGATAACGTTAGGAAAGACCAACCTGGGTCACGCCCACACAACTCAACACACGACTTCGTAATCACCATTAGTCAAAGTAAGTCAACGGCAATCTAAGTTACTCTGAGTATCCGACGGAAAGTCAGGCTCCCCCGCCATCCTAATTCGAACCTGCAGCTCGTTGAGTTGTCTTTAACTTCTCAAGAGAACGTGCTCGCGAGGTTCCGCCGTCGAGGCGCCTCCCGAGAACTGCGCAGAAAGTCCGCACCACGCAAGCTCATCGCGGTGGCGCCGGTCATCACTTTTTGAAACGCAGCCTGGAAACGATCCATTTCCGCGCGGGTACCCACCGTGATGCGAACACAGGTAGGCCACACCGGCCAGATGCGCCCGATGCTGACATGCTGCCGCGCCATCGCCTCGATCACTTCCTTGCCCGGACGCTTCGTATCTAGCATGAAGCAGTTAGACTCTGACGGTACATACGAGTAGCGGCTGCGGTCGAGCCAATCGAATGTTCCCTGACGAACGCTGGCGTTGATGCGCTTGCGTTCGGAACCCAAGCGCGGGTCCTTGAGGCTGGCTGACGCGGCAACCACGGCAGTGATGGGCATGAAGTTCCAACCGGAGCGGTTCATGATTTTTTCGAGCAGCTCCGGGCGCGCAACGGCGAATCCGCAGCGCAGACCGGCCATTCCGTAAATTTTCGAAAAGGTTCGTAGCACGATCACGTCTTTGCCGGCTTTGACGAGATCAATAGCAGAGGTCGTATCAGCGAAATGTATGTAGGCTTCGTCGACCATTACAACAGAGCCTTTGGGTTTGTTTTCGACAAGGTACTCGATGTCAGAGTGTGGCGTGACCGTGCCTGTTGGATTGTTGGGCGAGCAAATGTAGAAGAGTCCGGCGTCGGGCGCCGCGGCGAGCATGGCCTTGACGTCATGAGCATAGGTTTTGGTAAGAGGAACTTTCACCACCCGGGCTTGGGCCGCCTCTGCCGCGAACATACCAGCTTCGTAACCGGGATCGGCAGTGACGTAGCTGTTCTGCGGCGAAGTGAACGCGATGACCGCGAAACGAAGGGCCGGGCTGGAGCCGGCAAATGCGCGAACGTAATCGGGAGCCAGGCCTTCCATCTGCGCGAACGTGTTAACCAGGTCTTCTGTCAAACCGTCGGAGTAGCGACCACCCATCGGGATAATCGCGGCGAGGGCGTCACGTGCGGGCTGGCAGGGGCCAAGCGGATTTTCATTAGCGTCGATGAAGACCGCATCTTTGTCGTTGGCGAGCGGCTTGGGGCGATTGGCCGCGGCTAACAGGGGCTCGGTCATTATGCTGAAAGCGGCAGCCGCGGAAGCAGCGCCTGACAGATGCAGAAAAGATCGCCGGGAAAAAGGCGAGAGATTGGTCGGCGGCATGAAATCTCCTCCAGGGTAGCTTAACCCAACCGATGGCAGCGCCGCAGAAAAGAGTCCGCCCAGGATGGCAGGCCCCTGACTCCGCTGGCGTGCACCGGTTGTGCGGCTTTCGCTCAGAATGGGCTCGATCAAGCCCCGCGCGGTATGGGGATTTCTACTGGCCGGTACCGGTTACCGCCAACGTTTCCCCACTTGGATGCTGCGTCCGTTAACTGCGATGGCGCTCGCGCGTGTGCCGACTGCGCGGGGAGGGAAGATGACCGTGAAAGGTGCACTTGGCGTGAGCGTTGAGCGCGCCCCTGCAAGGAGTGACTACCACTCGCCACAGCGGCAAAATCGGCGCTTCCAGCGATGACTGGTCACACCGGGTTTAACTAATTCCCCTCATGGCTGGTGGCGTAGTAACCCGCGCGCGACTGGATTTTGTAGCTCTGCTTCGATTTGATTTCAAGCTTACGATAGCTGCCGTCGAGCTTGTCGTTGGTTGACGTGTAGCCGATGTTGTACTGGCTTCGGAGTTCGTTGGCAATCTGGTCGAACGCTTCTTTCAGTTTCTCGAACTTGTTGCCCACGTTGATGACGCGTCCTCCGGTTTGCTCGGTCAGCTTTCGCATTTCTCCTTCCCCGTTGTAAGACATGCCCATGCTGAAGTATGAGCCGCGGTCGGCGCACAGCAGCACGTAGACAATCGAATCGGATTTCTGTGCGGCCTCGATGGCGTCCTTGATCTTGAGCTTGCTGCCTTCGTCCTGGCCATCGGTGAGCAAGATCATGGCCTTGCGCCCGATTTCTTTGGCGAGCATGTCGTGGGATGAGAGATAGACCGCGTCATAGAGCACCGTTCCGGCCGGATTCCGGTTAGGAATAGGTCCACCGCCGATTCCCGGGATTCCTCCGCTTGCATGGTCCACGTTAATCTTTGCTTTGTTGAGGGCGGCCTTCAGCCGATGAACATCGTTGGTATAGTCTTGGAGGAGTTCGGTGTCGATGTCGAAACTGATGACGAAAGCCTCATCCTTATCGCGGAGAATCTGACTAAGAAAAGAGCCGCCCACCTGCTTCTCCATGTCGAGCACATTCTGCTGGCTGCCGCTTGAATCAATGAGGATGCCGAGGGTTAGCGGCAGATTCGACTCCGCTGAGAAGTATTTTATGGTTTGCGGTTTGCCGTCCTCGAAAATCTCGAAGTCATCCTTGGTCAGGTTGGGAATCAGCGCGCCCTTCTTGTCTTTCACATTGAAGAAAAGCTGGACGACCTTGACGTTGACTTTGAGCGTCTCCGTGGGCCCCTGCTGGTCGCCGGATGAGTCGTTTTTCTGGTCTGGCTTTTGTGCTGGGGTCTGGGCGGACGACGATCCCGTCCGGGCGAGGACAGCAGGTGCGACCGCCAGCAAAGCCAGCACGAACCCCAAGCATGAGAATGAAAGTAGCTTTGAAATCGAGCTGCGCATCAAATCACTGCTGGGCATTGGGGAGTCCCTTTGGGATATTTGTTAGTCTATGCGTAGATACTTGGATGCAGCCTAGGTGCTCGCTTTGGCATCCGAAGGTTCGATAAAGATGTTTTTTCGGGGGCGGACGCGGGGGTTTGAATCCGCCCAAAACGAAAGGGATCCGTGGCTAGAGGCTCGGGATCGAGGAAACGGATGACAATTGCCGCACCGCTGGCCCCAATTATCGTCCTGTGTTTTTGTCTCAACACGACGACAACGGCCGCCCAAGCTTCACAAACGCAATCCAATCCGCAATCTAATCAAGGACAAACCCAAGCCCAGCAACAAGATGTCCCGGATGCTCCTTCTGCGGTACAGCCCGCGGCAAAGCTGCCACAACCCGCGCCACCGCCAGAAGAGAAGCCCACGACGCAGCCGCCAACGGGTCAGCCTGGAGCGGAAAATAGCGGAGTTCCAAGTTCGCCAACCAGCGAACCTGGCAGTGACGAGCCCGCCACCCCTCCGCCCCCGATGCCGCCGCCCATTACGACGGCACCCCCAGGAAGCGTAGCCAAGCAACAGAGCAGAGGCCAGGAACAGATCTACAAGCTGAGTTTGAGCGTCAACTTCGTGCAAGTGCCGGTCACAGTGAAGGGCCCCGACGGACGCCCCGTCGACGGCCTCCTTCCCAAAGACTTCATCGTGTTGGAAAACGGCAAACCACAGAAGCTAACATTCTTCACCAGTGATCCCTTTGCGCTGTCGGTGGCGATCGTTTTGGACCTGGGTATGCCCGACGTAGCCGTGCAGAAGGTGAACCAGACCTATCCGTCGCTGGTCGGCGCATTCAGCCCGTATGACGAGATCGCCGTCTACACCTATAGCAGCACAGTCAGCCAAGTCAGCGACTTTGGCGGCCCGACACAAAGATTGACAGCAGTGCTGAATCAGATGAAAACCGAACGGGGACACAATAACGGTCCGCCGGTTTTAAGCGGACCCATGGCCTCGGGCCCAACGGTGAACGGGATTCCGGTAGGAGGTCCTCCGGTTGTGCCGGTGAAGACGCCACCGAAGGAAGCGCACGTTTTGAATGACGCAATTTTGCGGGCGGCACTCGATTTGAGCAAGCGCGACAAGGCGCGTCGGAAAGTCATTTTTGTGATCAGCGACGGGAAAGAATATGGCAGCACCGCCAGCTACGGCGACGTTAAGAGGTTGCTGCTGGCACAGGGAATCCAAGTAAAGGCGGTAGCCTTGGACAGTGCCGCCCTTCCCGTCTACAGCAAGATCGAGCGCTTGCATCTGCCGCGGATGGGTTACAGCGACATTCTTCCTAAGTACGTTTCCGCAACCGGCGGAGGGCAGGTGTTCCCCGAGCTCTCACGCAATGCGATTGAAGACGCTTACTCGCAGATTACCTCCGAGGCGCGCAACCAGTACACGCTGGGATACTCCGCCCCCAAGGCAGGTCCGGCATACCGGGACATCGAGGTTAAGGTGCAACGTCCTGGACTAAAGATTTATGCGAAGTATGGATATTATCCGGTGCCCGCTGGACGATAGGGATGACATTATCTCCCACCTCCATCAACTTTGTCCCGCAGTTTTCACTCGCGAATGGGCTTTTCAATCAACCTCAAAAATCGACAATCAGCCATGCCTCACCCCCAGGGGTCACCTCAGTAACCTGCACCGGCTCGGTCGGTATGATATAAAGTCGAGCAGCCCTTAAGGGATAACTTTGCGTGCGAACGCCAGGGCAACGGCGTGTTCGGCGTATTCTGAGGAAAGTCTTGAGTTTCATCAACTTCGCAGCCCGCGAGATCAATTGCAAGATCGTGTACTACGGTGCCGGACTAGGCGGCAAGACCACGAACCTGCAACTCATCTATCAGAAGACCGCGGAGCAGCAGAAGGGCAAGATGATCTCCCTCGCCACCGAGACCGAGCGCACGCTGTTTTTTGATTTTCTGCCGCTTGATCTGGGGTCGGTGCGCGGGTTCAAAACTCGAATCCATCTCTACACCGTACCAGGACAGGTCTTCTACGACGCCAGCCGAAAATTGATCCTGCGCGGTGTGGACGGTATCGTGTTTGTGGCGGACTCGCAAGAACAGCGGATGGATGCAAACGTCGAGGCGCTGGAAAACCTGATGTCGAATCTGAAAGAGCACGGCTACGACTTCAACAAGATTCCCTACGTACTTCAGCTCAACAAGCGGGACCTGCCGAATGTTCTACCCGCGGAAACGCTGAATAAGGAATTGCGCAAAAAGAACGAAGCTGTCGTCGAAGCGGTGGCGTTTCAGGGCGTTGGCGTGTTCGAAACTTTGAAAGAAATTGCCAAGCAGGTTCTTACGGAACTCAAAGCGGGGGGATAAACCCCAGCAAACATGCCTTTAACCTTGACTCTGTGCTAACTTATGGTATAGTCGGTCCATGAGGCTCTTACGCAGATCCAAGGTCGTCACCTTCGTCCGCCACGCCGCCACTTGCCCGCATTTCGAGGATGAAAGCTATCCGCGCTGCGACTGTTCCAAGTGGTTGCGCTGGTCACGGGCTGGTAAGCAACATCGCCAAGCGGCCAATACTCGCACCTGGGGCGCCGCCGAGAAGGCAGCCGCGCAGTTGCAAGAGCGACTCAATGCCGGAGAGTCGCCAGCAACATCAGCAGCCGTAGCCCAGCCGACCATCGCCGCGCTGGCTGAGACCTTCCTACAACGCAAACTATCAGAAGGGATAGTTCCGAGCACCGAGAGGAAGGTCCGCTACCAAGTCAATCTGTTCGAGCAGTTCCTGACCTCCCGGGGCAAAGTCTATCCGACGGACATAACGCCCACAGATATCGTTGCCTTCAAGGCCGGGTGGGGTACATGGAAACGCTCAGTCACGAAACAGAAGGCACAGATCAATATCCGAGGCTTCATCCGATTCGTTAGCCGAGGCGATCGCAGAGACGAGCTACTAGAAGCCTTCGGCAAGGTCAAGGAGACACGCGCGGATACGGAGCGGCTAGAACCTAAGCCCTTCACAGAAGAGGAATTGAAAAAACTACTGGCCCAAGTGCCGATTACGTTCCCAGATCCGATCAAGGCTGCTCGCCTGACGGCCCTAATCCATCTGCAGGTAAGCACTGGCTTAGCCATTCGCGATGCCGTCCAGCTAGAGATTACGGACATTAAGGACGGCCGGCTCTCCATCCGACGACAAAAGACCGACAAGGGAGTCACACAACGGCTAGATCCAGATCTTCACCGAGAGTTAATGACCGTCACGAATAGCAATCCCAAGTATGTGTTCTGGAATGGCCGAAGCTTACCCCAGAGCGCAACCGGGGCCATGGTAGATGGACTGCGGAAGCTCATGAAAGACGCAGGGCTTTGGATCAAAGGCAACGTGAGCCATAGGTTCAGAGATACCTTCGTCGATTTCAGTCTGGGCTCAGGCTGGTCAATGGATGAAATCGCCGCGGCGCTGGGAGACACCGTTACGGTCGTCGAACGGCACTACGCGAACTTGGCCTCGAAGAGAATGGAAGACCGGCTCGCAAAGTTGCCGGTGCGGACTTGGTAACCTCTCGTGCCATTGCTCGGCAACGTCCCCCTTGTCAGTCTAAGACCGGAGGATAGATGGAAGACTACTCAAAACTAATTGCCGAGTGCCTCGCTGAAATGGAGGCCGTACCGCCAATGACGGCTGCCGAACGGGCGCACATGGAAAGATGGTTTGCCTATCTGGACGCGTGCTACGAAAAGGAACATCCCACACCATGCCGCAAGGATAAAAACTGCATCCGGGCAGGCGGCTGCTACTACAGGCGGCTGCTACTACTGTTTGGTGATTCGGCCCGGATGCCGGGAGACTGACCGACGGATGAATATCGAAGCTTGGGAAAGAGGAATTTTCGGGCCGGCAAGAACAGAGGCAGAGCGGGCCCGCCGTGCAGAAGCAAAGCGGGCTCCTGATGAACTGCAACAACTTATTAATTCCTTACTTTAGTGGCCTCCTTAATTTTGGCGCGGTTGCTGCGGAGTTTAGCGTGTTCGAAAGGGGAGCGGGTCCACTCCGTGCTTCCGATCGCGGCGGTCTTCCCTGACATCGTGCCGATCCAGATGGCTAGTCTGCTTCAAGGCCTTCTCATACAAGCCTCTCAAAGACAGCATGCAGGCAGGCCATGCCCTCCCACATCATTCTTTGCGGCGATTATGGCAGCGCGGTTAGGCTGCCGGCTAGTTGGTTGTGTCCCGGCGGGTGCTGCCCTCGTCAAATCCGGCCCCCGGGTCAATTGATCGGTTTGGGTTAAGGTAGCCGAAACCGGAACACGTCTCTAGACTAGCGGTTGTGGAAAAGCCATTGGGCCCCACGGGAAACCAATGTGCGAATTGCGCCATTGACGACGCTACGTCTCGCCTCGCGTCAACGGCACGCATAAGCACGCTCGAAATGGGAGACCCATCAAGGTGGCCAGCTTGGCTTACCAGCGAAGTGTTCTCGCAACAAATCCAGCCGCTTCTCGCGAACATTTCAACAGCTGTTATTCGATCACGAATTAGCGTCTCGCGTTGGTACGCTGGCAAGATCCGCCAAGGCTACCGTCCGCATCCCAGGCACTGGCAAGCGCTGGCCGGGCTGGTCGGGGTTGCACCCCACGCGCCCCCGCCAACGCCCGGGTGAGCTTGACCTTTACTGGTGCGCTGGCCTTTTCGGATCTGTACGCTTTTCGTTTGACGCGCGCCTACCAAGACTTCTTGGAGTATGTGGAGGGCATACAGGCCGAATACAGGACTTCGAATGCGGCCCATGCCTAAGCTCCGAAGTCCCGCGCGGTCCAAGCCGGGCCAAGCTCAACTACCTCTTGTCGCATTAACACCCCCGGCCTACGCAGCCTTCTTCTCGCGCCTTGTTTTCGCCCAGCGCGCAATGGATTGCGATCCGCGCGGGGCGACGCCGCCCGCATCCGAGGCACTGGAAGGCTCTGGCGCGTTTGGTGGGAGTCTCGGAAAATGGGTGACGCGCCAGCGGAAAGTTTTCACCTGCCGAACGAGGAATCCGAAACGCAAGACAAACTACTGTTCTGAATCAGGCTGTCGTTACGGCAGCTTCGAGTTGATGTGCAATGAAAGAACGCGAATTTCGTTTTTCGCGACTTGGCAATCACCCTTGGTGATGCAAGGGAACATGTGGCTGTACATGTTGCGGACACGTTTGATTACTTCCATGTGGCCAAGGAAAAACTCCATCGTAGGAAACAGTTGCGGGATACAGTCGGACTTATATGCTTTGACGACCTCTTCGAGATGCCCTAGTGTTACCAAATGGATTGGAACGACTGCCACGACGGAAGACGCACCAATCCACGGCATGGCATTTAGCTTTTTCTGCTGATTGTCGGCGTAGTCGAATACCGCTTGCAGTCTTGGTTTCAGGGATACATCCCACCAATTTGCGCCGTAACAGGTTGTCAGGTATGAGTTGAGCAGGATTCTCAGGCCGTTCTCGAATTGGTAGAGCGACGGAAACAGAACGTTGCCGATGTGAAGTCCCTCGAAGTACTCGGCGGGGAGCCTCACAATTTTCTTTAACCGCACAGCGCGCCTGCGGTTACTTTGTCCTTTTGCTCTTCTGGCCATGTTTCGTAAGGGAGTGCCGCGCGTTCCTGATGGATTGAACTTGACTCTTGCAAACCTTCGCGATCTCAGCAGTACTTAGGTCAAACCTGTCCAATATCTCAACCTTCCTTTCTAGACTCGCTTCCTTTTCGGTTGAGATGCACAGGTAGGCCAGCATCAGACGGATTGACCCGTCGTTCAATGAACCGTTCTCACTCATTTTGACCCCCTGAATTTCTTCTTCTTCAGGCCAGATTTCATGACCGCGACCGTCATCGGTGTAGTGTCGCAAATCATTGCGATCTCTTGGTTTCCATAACCGAGGCGTGCCAGAACCCGCA
This sequence comes from Acidobacteriota bacterium, assembly GCA_003225005.1. GTDB lineage: Bacteria > Acidobacteriota > Terriglobia > Terriglobales > Acidobacteriaceae > Sulfotelmatobacter. The sequence continues at coordinate 2,764 of QIAN01000282.1, read as the reverse complement.
CACGGTCTTCAAGCCGTTGCAGTTCCTTGATGGCAATGTAGCCAAATACGAGCGCGAGGCTCGGCAGCGCTTGGTCGGCTTCTTTCTTTTTTGTAGATTTTTTCGGCACAGCCCCCACCTCCTTGTTGATGGCCAGAACGCGGATGCTAACGCTCGGACTTTGGAATATGTTTCAGCACGTCGTTTATCCGACTGATTCCGCACCCAGCAATCTTGCGAATCTTACCTTGTGGAACCTTCATGAGTCCGAGCTGAAGGATTAGAAGATTTCTAAGTAGTTCCGTCGTTGCGTGTTCGGACGTTAATGCGTTCTGTTTCGCCAAAGATTTAACCTCCTTTTGCTTCAGGGCACTATCCTAGCACTCGTTTCACATTCCGCACTCTTACCAACCCAATGGGCTTTCCTACAGCGTGCACACATCGTTGCCGGAAAGTTTCGCTACGTGGGCAAGGAAACGGATCGCAAATGGGAAGAAGGCGGCGAAATCAGCATTTTGGAATTTGCAGCAACCGAATACGGGCGAAAAGGTAAAGTCATCGCGACGGAAGCCGTAAAAACGGCGATCCGCAATATCGGAATAAACAAATGCGCTCGCGAGAGCGGCTTAGATCGCAAGAACTTCATAAGAAAGCTGGTTCGCGGCGTGCCTGTGAAACGCAATTCCTACAATGAATTCGAGCGCTGGCTCAAACGTTATAGCACAATAAGTAGCTATATGGCTCTTGGGTGGGGTGAAACGCCGGGCGCTTCAGGAGGGCCCCTTATATGGAATTGACCCCAGACCCACGACTAAAGAACTTAGATGAGCGATGTGTGGACATCGTTGCGGAGCAGTTTAAGAAACACATCAATCTCGTCGGTATCCATCTTAGAGATGCTCGGAATCTACTCCAAGCAGTGAAGGAAAATGACCGTGTGCTTGCGAAAGGAGTCATCGTACTGGCTAGCGCAGCACTTGAAGCAAATTTGGAATATTTGTGCCAAGTCGCAATCGAGATTCGCAACGTGTACAAACACGATCTCTACCTGCCACCTGAACTTTTCTATTTGAAAGGCGCAGAGGCCTTTATTGACGAAAAGGGGGGACTCCGGGAAAGACCTCAGCGACAAGCCCTGGAAAAGCGCTTGGTTGTAGTGCCGAAGCTGCTGGGAAAGGCATTTGGCCGAGACTATCAACCACCGAAATCGAAGTCTGCGGCTCTCAAGAAGTTGCGGAATACGATCGAAAGGCGAGACGCCATTATCCACCCTCGATGGGACAGGTACTTACAGCAACTTGGGTGGTTCGAGGCAGCCGAAGCGATAGATGGAGTTGAGCTGTATCTTCATTCGGTCCAGTTAGCACTTCATCCATATCTCGTAGGCTTTTTCTCTCTTCTCTTCACAATGCGGGGCGAGCAAAAAGACGACGTTTCGGTTGCCTATCGGACATGGGGACGGCGAGGCAGGCCGACAAGGTTTGTGGCCATGGACACAGTTGGTGTGTCGGAAATCATTAGTCGAGAGTGGCTAGAGGCGGTTCTTTGGGTCGAGATGGCTATGCACCATGACACGGAAAGAGATTCGAATGGGAGCATGTTCACTCGTGCAGCTCTAATTCTTTTGTATTCCATGATTGACGCACAACTTGCGATCATTTCACAGATGTACTTGCAGGCCAAAGGCGAGAAATTCTCAGAGGCCGAGGCCCTATTTCTGCTTGAGAAAGCAGTTGGCATAGGGACTGACGGAGAGTTGTTCGTTTCAGAGGATCGTCAGTCCTTCAAACAACGCCTGCTGGCGGTTCCACGTATCTTGTCGCGAGCAGTGAATCGCCAGGACTTTGAGATTCAGACCGATCAACCCATGTGGCAGAAGCTAATGGAGTATCACGCAATGAGGAATTTGGTCGTCCATTCTTCATCGGATGCAACATTCCCGCGCGTGTCGAAGGCACAGCTCTCAGAGGCATGGAAGTCTGTACTATGGTACTTCTCTACACTTGGAGACCTTGGACCCGACATGTTCGGGTTCTTCCTGCAGATGATCGACAATTTCTCGCAAATGAATAATTCGGATCGCTAGCGACAAGGCTCGCGTCGCGTCCTCCCCCACCCTCACCAGCTCCAGAGACCTTCACTCCCGATGGCTCCCTCACGGCACCGTTAGACAGGTCTCAGGAAATGTTCGTTTCAAAGGCCGTGTTGTCCGTGCGAGGATGAATGCGAACGCTATGGTCGTCGCTGACGACGCGAAAAAATTAAGCACGCCCGTAGCGGATAGTCTGGCAGATACAAACGCAAAAACCGCTACCGCGAGAAACGCCAGAATCGCAAATGTTGTGCGCGACCTTTTGAGTTCCGGCCATCTATTTGAGCCCACACTCGTGCCAAAACATTTCCATCGAGCGGACCGCAGGTTGCGCGGGACAATATCGTCTAATTTGCTAACGGGTGATATAGCGTGACGGTTCAGATGGAAGCTACGCATTGCGGCTCGCCGTATCAGGTGAAAGGCACGCTGGCAAGATTGATTTTCTGTTTGCGTGGAGTCACTCTTTCGCCCACCTGATTTCAGTGTTGCCCTGTGGACTTCCTTGCGGCCCTCCGAACAGATCGTCAGCCGTCTGCATGTGCAGGCTGGCGAGAATTGCAGCCATCAATCCGATCACACGTTTGCGGCCTTCGTCCATAACGGTGAATGGTACAGCGTTCGCCTTGTGTTCGCCACAGAAGCGCACTATTTTTGCTGCTCGGACGTTCTCGTTGACTGGTGAACCGCCGC
>QIAN01000281.1 GCA_003225005.1 Acidobacteriota bacterium | reverse complement strand
ATCGGCTGGGCCGATACAGCGCACAAGGTGAGACCTGGGCTGCAGATAAAAAGCCGGCGCGACGGGCTGTGGAAAAGACGCTGCGCTGGAAACGTCCAAAAACCGACTTTCCCACCGCGCTTGGAAATCCCGCAAAAACCGCGGGATTCCCACTTTCCCACAGCCCCGACTGCTGCTGGTTCATTAACTCAAACCGGACATGTCACGTGCTAAGAAAACCGGACATTTTAACTTGCTAACAACAGAAAGTAATGATGTGACAGAAAGTAATGATGTGACCCGGGGACATTGTTAGGCCTTCGACGAAAGACAGGATTTCAGCTACCTTGTACGTGTCGAACAGCACGGAGCGTGATCTAGAGGAACATTCATGCGGAAAGTATTGATGTGTTTTTTTGTCTTGCCCCTCGCAATGGTTAGTGTTCAGGGACAAGAAACCCGTCTGGAGAACGTGGAGAACAAAACGATTCTGGTCTTCACTCCCCACCCAGACGACGATGTGTTTGGCGCCGGCGGCACGATTGCGCTACTCAATCGAAATCACAACAAGGTCCACATCGTGGTCTATACCAATGACGACAAAGGTTCTTATGATCCGGAGATGACATCGCAGCGCCTGGCACGCATCCGGCGGGCCGAACAGGAGACTTCGGAGGGATTGCTGGGGACGCCGAAAGAGAACATTCAGTGGATGGGATACGACGACGGGATGCTGGAATATGCGCCACAGCCAAAACTGACGGAGGAGGCAACGGCAATCATCCGCCGCATCCGGCCGGATATATTGTTGAGCGTAGATCCGGGGCAGTGGTATGAGCGCTGGCATAAGAGCGACCACCGCATGGCAGCTTTCAACACCATTGACGCAGTGCGTGCGGCCGAATTCTGGCTCTATTTTCCCAACCAGAAGCTGCAACAGGGGCTGGAACCGTTCAAGGTTCCAGAAATGTATTTCTATTATCCGTCGCCGCAGGAAGCGAACTACTTCGTCAACATCGACAGCGTGGCCGAGTTGAAATTCGATGCGGCCGCGAAACAAGTGAGCCAGTTCGAGCCCGCTGTCAATCGGTACCGGCCCGACTGGGACCCCAAGGATCTGGCCAAGGCGAAGGAAGAAATGCGCCAGGAACAGCCCCGCAAAGACGGGCACTACGTGGAAGCCTTCCGTTACACCACGGGATTTGTCCAATACTGATCGTCACCAGGAGGGAAGATCATGTCCGCACTGGCATTGCTCGGGGGGGAGAAAGCGAAAAACAAGCCATTTCCCACCTGGCCGCACTACGACGAGGCGGAAGAAGGCGCTTTGAAGCAGGTGCTGGAGAGTCGGATCTGGTGGCGGACGCCGGGGACCAAGACACTGGAGTTCGAACAGGCATTTGCAAGATTTCACGGGGCCAGGCACGGGATCGCGGTCACGAACGGAACTGCAGCCCTGGAGGTGACGATGGCGGGCCTGGGCATCGGCACCATGAAGTAATTCTGCCTGACTTCACTTTCGTGGCTACGGCCAGCGCCGTGCTGTTTGCCAATGCACTTCCAGTCCTGGTAGATGTCGACCCGGAAACGTACTGCATTAATCCCGATCTGGTGGAAGAAGCAATTACGCCGAGGACGAAAGCAGTGATCGCCGTGCACATGGGCGGACATCCCGCAGATCTCGACCGGTTGAAAAGGATTACCGACCGCAAGAAATTGGCGGTGATCGAAGATTCGTCGCATGCACACGCCAGCGAGTGGAAGGGAAAGCGAATTGGAACCTTCGGGGTGGCGGGCACGTTCAGCTTTCAATCCAGCAAGCTGATGACCGCGGGTGAAGGCGGCGTAATCATCTCCAACGATGAAAAGTTTGAGCGGCAGGCCCGTTCGGTGCACGACTGCGGGCGCATGCCCGGTGAGTGGTTCTACAGCCACTTTATTTATGGGTCGAACTATCGGTTGAGTGAATGGCAAGGGGCCGTACTGCAAGCGCAACTCGGGCGGCTTGATGAGCAGACTAAGGTGCGCCACCGCAATGCCCGTTTGTTAGACCGGTTGCTTGGGAAGATCCCAGGTATTACGCCACAAAAACTAGACGACCGCTGCACGCGTAACGGTCAGTATGCCTACATCTTTCACGTGAATAAAAAGGAGTTTGCCGGGATCGCCACGGATCGCTTCATCGCAGCCATGAACGCGGAAGGCATCCCGAATCAAGCGAGCTATCCGCCTCTGCACCAGCTGCACATGTTTCGCAATGGCGAGTATCGAAAGAGGCTGTGCGGAAAGCAGGCGAAAGAGCGTCATGCGTTCCTGAAGCGGCGCTTTCCGGTGACTCAGAGAGCGGCATGGGAGACGGTCTGGATTCCACAGCCCGCCTTGCTGGGGGATGAAGAAGATGTTGAAGAAATGGCCGCCAGCTTGAGCAAGATTCAGAAGCACGCCAAAGATCTAGCCTGACCGGAGGGACCTGGGCTTATCGCACGTATCGCCCGCCATGCTGGAGCGCATCCGATATCGGGGCTGGAACCATGCGTACAAGCTGTCCAATGGCACGGTCGAATTGATCGTGCTGGCCGACGTCGGGCCGCGGATCATCTTCTACGGCTTCTGCAACGGGGAAAATGAGTTGCACGAAGTGGATCGAGACGCAGGGCTGAGCGGCGGTTGTGACTTCCGCCTTTACGGAGGACATCGCTTGTGGGTTTCCCCCGAAGTGGAGCGGACGTACTTCCCGGATAATGTCCCGGTGACGGTTTCTCAGCAGGGGACCGTCACTCGCTTCACGGCCCCGCCGGAAGATGCTGCTCCGGGTACGCATCTGCAGAAGGAAATGGAGATCGAGCTGGCTGCAACCGGTTCGCATGTGCATGTCACGCACCGGATCTCGAATCATGACCGGTGCCCTACTCAGCTCGCGCCATGGGCACCCACGATGATGAAAGCCGGAGGACGCGCGATCCTGCCACTCTCCTTACGGGTCGCGATGGACAAAGATCACTATCAGCCCGTGGGGGTGTTCGGCCTCTGGTCCTATACGGATTTTGCCGACCCTCGCTGGGTTTTAGGCACTCGGTTCATTCAGTTGAGGCAACTGCCAGCTCACCCCGGCCGATTCCAAGAACAGATGGGGGGAATTTCCAACTCATCCGGTTGGGGCGCTTATTACCGGAACGAGCACCTTTTCCTTAAGCGTGCGGTAGTTATCCATGGAGCGCAGTACCCCGATTTCGGATGCAATTTTGAGGTATTCACCAACGCTGATTTTCTCGAATTGGAGACGCTGGGTCCGATGATCGAGCTCCAGCCGGGAGAAGCGGTGGAACACGTTGAGCACTGGTGGTTGTTCGGCAACGTGCCCGGCGGAGAGAACGATGCTTGGATTGACGCGGCTGTGGTTCCGCTGGTGAAGAAAACTGTTTGACGAAGGAATGCGTGTCTCTTAACATCTGTGCCTTACTGAACTGAGTCGAGGACTTCTACGTGAACCTGCGGGCGGCAGTGGTAGGCGTGGGCTTTGTCGGGAAGGCACACATCGAAGCGCTGCGGCGGCTCGGCATTCCCATCCAAGGCGTGCTGGGCAGTTCGGTCACCCGGACAGAAGCGGCCTGCCGCGGTCTGGGGCTGAGTCGCGCTTATACCTCGCTCGAGGAACTGGTGGGAGACAGTTCGGTGGATGTCGTGCATGTGTGCACACCCAACTATCTTCACTTTCTTGAAGCACAAGCGGCGCTGCAATCGGGTAAGCACGTAATGTGCGAAAAACCGCTGGCAATGAATACGCAGGAAACCGGGGCATTGGTGGAGCTGGCAAAGGAGCAAGAAAGAGTTGGAGCGGTGACATACAACCTGCGTTACTACCCGTTGTGTCAGGAGGCACGTGAGCTGGTGCAGCAGGGCACGATCGGCGAACCGCGTCTGGTTTTGGGAACATATTTGCAGGATTGGCTCTTTTATGCCAACGACTGGAACTGGCGTCTCGAGCCCGAGTTAGGCGGAAGAATGCGAGCAATAGCGGACATCGGTACACACTGGCTGGACCTGATCGGCTGGATAACGGGCCGCCGCCTGAAAGAGTTGTGTGCAGACTTGGCTACAGTCATACCGGTCCGGCGGAGACCGAAGGGCCCAGTTGAGACGTTCAGGCGATCCGACGACAGACAGACCGAAGCGGTGCAGATTTCAACCGACGACTACGGTTCCGTCCTACTGCATTTTGAGGGGGGATTGCGCGGAGTGCTGACGGTATCGCAGGTGAGTGCAGGGCGAAAGAACCGAATGTGGTTTGAGATTGATGGTTCGGAGGGCTCGCTGGCCTGGAATGCGGAACAACCCAACGAGTTATGGATCGGGAGCCGCAAGGAAGCCAACCGCCTCCTGATAAAGGATCCGTCACTGATGAGCGCCCGGGCTCGTGAATACGCTGCTTACCCCGGCGGGCATGCGGAAGGATATCCGGACACCTTCGTGCAACTCTTTAAGGATTTCTACGGATATCTCGCAGCGGGAAATCTAAAGGCGAAGCGTTGTTTCCCGTCGTTCGAGACTGGCCACTACGAAGTCGGATTGTGTGAGGTTGTAGCTCAGAGCGCAAGGACTCGAGCGTGGGTTGAGATGCCACCAAAGTAGCAGTTGTGGTGTGTGATTGCACCAATAATCTTCCATTTAGCGGGACCGCGGCGGTTATGACTCATTGGAGGAGCAAAATGAAAAAATTCTTGGTGCGTTTGCCCGGTCGTCATCGACACCTTCTTTTATTGGTTTGTGCTTTATTGCTCGCATTGCCTTCGCGATCCGTTGGGCAAGGCTTACGCCGAGCGCCCAGCCACGTTCCGCCCAAGCGCTCGTCCCAGATCCAGGATGGGTTCGGCATAAACTCCGACCTGCCACGTGACCCGTATCTTCCGTGGAACCAGCGATGGTGGACGCGTATGTTCGACGCCGGATTCAAATGGATAAGGATCGGGCAATACGAGAACAGTTCGGACCGCACCAGTTGGGATTGGATCGAACAGAGGCGCGGGGTTTATGCGAGCTCACAAGAACTGGAAGACTATGTGGACTCGCTGGTGGACAACGGCATGGATGTTCAAGTGCAACTAATGTACGGCAATGTGATGTACACGACTCCGAGCGGCAAGGTTCCGGATGTCAGCGTGCCAGAGCCCGGCTCATTCCATAATGATGATCGCAACTTGTACTCCGTCTTCTGGCCGCCAACCACCCCCGAGCAGATTGCCGCCTTTAACCGATACGTGGCCTGGATGGTGAATCACTTTCACGACCGTATTCACTACTGGGCCTTATGGAACGAACAAGACATCGGGTACTGGAATCCCTGGGGCAACCCGGAGCAGTTTGGAAAGCTGCTAGCTCCCTTCATCGAAACCGTACGCCAGTCCGATCCGCAAGCCAAAGTGATTTACGGGGGCCAAGCCGATCCGAGTCGCGAGTTCACGCAGAAGGCACTGGATGCTTGCGGGTGCGCTCCTGGAATCGACGTGTACGCGTACCACACGTATCCGGGATATGGTCAGAATCTGAATCCGGAGACGATGGACTACGGCGCCTATCTGAACGAATCGCCCCGCCAGTTGCGTGATCTGGTAATCCACCATCGGGGTGTTAGGCCTGGCATCACCTTTTTCGATGATGAGTTCAACTCGATCCCTACCTGGACAGGCTCAGATGAATCCGTGCAGGCAAAGTACGTGCCGCGCGGCTTTGTGTATAACCTGGCGGCGGGCGTCAAGACGTTCGTGTGGCTGCTGGCGGCTGGAACTGACGGCAACGAATATGACGATTTCGGCATTGTCCACGGGCTTACGAACCACGAGTACGACTGGAAACCCCGGCCCGTTTTCTACGCTCTGCAAAACACAAATGCGCTCTTTTCTGACACGAAGTTCGACAGCTCGATTGAGATCACCGGCCCCGACCTGCCCGCGCTCCGCCGCCATACAGGTTTTCCCTTCATGGGTTACGGGTTCCGTAACCTGAACGGGAAAGCAGTGGTCGCGTATTGGCTAGCAGCGCACAGTCTTCCGGGGAATTCATTTCCGCCGCTCGTGGCAACAATAACCCTGAGGAACACAGGCATCACGCATCCGGTGCTCATCGACGTGGTATCCGGGGAGATCAAGCCTGTCGAATGGAAACGGGGGACTACTGATACCCTGGAAGCCTTGCCGGTCACGGACAGCATCATGGCCATTGCCGACGAAAATTACTTCGACTGGCCCGTGCTGCCGGAGGCGCCCAGTTCCCTTAATGCATCTATCTCGGGAAACGCTGCAAGATTGACCTGGCAGGTCCACGGGGACGACTCGATCGGGCTCATTGTGGAGCGACAGATCGGAAGCAGCGGCCAGGGGCGAGGACGATGGGACCGGCTCACAAAACTGGCTGGAACTGCGACTGAGTATAGCGACCTCGGTTTGAAGAGAGGTCAGGCAGTGGCTTACCGCGTCCGCGCTGCCAATGCTGCAGGAGAGTCGGCTTATTCGAACATCGCGCGAATAGCTTGGCCGTAGCCGCCGCCGCACCCGTTCGGTGGCGGCAATGCACTTGCAGCATGAAGTAGTTTTTGCAAATGTTGTCGCAGTTCTTTTCACGCAAATCGAATAGCGAATTATCTTGGGCGTATCAGGGAGTTAAATTCCATGATCAGGATCGATTGCACAAGCGAGTCACATGCTCGGCAGTAGCGCTGAAATCGCCTCTCTGATTTCTACGCCACCGTCAAGAGATTTCGTAGAAGAGATCGAAGATCGCAGGCACGAGACCGGCGGAAACGCATGAGAAAGAGTTTGAAGAGGAATAGACCACGCTCCGCGAGGTTAATTCAAGCACAATTGTGATGCCAGAGCAGCCGGCAAATCTGAATTGGGGCGATAAGGACTATAGGACGCTCTACATTACGGCCACCACGTCCGTGTATCGCCTCGAGATGAAGACGCAAGGCTTCGTGCCGTATCTATGATGAAGCGGTCCGGGAGTGAATGCCTGGGATGCCCGACGGAAACTGAGCAGACGTCATTGATTTACACCACTGGCGAGATAACCACCATCCACGGCAAGCAAAGTGCCGGTTACAAAGCTGGCAGCGTCTGATGCGAGAAAGATCGCTGCTCCAATCAGTTCCGCCAGTTCACCCAAGCGCTTCATCGGAGTACGGGTCAGCACTTCCTGTCCCCGTGGCGTGCCCATCACCAACTTCTCGGACAGTGGTGTGCGGAAGTAGCCCGGTGCAATCGCGTTGACACAGACTCCATGCCTCGCCCATTCGATCGCCAGCGATTTCGTCAAAGAGGCCACGCCTGCCTTACTCGCGCAGTACGCCGCCACTTCATAAAGCGCCAGGAACGAGCCCATGGAAGCGATGTTGATGATGCGGCCATAACTGCGCTCGATCATATGACGTCCGAAAACCTGGCACGCTCGCAATGTACCGGTCAGGTTCGTATCGATGAGCCGGTCCCAGTCAGCATCGGGAAAGTCCAACGTCGGAGCGCGCTGATTGAATCCGGCGGCATTAACCAGGATATCCACTTTCCCGAGCGTCTGGACAGAAGCCTGCAGCACTTTTGTCAACGATCCGCGGTCGGCCACGTCGCAGCTTACACGCAGCGATCGGCGGCCCAGAGACTCAATTTCGTCGGCAATCACGTTCACGAGTTCCATGCGCCGTGCGCTGGGCACGACATCGGCACCTGCCTCGGCCAGTCCGCGCGCGAGAGTGCGGCCGATTCCAGAACTGCCACCTATCACGACCGCCACTTTGCCGTTGAGATCCAGTTTCTTATATCCCATGGTTGTTCAAGAACGAATCTCTCCCCCTGACCGTGATTACCAGTTAAAAATGGTTCCGTCCAGTTTCCGGTTCACGGGCAGGTACGCCCGCTGGTATGGAAACTTCCCAGCCAGCTTCTCGTCATAGTCGACTCCCAATCCCGTCGCTTCGCCCGGATGCAGATATCCAACCTTGAAATCCCTTTGCAACCAGGTAAATGGGGAACCACACTGTGATGAAAAAAAAGACCGGGTCGGTGGACGCTTTCGCAATGATGAACGGCAACATCGAGACCAGCGAATACCAGATTAGCGTGAGGGTCAGACCCCGGCGGGTGCCGATGCGGTCCATGAGTCTCCCGAAGACGGTCTGTCCGATCGAATAAGCCGCCCGGAAGGCGATGGCAATATTCGCGTAGTCCGAGTTGCTCCACTGATACTCGATCTTGAGGTAGGGCGCGAGATGCGAGAGAGTCTGCCGGTCAATATAGTTGATGCCTGTGGACGCAAACAGCAGGCCGCCGATCCACCAGCGCAATGAAGCAATCGGCTTCCCGGCGGTCACCATGCGCGATCGTTCGCAAACAGCGCGCTAAGAGCTAACCATGACCTGCGATTCATCGTTGAGTGCATTCTGCAGGGCCAGACCCAGGAGCGAAGCAGAGTTCTTGTCCAGATAGACGGTGGCGTTAGGATGCGTGCGCAGAATCGACGCTGGCGCCATGGGGCTGATCGGGCCCTCAAAGCAAGCCTTCACCGCGTGGGCTTTGCGGCTGTCGGGCACAACCGCCAGTATCTCCTTGGCTTTGAGAATCTGGCGCGCCGACATCGAGATCGCTTGCTTCGGTACCTGTGAAATGTCGGCAAACCAGGCTTCGCCCACCTGCTGCTGGCGGCAGGCTTCATCCAGGTTCACGATGATGTAGGCTTCCTCAGTCTGGAGGTCGGCGGGGGGATCGTTGAATGCGATGTGCCCGTTCTCGCCGATACCAAGAAACGCGATATCCACGGGCCTGGATGCCAGGTCTTTGCCCACGCGCCGCACCACCTCCAACGGATCAGCGGCATCGCCGTCGAGCAGATGGTAGTTGGCAATTCCGGTTTTCTGCAGCAACTGCTCCAGCAGCATCTTACGGAAACTTCCCGGATGGGTGACCGGCAAACCGATGTATTCGTCGAGATGAAAAGCTTCCACCCTGGACCAGTCGATCCCCGGCGCCTTCGTTAAAGCGTCCAGAAATTCGAGCTGCGAGGCAGCCGTCGCAGCAACAATCCGCGCGCTGCCACGTTCTGCGATGGCGCGGCGAATGGCCGCAGCCGCCTGTTCGGCAGCCGCCCGCCCCAGCGCGACCCGATCATCGAATACTTTGAGCAGCATGAAGAATGCTCCGGTTGCATAGCGCGGGATTGCGATTCTAGAGACAGTAAATTATACAAAAGAGTGCAGCCAACAAACGCGACCCTGAACCGGAGTTTCATTACGTGAAAGCCGCCGGCGTCGGGCGTAGCAGTAACTCTGCGACTTGATGTATGACTCTTAGGCGGGATTTCCCTCAAATCCTGCGAGGGCCACGCCATGCTAAGCAACCTGTCATTTGTGTCCCAATTGATTCTGCGCAAAACGCTAAACGCAGTCGTTCTCCTGGGGGCCGCCCTCGTCTGGCCAACCCATGGAATGGCGCAAACTGTTCTCGTCGATGCAACTCCGAGCCACGTCGTAAACACCTTCAGTCCCCTCTACTCGCTGGGATCGACAGTGGACCGCGTCCCCTGCAACGCCACCGATATGTTCTTCCGGCCCGATCAGATCAAGCAGGTCCTGTCCGCCGGCTGGGGAGTCGTCAGTTACCGTCAGAACACCGATCTATTTGTGCAAGCCTGGCATTGGAATCCCAAGGGTACGTGGAGCGATCCCGCAGAGAAGGGATATTTCACCGGCGACGCCACTCCCACGAAAGTAATGATCCGCCACTCCTATGGCTACTCACTCCGTCACCGAGGCTTTACGCGGAACAATGGAACGGAGTTTGACGGCTTCTCGCGCCTCGATGATGGAGATCTCCAGTCATATTGGAAGAGCAATCCATATCTCATGAAGGACTTCACGGGAGAGGACGATTCGCTCCATCCGCAATGGGTGGTGATCGCTCTCGACAAGAAGACAAGCATCAACGCGATTCGCATCTCTTGGGCGGAGCCCTACGCTCGGTCCTACGAAGTGCAGTACTGGCTCGGGGAGGGCGACGCCATGGATGAGCAAGACAAAGGAGCATGGAAGACCTTCGTCTCAGGAGCGGTGACCGATGGAAAAGGCGGCACCGCCACGCTACGACTGGATTCCTCGCCGGTGACCGCGAAATACGTGCGGGTGTTGATGACCCGCTCTTCGAATACCTGCGATACCCATGGTTCCGGCGATCGCAGGAATTGCGCCGGCTACGCCATCGGCGAGCTTTACCTCGGAACCATCGATGGGAATAACAAATTCAAGGATCTCCTTCATCATTCGCCCGATCAGAAGCAGACCCTGACCCTGTGCTCTTCGGTGGATCCGTGGCACGAGCCCTCTGACCTGTATGTGGCGCCAGACCGCATGGAATCGGGAGATCAGCCGGGCTTTGACCTGTTCTTCAACAGCGGAATCACCCGCGGTCTACCTGCCATCGTCCCCATAGCCATGTTGTACAGCACACCCGAGGATGCCGCAGCGCAGATGACGTACATCAAGAAGCGTGGTTATCCCGTGTCATACATCGAGATGGGCGAAGAACCCGACGGCCAATACATGTTGCCCGAGGACTACGCGGCTCTGTATTTGCAATTCGCCACTGCTCTCCACCGTGTCGATCCGGATTTCAAACTAGGCGGACCTGTCTTTGAAGGAGTCACCGAGGACATCAAGGTCTGGCCCGATGCGCGAGGCCGGACTTCCTGGCTCGGGCGCTTCCTCGACTATCTGAGAGCTCATGAACGTCTTCAAGATCTCGCCTTCATGTCCTTCGAGCACTATCCCTACGACGGATGCGAGACACCATGGGAGAACCTTTATCAGGAACCCGAGTTGATCACTCACATCATGAAGGTCTGGCGTGACGACGGGTTGCCTTCCGGGATTCCCCTGCTCGATACCGAAACCAACGATCACGGCGGCGAGGCCGCGGTCGACATCTTCGGTGCGCTGTGGCTGGCGGACTCTTTCGGCGGATTTCTCACTGCGGGCGGCAAGTCCACGCACTACTATCACGACTTGTCCTACTCTCCACCTCATCCCGCTTGTGCCAACAGTTGGGGAACCTACCACATGTTCATGGTTGACGAGCATTACGAGATCCAGCAGAAGACCTCCCAATTCTTCGCCGCGCAACTCATCACGCAGGAATGGGCAGAACCCAAAGACGCCGAGCATAGGCTCTACGCCGCGTCCAGCGAGGTCAAAGACTCCAACGGACACCTGCTAGTGACGGCCTATCCTCTGCAACGCCCGGATGGTCAATGGTCGCTCATGCTGATTAACAAGGATCACGACTACCCTCATCGAGTCCGGATCGTATTTCATGATGCAGACAGCAACCGCGAGACGCGTTTCCTGGGCCCGGTCGCGATGATCACGTTCGGCAAGGCGCAATATCAGTGGCACGCCGCCAGCAAGAAGGGCTATGCCGATCCCGACGGTCCGCCTGCAACGTCGCAACTCACAGGTGGAGAGAACGCCCAGTACAACTTGCCCGCCGCCTCTGTCACTGTCCTTCGCGGAAGACTGGCGGCCTCTGAGATTTCCGGAGTAGCCAAGTAAGATTCGCTTCATGCCAGGGGAGATTGTCCATGCCTCAGGTGATTCGCTCGCCGAAGGTCTATGACGTTTGCATCATCGGATCAGGCGCCGCCGGGGGCGCCGCAGCCAAAGTGCTAACCGAAGGCGGAGTTAGTGTCGCGATGCTGGAAGCCGGGCCGCCACTGGACCCGGCCAAGGACTTCAAGGAACATCTCTGGCCTTACGATCTTCCCCATCGAGGAGGGGGCGTGGGTGGCAAGCTGAGAGGCGAGGAAGCTGACGAGTTCATGGCGCCAAACGGCGCCTGGGAAATCCCCGGTGAGCCATATGTCTCGGCGCCGGGTTCCACATTTCGCTGGTTCGGGTCGCGGATTGTCGGTGGCCGCACTAATCACTGGGGCAGAGTTGCGCTCCGTTTCTCGGCGGCGGATTTCAAACCGCGCTCTGCTGACGGCCTGGGTGACGACTGGCCGATTGCTTACGAAGAACTGGCTCCGTATTACGACAAGGTCGAATCCTACATCGGCGTTTTCGGTAGCAAGGAGAACATTCCCAGCTCGCCTGATGGCGTTTTCCTGCCTCCGCCCAAGCCCCGCTGCACCGAGACCATCCTCAAGCGAGCCTGCGACAAGCTGAATATTCTCTGCGTGCCTGCGCGCATGGCCATCCTAACCCGGCCGTTGAACGGGCGACCGGCGTGCCACTACTGTGGGCAATGTGCGCGCGGTTGCAAATCGGCTTCGAACTTCAGTTCCAGTCAAGTGCTGATTCCGCCAGCCCAGGCTACCGGCCGCCTGACGCTTATCACCAGTGCCATGGCGCGAGAAATTGTATTGGGCAAAGACCGCAAGGCCGAAGCCGTTTCTTACGTTGATCGAACCACCAAGACGGAGAAGCGAGTTCATGCACGAAGTTTCGTGGTCGCGGCCAGCACGTGCGAATCCGCGCGTCTGCTCCTGAACTCTCGCTCCACTCTGTTCCCCGAGGGGTTGGCCAACTCCTCGGGAGTGTTAGGGCGCAACTTAATGGATAGCGTTGGGAGTTGGGGTTCCGGTTATTTTCCCCAGTTGGAAAAAATGCCGAGCCATAATCACGACGGCAGTGGAGGGAATTATCTCCCTCATGTGTACATGCCCTGGTGGAAGTTCGACCGTAAGAACGATTTTCTTCGTGGCTATCACATTGAACCCGGCGGCGGCCGCTTCATGCCCGTGGTGCAGCAATTCGACGACGAGTGTGATCGCTTCGAAGGCTACGGCAGTTCGCTAAAGCAACATTGCCGCCGCTCTTATGGCGCTTCGATCGGCATGGAAGCACTGGGAGAGATGATTCCCAATCAACACGCGTATTGCGAGCTTGACCCCAACGCGGCGGATGAGTGGGGCATACCCGCGCTGCGCTTTCATTGGCACGCGGGCGAGAACGAAATCAGAATGGCGAAGGATATGCAGCAGACTTTTCGCGCCATTGTCGAGGCTGCTGGCGGCACGTACTCGACCGAGGTCATTACCGACGGCCCAACCCCTTACGGTCTCTACGATGGGGGAACCGCGATTCACGAATCGGGTACGGTACGCATGGGAGACAATCCCAAGAATTCTGCTCTCAACAAATATTGCCAGGCGCACGATGTGAAAAATCTCTTTGTCACCGATGCGGCCGCCTTCGTAACCAGCCCTGACAAGAACCCAACCCTCTCCATCCTGGCGCTTTCCTGGAGGGCGTCGGAGTATCTCTTAGAGCAAGCTAAGAAAGGCAATCTGTAGAAGCGGGAACTTGACGGGGAAAACCCGAGGAGCACCATTCATGTACATTTCGCGCCGTGACCTTCTGAAATCGCTTAGCATGACCGCTGCTGCCGGATCTGTCCTGCGCATCGTTCCGCTCGAAGCGGCAGACAAGGCCCACCGCATGGTGAGCGCGGAAAAAGCAGCTGCACCCTCCGGCGTGTACACGCCAAAATTCTTTTCGGCGCACCAGTACAAAACGCTGCGAGCGCTGTGCCAGGCGATCATCCCGTCCGACCACGAAAGCGGCGGGGCGCTCGAAGCCGGCGCACCCGAATTCCTTGACCTGCTCACCAGCGAAAGCAGAGATTTCCAACTACGGCTCGGTGGCGGAATCATGTGGCTCGACTCTACATGCACCGAGCGCTACGGGCAGACCTATCTCCAATGCACTCTGGGGCAACAGAAAGAAATCCTCGATCTCATCGCTTTCCGCAAGAGCGTGGACAAATATCCCAGGCTCGGCCCGGGTATAGAATTCTTCTCCACCCTGCGCAAGTTCACGGCCGATGGATTCTTCACGAGCGAAATCGGCATAAAATACCTCGGCTACATCGGCAACACATACCTAAAGGAATTTCCGGGCTGCCCCGCGATACCGGAAGCCTAAGCCCAGTCGAATGTGTGTGAAATCGGAGAGGCCCTCTTGCATTCTCGTGGTTTAGGGGAGCGTCCAATGATGATAGGCTCCGGTGAAGTACCACTGGAGGGCGAGGAATGCGCTTTATACGGGCGGCGTCACCATTGCTGGATCTTGACTTGACACTCCAAAAGCAAAGGAAGCAGCACTTATCCCCTGTATTAAGCGCATCTCTGAAGGGTGCCCTCTTCGGGCAGAATTGCAATCATCACAGGTGACTTGCTGCGCCCGAAACCTGCGGCACCAGGACCCTTGTACGACGCCTCGCTTATTAAGGAATAGGCACTAGCGTCAATCTTCGGCCGACGGGATTGATTTAGCGGGCGGCCGCATTGGCGGACGTCGGTGCGGTAAGCATAATTTTCACTGAATCGGGTTGCGTCCATCCCGCCTTCCCATCGTTCAATTCCAAGCGGTTCATCGTAACCCTCAACTGCTTATCATCCACTTCGACCAGAAGGTAGTGGTAGTTTACTTGTTTGCTTTGGACAGGATCGTCAGGGGCACGTTCGATGGGATATGCATGTGCGGCTCCGCCACCGGAAACGAAGTAAGTAACGCCGCCGTGTTCGTGGCGCTCGTAATTGTGCACGTGTCCGGAGAAGACCACAAAACGAACGCGAGCGTGGGGTTGCCGGTCCTCAAGCACCTTCGCCAATTGTTGCTCCGGCGATCGAGCGGAGTGCCCGCCGCCAAATTTTTTCTCGTCAGAGGAACTGGTGTAGGGCGGATGGTGAAATATCAGGAAGACGAAGTCGACATCCGATGGGATCTTGTCCAGTTTGCTAGCCAACCACTGGCCTTGTGGGCCCTCGGTTTCGGCGAGTGCACTGTCGAGCACAAGCGTTAGCGTGTTCGCGGCCCTTACAGAGTAGTAGCGGCTGTTGTTGAGTGCGGGAAAGCGCTGGAAATAGTTACCCAGGGCAATCTTTTCGCCCCCGTGCAGATCGTGATTGCCTAGCGCAGGATAAATCGGGATCTTCTTATCGCGCCAAATGCTGGTCTCGCTGTCCCAGGTTTTCCAATCGTTTACGTCAAAGCCGTTGTAGACGATGTCGCCGGTGAAACACACAAAGGCGGGATTGGCCGCGGCGATGGCTTTCACCAGAGCTAGGCGGACCGCCGGATTCGCTGCTTCGGTATCATTTGGGTCATGAAAGCGAGTGTCGCCGTAGGCCACAAAGCGAAACGGGACACTCACGTTCAGTTTCAGATCGACCGGCTTTGGCTCGCTTGGCTTTTTCGTGCAACCAGTCAAATTAAATAGCACGGTCGTTAAGCATAGGAGCAACGAGGCGCGCGCGAAAGAACAGCGTTGTGAAAGCATGCTCGAGGTTTACCGCCTCTCAGGTGCTGACTATTTCCTTACGACTAGCACTTCGAACTGGTCCGATTCTGCCGTGGACAAGAAAAGCCGATGGGTTTTCTGATCCAGAGCCATGGTCTTGGCCCGGGGGAAGGTCTTCACAGTTTCGACCACGGAGTATTTGTCGGGGCTATCCTGGCGAATCACGGTGATGGTTCCTTCCCCGTTGGAATTGAAGATTAGCTTGGTCTCCGCATCGAAGGCGGTCGCGTCCACATGATCGCCAATCGGTAGCGTCGTGATGACTTTTCCGGTATCAGCATTCATGACGGCCATCACTTTGCTACGGCACCCAAGGAACAGGCGGCGGTTGGCGCGGTCTATCGCCATGCTGCTCGGGGAAGCGCAAGGGGCGGTCGGCCAGCGTTGCTCGACGGTGAGCTTGCGAGAATCGATCTTGAGGACCAGGCTCTCATCTTCCAGATTGTCATAAACGAAGCCGTTGCCGTCCGCGGCGGCAAACTCTGGTCCGCCACCGAGATTGACCGTGCCCGCGACTTTGCCAGAGGCCGCGTCGATGGCGGTTGCGCTGTTGCTGCCACCGTTGAAGGCGAAGACCCGCGAGGTCGCGGGATCGAAAATGATGGCATCGGGCTTCTGGCCCGTAGAAACCTCGGCGATGGGCTTCAGTGTCTTCAGATCAAAAATTGTGACCGTCGAAGTCTTGCCATTGCTGACGAACCCGCGTCCGAGCTCGGCGGCGATGGCAATTCCGTGCACGCCCAGAGTTTTCGGAATGCTGCCGATGATGGATCCTGAATCCACGTCCAGCACTTCCACTTGCGTTCCGTGAGAAACGTAGAGGCGGCGTGCGGCTTCATCCACGCTAAGATAGTCCCAACCGCCCTGGCCGGGGATGGGAATTTTCTTAACGACGCTGTAGCTATCCGAAGGTGGGGTGGCAATGGCGGGCAGAGCAGAACAGAATAGCGCAATGCTCACGACCCGGAGCCACGTTCGTAATTTGAATGATCCGTTTCTCATGATTCCTCGATTCCCTTCGATGGAACGCTCGTTCCGACCGAGTTCCGCCAGAACGAACTCTATGCCGTCCACCTGAAAGGAACCTGAACTCCCCCGAATATTCCCTTTCTTGCGCCTGCGACCCCTCAGACTAAAACTTCACGCGAAGCATGAATTGAATCTGCCTGGGCAAACCCGTGCCCGTGTTCGGCGAGGCGGCGTTGTCGTTTTGGTTGTTGAAATTGTTGGTGCTGGTGATCTGACCGAGATTTCCGACCGGCGAGACAATGTACTGGTTAGTCGGGTTCCCAGCACTGTCCGGCACATTCGTATAGTTGAGGGCCAGGTTATCAGTGCCGGGATCGCCAAGTTGGACGTGATTGAAAATATTGAAAAATTGCACGCCGAACTCCATGTCAACCCGCTCGGTGATTTTGGTGGTCTTCATTAGCGCCAAGTCGATCAGCCAGGAGTTGAGCGCTCGAATCAGGCCGTTCGCGATTCGAACGCGAAACGTCAAGCCGGCAGCGGGTTTTGCAGCGCGACGGTGGTGAGAGGCAACTCCACGCGAAAGATCGAGCCCTTGCTCAAACTGCTCTCCACCTCAATTTTGCCAGCGTGTTGCTGAACAATCCATTGGGCTATGGAGAGTCCCAGACCTGCGCCTCCCATGTCCCGGCTGCGTGCCTTATCGACGCGATAGAAACGCTCGAAGACTTTGCCTTGTTCTTCCGCTGCGATGCCGACTCCAGTGTCTCGAACCGTGATCACGACTTTATCATTTTGCTGTTCGAGAGAGAGGTGCACGGTCCCGGGCGAAGGAGTGTACTTGAAAGCATTGTCCAGCAGGATGTCGATGGCTCGCCGCAACGCCGCTTCGTCAGCCAAGACCAACGACTCCCGAGCCTCGATGCTGTCGCTAAACTGCAGATTGCTAATTTTGGCAACCCGCCGCCAGCCTTCTACGACTTCTCGTAAAATCTCCCGAACGTCTACTGGATGCAGGTTGAGGGTCTCGCGCCCCGCGTCGGCGCGGGCGAGAGCCAGGAGCTCCTCAATCAATGAAGTGGTCCTTTCCGCCTCCAGCAGAATGTGTTGTAACGCCTCTTTATATTCGGACTCGCCGCGCGATCTTCTCAGGGCCAACTCCGCCTCGGTGCGGACAAGCGAGATGGGAGTCCGCAGCTCGTGGGAAGCATCGGCAGTGAATTGTGTCACCCGCCGAAAGGCAAGCTCAATGCGGTCCAGCATTTCATTCAATGTGTCCGACAGGCGCTGCAGTTCATCCCCAGTGTTTAGCTTTTCAAGCCGGCTGCTGAGCGTAGTTCCAGTGATGGATCGTGCGGTGCGCACCAGCGCATCCACTGGAGACAACGCTCTTCGGCTCAGCCAGTATCCACCGCCTGCGGCCACGAGCAGCAGCATTGGAGCGAACATGAGCAGATAAAGACGGAACCGGGAAAGTGTCTTCAGCACGTCGTGGGTGATCAACCCGGTCTGCACGATATACACGGTTCCCTCTATATCTATATCTTGGGTGGCGAAGCGCAAGGGTTTTCCTCCAAGCCGGAGGTCTTCGTAGGAGGGTCGCCTACGGTGACCAGGCTTGACCACAGCAGGGGTGACCGTGCCCGGTTTCCAGCGATGAAGAGGATAAGCCTGCAAGAAAGGGGACTGATAAATCATTTCCCCATCAGCCAAATAGACTTGAAGATAATCGCCCGAGTGTTCCAGGGCATACTCCTCCGTGAGTTCGTGCCTCAAGCCTGCAAGAGTCTTATTTGTCTTTTGCGCATGCAATAAATTGTTTAAATCATCCACTTCACGCTCGAGGTTGTCGTCCACGAGGTCATAGAGATGATGGCGCAGGACCAACCACATTCCCGCGCCGAAGACGAGTTGCGCCAGGGCGAAAATCGCGAGGTACCAAAGAGTGAGGCGCATTCCGATCGACAGTTTTCTCATGCCTGGCCATCCTCGCGGATCAGGTATCCCACCCCACGAACCGTGTGAATGAGCTTTGGTTTGCCCGGAGTATCAATCTTGTTGCGCAACAGGTGCATGAACGCGTCCAGAGTGTTCTCCTCGATCTCGCGATCGAAACCCCATACCGATTCGATCAAGGATCTGCGCGAAACGACTTTGCCGACGCGAAACATCATGCGTTCCAATAGGTTATATTCGGTCCGCGTCAGGGATATGCGCACCTCGCCGCGCACCACGTTGCGGCCCGCCGGATCAAGGACCAGATCGCCCACGCGCAGCTCGCCCTCCCCGGCCGCGGAAATGCGCCGCCTCACTGAACGCAAACGTGCCAGGAGCTCATCAAAGGAGAACGGCTTGGTCATGTAGTCGTCCACGCCCAAATCAAGCCCACGAACAATGTCGGGAACTGTGTCCTTGGCGGTCAGCATGAGGATCGGAGTCCGAATTTTCTGCGCACGCAGTCGCTTGGCCACGTCATAGCCGTTGAGCTTAGGCATCATGACGTCAAGAATAATGACGTCGAACTCATAGCTCCTGGCCAGATCCAATCCCTCGGCGCCGTCGTAGGCGCAGATGGCATTGTGCCCTTCTTCGGTCAGCCCCTTGCGCAGCAGGTCGGCCATGTGGGTTTCGTCTTCCACGATCAAAAGCTTCATCGCCAACGACACCTTGATTCGAAATCTTCCCGCCTCAGCATCAGGCGTAACGATCCGCTAGGTTTAGGCGGATAGAGAACGCGTACCCACCATAACCAAGAAACCTGAAGAAAATATTAAATTCTTTAGAGGCGCCTGTGCGACCTATTTGGGCAGTCAGGCTGCCTTGTGTGTGCAGGCCGTTGGTCGAGTTCTTGTGCGGGGGCCGACGCCGAACGGAGCCATACAGTGTCGCAGTCCACCAATAATAGAAAGAAACAAGTGTCAAAAGCCAAAGAAACTCGAGAGTGAATCGTCGCCAAAGCGGCAGCACGATTTAAGCTACTTATTTCCGAAATCATTTTCGCAGCCACCGAAGCGTCTTGCTGAACTCCTCCGGCACGCTCGCGCAAAGCCGGGCAGTTCCATCGAATCCCACTCTCTTCGCCTGATTCTAAAGCGGTTGCAAACCCCAATCACCCCAAGTCCCTGATCAGACACTTCCAAAAAAATTTCTGAACCTGTCGATTTCGCTACTGCTCGTTCGACGTTAGAGTAGAGAGAAGGATCGGCCGGCCTAGACCACCGGCGATCCAGCTCCACCCGAAATCAAAAGGAGACATAACGATGCGATTCATGGTGATAGTCAAAGCCAGCAAGGAGTCGGAAGCAGGCGTAATGCCAAACCAGAGGCTTCTTGCGGAGATGGGAAAGTTCAACGAAGAGCTGGTGAAAGCCGGCGTGCTACTGGCCGGCGAGGGGCTACATCCGACCTCGAGGGGCAAACGTGTCAAGTTTTCCGGAGCCAAGCGTACCGTCGTCGACGGGCCCTTCACCGAGACCAAGGAACTTATCGCTGGATTCTGGCTGTGGCAGGTGCGGTCTCTGGAAGAGGCTATCGAATGGGTAAAGCGCTGCCCCAATCCCCATGAAGCGGAATCCGAGATCGAGATTCGTCAGGTATTCGAGTCCGAGGACTTCGGCGCCGAATTCACTCCCGAGCTCAAAGAGAAAGACGAGCGCCTGCGCGCCCAGGTGGCCGCGAAGAAGAAGTAAGCGCCGAGCTCACCCATCCCAGTCGTTCTGCTTTTTGGAACGACTGGGTAGGTTTAAGAACTCAATATGCGATGTCGCTTTCGCCCGTCTTTTGTGCAACGCAAAAAACGGAGCGGAGACCATATTCCGGCCCAGAGCGTCCCGATGCCAACCCCAAAAAAATGCTTCCCAAAAAATCCTGCACCTGTCGATCTTCCTGCGCCTCGTTCGACGTGTAAGTAGAGGCAGGAAAGAGCGTCCAGGAGGCGGATATGATAAGGCAGCACAAAACCTCTGAGAGTATTACGGCAATCGCTGGAGGGGCCCTCGTCGGGCTTGGGCTTCATATTCTGTCTGGGAGCCATGATACTGCCGCAGACCAGTTCCTTGGCAATACTGCCGGGGACGCCCTAGGAGTGCTGCCCTGCGTCGTCCTGGCGTCCTCGCAAGCTGCGCAAGTCTATGCCTTGGATCATCATGGTTTCTTGCAGTGCTTCCTCCGGATGTTGCTATCATTCTGGCCGCTGCTTCTCGTCGTCGTCGGAACGGTAGTGTTGTGGGATGTTTTCGCGGATCAAGGTAAAGCATCACCAACACCCAACCAATACTTCCCAAAAAATGCTTTCAAAAATAAAGATACCGGAAGTCGATTTCACTGGCCTTCGTTCGACGTATAAGTAGAGCTTGGGTTCGGCGGTCGAGACCGTCCGGAACCCGGGCTCGCAACCCAAAAACTAAAAGGAGATCTAAAAATGCGATTCATGATGATCGTCAAGCATCCCGAGAACCAGGGCCCGCCGCCCAAGTCGCTCATGAATGCCATTGCGAAGCTTAGCGGAGAGGCGGACAAAGCCGGAACGATGCTCGGGAGCGGGGGGCTCGCCCCAACAGCGCAGGGCGCCCGCGTCCGACTCTCCGGGGGGAAGGTGACCGTGACCGACGGGCCCTTCACCGAGGCTAAGGAGGTCATCGGCGGCTATGCTCAGTTTGAGTTGAAATCGAGGGAAGAGGCGATCGAATCTGCGGTGGTCTTCATGGAGCTTCACAAGAAACACTGGCCGGGCTGGGAAGGAACGACCGAGGTTCGCCAGATCTTCGGGCCCGAAGACTTCGCTCAGCACGTAAAGGAGCTTTCGAGTACGACGGCCAAGTAGAAGCAGGATTCACAGCGCGGAGCGTCCCGCTTGCGCTGGCGCAATAAAGATGTTGTGATCGGTAGCTGTGTGACGGCTCCCGACACACATCGCGCCATCGATGCAGTCTGGAGGATTGAGTCCCCGAGGCTCATTGCCGGGCTGGCGCGGATCCTCCGCGATGTCGGTCTGGCCGAGGACTTTGCGGAGGATGCTCTCGTCGCCGCGCTGGAGCAGTGGCCGAAGTCCCGGCCAACCCGGGCGCCTGGCTCATGGCCACCGCCAAGCATCGTGCAATCGATCACATCCGCCGAAACACTCGCATGGAGCGCAAGCACGAGGAACTCGGTCGCGAGCTTGAGGCGCAGGAGATGGCCGAGCCAGACTTCAATACCGCGATCGACGATAACGTCGGCGACGACCTCCTGCGCCTGGTGTTCATCTCCTGTCACCCGGTGCTCTCAACCGAGGGACGCGTAGCACTCACGCTCCGCTTGCTCGGGGGTCTGACAACTGAGGAGATCGGGCGTGCCTTCGTCGTGCCGGAGCCGACCATCGCCCAACGCATTGTCCGGGCCAAACGTACCCTGGCCGAAGAGCGCGTTCCCTTTGAGGTCCCCCGTGGTGCCGAGCTTGTCGCACGCTTGTCGTCGGTCCTGGAAGTTATCTACCTGATCTTCAACGAGGGCTACTCATCAATGGCCAAAACGGTGCATGCCCGAAAGCAGCGCATCACAACTAGTGTTTGATCAGAAGGACGTTAACCGCTTTGACGATCACTTCGACGTCGTCGCCCTTTTTGATGCCCAGTTCGTCGAGTGACTCAATCGTCATGACAGATGCCATTCGGGAGTGGGCGGGAACCTCTAGCTTGACGAGACACATCAGGTTCCCCTTCTTGATATCTGTGACTTTCCCGGTAATACGGTTGCGTGCGCCTACCCTCATCGCTGGTACCTCCAAAGTCGAAACCATCCTAATTCATCCGCCTCCTAGCTGCTAGACTAGAGTGAGGTTTTACTTTAGTGATAGGATTCGAAATCGCTCACCTTCTTGGCCGACCTCTTTTTTTCATTTTGGATTACCCAGTTCGCACCAGTCCAAGGTTCAATCAAGAATGCGAAGACACCGACCAGTCTTGTCAGGGGAAGGGATTCAGCAGATTCGAGACAAGTCTCGTTGTTATGAAGCGGGCTGGGTTCCGGATGGATGTGAGCATCGATAACTGACATCAGGGGAGGGCCATTTCTGGGAATCGTAACGATAGTAAAAGGCGGACCAACTTGTTCTGGATTAGCTTCGGCTTCGACTTCCAGAAGTGCATGAACTAAGTTGCTGGCTTGATTGACAGAGAGCTCTCTTTTTCCACTTAACATACGACTTTCCAAAGGAGCTTTGGATATTACCCTCTGATAGAGTTCGCCCTGCTCCTGTTTGAGTTCTAGAAGGACACGCTTCGACCCAACGCCATAGATTGCGAAGTCGTCTTGGCCGTTCCGTTCAGGGTGCATTAGAACTCGCTGGATGCCTTTGAGGTGTAGTTCTTGCCAATCAACCTCGGCATATATGGAGTAGATCGTAGGAACACCGGCTTGGTAGCCCGCAAGCAGATACTCGAGAGGGTAATCCCCAGGTGAGTCCTTCTGTTGAAGAAGCCCACGCTTCAAATACACGTCAAACCAAGAAGAGAATTTCTCAACCTCCTCTTTTACGATTTCGGAGACTCGGGACACAGATGCATCGGCCGGAAGTCGAGCTTTTATTTGGCCAATTAAGGCTGGGAAATAGTACGGTGCGACGTTGTGGGCATCTCCAAGCACGGCATACAGGCCGACACTCCCCACGACGACACGGTCCTGAATAAGAACTATTTTCTTGGATTCTCTCGATGACGGACACGGTCCAACGCAACGATCAACGGACTTCCCGTCCATGGCCAAAATGATGCCTCGCGAAGTGATAATCGTGATGGCGCTCGAACTGAAGCTGGATGGGCAAAATGCAGCGACTATGAAAACCCAGGGAATGATGTTCTGCTTTGAAACCAATTCTGCTCACCCTTTTGCGACCGCAGCTGCTCAGACTGCGTTGGTTCCCCTCGGCCTGTCAGCTAGGTAGCATTATTGTCGAATGGTGGGGTTCCGGGAGCATTAAATTTCTAAAGGCGTGGCGCGAAAATCACCTCGGTGCTCTATTTTGATGTATACTCGCGCCCGCAAGACAGTTCTCGAATCGACAAACGAACCCTCAGGCGCTTCTATGTTGCTATTGCAATCCCCGGTGCAAGCGCACCATGCTTTTACCCTTCGCTAATGCGGTGCTGAAATGACAAACCCACATACCTGTCGATTCCGGCTTCCAAATGCGGTCGCTGTTGCACTCGCAATCCTGAGCATCTGCGCGATTCCTGCGCTCCCGCAATCGCCGAATGTCGTCGTCCAATGGAACAATGCAGCATTGCAGGGCGTGCGCGATTCAAAAATTGGACCGCCAATGGTCGCACGCGCCCTGTTCATTGTCCACAATTGTGTCTACGACGCCTGGGCGGCCTACGCCCGGACGGCCGTGGGAACTGGAATAAGAACCAGGCCATCAGCTTCGCTGCCTATCGTGCGGCGGTGGACTTATTTCCGGGCGATAAGGGCGTGGTCTTCGATGCTTTGATGGCCAGCCTTGGGTACGACATCAATGACAATTCCACCGACACGACGACAGCGACCGGAATAGGAAATGTGACCTGCGATGCTATCCTCGCCATCCGCCATAACGACGGCTCCAACCAGCTCGGTAACCTGACGGCGAGTGGTGCGCCATACGCCGACTACACCGGATACAGTCCGGTAAATCCTGCAACTACGGTTCCACTCGGGACAAGTTATGACTATTCCAGCCTCAACCCGAATCATTGGCAGCCGCTAACTTACTTCAACGGGGCGATGACCGTGACCCCGTCATTTGTCGGCGCACAATGGTATAAGGTCACACCATTCGCGATGAGGTCGGCAGATGAGCTCCGTCTTTTCAGCGCTTGCCTCGGACCCGCACTCTATCCGTCTGAGACTTACGAACGCCAAGCTCAGGCTCTAATCGCAATCAGCGCTGGTCTGACCGACAGGCAAAAGATGATTGCCGAGTACTGGGCCAATGGCCCGCACACGGAACTGCCGCCCGGGCACTGGGATTTGTTTGCCCAATTCGTTTCGAGCAGAGACCACCACACCGTGGACGATGATGCCAAAATGTTCTTCGCATTGACAGCGGCCATTCACGATGCCGGCATTGCCGCATGGGTCGCGAAACGGGTATTTGATTCGGTTCGGCCCGTCCGCAATACCTTTCCTGTTCCACGGACAGACGATTAAGGCCTGGGGAGGACCGTTCATGGGGACTGTAACAATGGATGGCGGAAACTGGATCCCTTATCAGCCGTCTACTTTCCCCACTCCCCCTTTTCCGGAATACTTCTCCGGACAGAGTACCTTCAGTGCTGCGGGGGCTGAGATCCTGAGGAGGTGGACTAACAGTGACATCTTTGGCGCATCCGTCACGTTCGACCCGGGTAGCTCTGCGGTTGAGCCGGGTGTGACTCCTGCTACTCCAATAACGCTTTACTGGGCCACGTTCACCGATGCTGCCAACCAGGCAGGAATTTCCCGTAGGTACGGTGGAATCCACTTTGAAAGTGCTGACCTTGTCGGACGAGCCACTGGTAGGCTGGTGGGTGCTCAGGCTTGGGAAAAAGCACTGCGGTATTTCAGGGAGGCTAGACACGATTCATCTGCCCCGGGCCCACGGTAGTCAATGGATGTCCGTAAGCCAGCTCAGGCAAATATGACGCGGTGTTCTATATCGAACACTTCGGATGGCCGATCAGTATCGGCGAGCCAATGGTGAATCTTGATCCCGCAGATTGGGGCGAGGCGGGCTTTCCGGTTAGGCTTGTAACTTCACCAGCCAGTTCGCAGGCTCTGGAAGTATCGCGAATTTTGGGAGTTCACCACGCACCATGGCTACTTCATCGCAGGCGTGGAATCTGGGACAGGAGTGGCAGTCCTTGTAAATTTTGTCGGGAAGGTCCTCTCGCTGCGCAGTCTTGAAACCCAGGTGTGCGAAGAAGTCAGGAGTGCGCGTGAACAGGCATATACAACCCACGCGCTGCTTCTTGGCTTCTGCCATCAACGCTTTCACCAGCCGCCCACCGCCTCCTCTGCCTTGCGCAGCCGAAGCCACCGTGATGGAGCGAATTTCGGCCAGGTGCGTGCCATAAAGATGGAGCGCTCCGCAGCCGATGATTGCCCCGCCATCTTCGAGGACAACAAAATCCCGTATGTCTTTGCAGATTTCCGCCAGGGTACGCGGCAATAGCGTGCCATCGCCTGCATAGGCCGATATCAGGCCGTGGATCCGCTGGGCGTCCGGCAGAATCGCTTTACGCGTGCGCATGGATCTCCTCAAGCATCGCTGAAATTCGTTTCTTGGCAAGGACGATTGCCTGTCGCACTCGGGCCGGAGCCGTGCCGCCTTGAACGTCGTGGATCGCAAGCACGGAAGTGAGGCTCAAGCATTCATAAAAATCTTGAGCAAACGCAGGATTCAGAGACCGCAGCTCGTGCAACGAAAGATCCTGAAGCTCGCAGCCTTTCTCCATACATTTCTGGACGGCTTTGCCGATCTGCTCATGAGCGATTCGAAAAGCGAAACCACGTTTGACTAGGTAAGTCGCGGCCGCCCAGGCGTTCATGAACCCTGATCGCGCCGCTTCCTGCATGCGGTCGTGATTGAACTCCACGGATTTAATCCAGCCCGTAACCAGCGGCAGCAGCGCTACCACCGTGTCGGTCGCGTCGAAGAGCGGCTCCTGCGTTTCCTGGAGGTCCTTGTTATATGCCAGCGGTAAGCCTTTCAGGGCCACCAGCAGCGTGGTTGCATCACCGATCACGCGACCGGCTTTTCCCCGCGCCAGCTCCAGAAGATCTGGATTCTTCTTCTGGGGCATCGCGCTGCTTCCCGTTGAATAGGACTCGGGCAGATGGACAAAGCCAAACTCCTGCGAGGAAAATAAAATCATCTCCTCCGCCCATCGGCTCATGTGCAATGCCAAAAGCGAAAGCGCGTTCACGAACTCGAGGACGAAATCACGGTCGCCGGTGGCATCGATACTGTTTGCAGTCGAAGCAGCGAAATCGAGATCCGCTGTCATGGCGCTGCGATCCAGCGGGAACGTAGCTCCGGCCACCGCTCCGGAACCTAGAGGACAAAGATTGACGCGCCTCCGGCAGTCGGCCAGCCGGTCTGCATCGCGAAGAAACATTTCGACATAAGCCAGCAGCCAATGTGCCACCAGCACGGGTTCAGCACGCTGCAAGTGAGTGTAAGCAGGCATCGCGGCATTTTCGGCCTGCTCGGCACGATTCGTCACAACGCCGCACAATTCAGCCAGATCGAATCGCAATTGATCAATCGCCGCTCGCACGTATAAGCGGAGATCAGTCGCGATCTGTTCATTGCGGCTGCGGCCACTGTGCAGCTTGTATCCAGTTTCACCGATCAGCGCCACCAGGTGCATCTCAACGAAGTGATGCACGTCCTCCGCACTGTCGTCTTTCAGAAAACCCGGTGAAGCTGTCTGTGCACCTATCTGCTCCAGCCCTTGAAGGATGTTGATCAAGTCATCGGCACTCAGGATGCCCGCGGCTTTGAGAGCATTGGCATGAGCGCTGCTGGCCGTGAGCTCGTAGCGCAGCAGGCGACAGTCGAACTCAAACGACCGTTGCCAGCGTTCGAACTCGGGATCGAGCGGCTGGCGGAATCGGCCGGACCACATTTTCATCGTGCGACCTCCTGTCGCGCGCGGGCGCGCGAGCGTGAAGGCAGTCCGAGAATGCGGATGAAGCCGGCCGCGTCCTTCTGGTCGTAACTGTCGTCCATGGTGAATGAAGAGAGGCCGGTGCGATAGAGCGATTGCTCAGACCCCCGGCTCACCACCGACACATTCCCCTTATATAAAGTGAGGGTGGCGCTGCCCGTCATTTCCCTTTGGGTAGTCTCGACAAAGGCGTCGAGGGCTTCGCGCAATGGAGTAAACCAAAGACCGAAGTAGACAAGCTCAGCATATTTGAGGCCTATGTGTTGCTTGAAATGCGCCACTTCGCGTTCCAGGCACAATCCCTCTATCTCGCGATGGGCGGCCATGAGCAGAGTTCCTCCGGGAGTTTCATAGCATCCCCGTGATTTAATTCCGACAAAACGGTTCTCCACCAGATCGACGCGACCGATTGCGTTTCGTGCGCCAATTTCGTTGAGCAGTTCGACCAGCGACACCGGGTCAAGCTCCATCCCGTTTACGGAGACCGGAATCCCTTTGCTGAAACCTATCTTCACGTGCTCTTCACTGTCAGGCGCCTCTTGCGGCGAGCAAGTGATCTGCCAGGTTGTGGGCAGGGGAGCATTCGCGGCGTCTTCCAATTCGCCGCCCTCGTGACTGATGTGCCATAGGTTGCGGTCGCGGCTGTGAATCTTTTCGCGGCTCGCCGCCACCGGAATGCCGTGCTGCTCGGCATAGTCCAAGCAATCTTCACGAGACTTGAGCGACCATTCCCGCCACGGAGCAATCACCTTTAGCTGGGGGGCGAGCGCTTGATAAGTCAATTCAAACCGAACCTGATCGTTTCCCTTGCCGGTACACCCGTGAGCCACGGCAGACGCTGCCTCGCGCACAGCGACCTCAACCTGGTGCTTCGCGATTACAGGCCGGGCGAGTGAGGTACCGAGAAGATATTTGTGCTCGTATACAGCACCCGCTTTCAGGGCAGGAAAGACATAGCCAGTGAGAAATTCTTCGCGAAGATCTTCAACCACCACTTTGCTCGCGCCCGTCGCGTAAGCTTTTTCGACGACCGCCTCAATGTCGTCTCCCTGACCCACGTCGCCTACCATGGCGATCACGTCATAGGAGTAGTTTTCCTTTAGCCACGGAATGATGATTGAAGTATCCAAGCCGCCGGAATAAGCGAGCACAATTTTTTCAGGCATGAGCGCTCCTTGCGGGCAGGCGAACGGCGCCGCCCAGCAGCAAGTACAGAATGGCTTTTTGAACGTGCAGCCGGTTTTCGGCTTGCTCAAAGATCATCGAGTTTTCGGAATCCATAACCTCGTCGGTGACTTCTTCTCCCCGGTGCGCAGGCAAACAGTGCATGAAAACCGCATTCGGTGCGGCCTTGATCATGAGTTTCCGGTTCACCTGGTAGGGTGGGAATATCTTCGCCCGCTGGTCCGCTTCGTGCTCCTGTCCCATGCTGGCCCAGGCGTCGGTGTAAATCGCATCAACGCCGGTGACGGCCGCGCAGGGATCCGTCATTAGCTCAATCTCGGCGCCGGTTCCCTCCGCGATCTCCTGGGCGTCTGCGACAATCTGCGCGCTGGGTGCAAAGCCAGCGGGTGTGGCGACTCGAATCGAAGACCCAAGACAAGCACAGGTGAGAAGCAGAGAGTGCGCGACATTGTTGCCATCGCCCACATAAGCAAGGCGGACGTTCGTGAGGTCACCGAACCGCTCCCCGAGGGTGAAGTAATCGGCCAACGCCTGGCACGGATGCTCCAGATCGCTGAGAGCATTAATTACGGGGACCGACGCGTACTCCGCCATGCCTTCAATCGTATCTTGTGCGAACGTGCGCAGCACGATGGCATCCACCCAGCGTTCGAGATTGTGCGCTATGTCACTAAGCTTCTCTCGCGCATCGATTCGACCATGAGTCTGGTCGACAAAAAAGGCAGTTCCGCCCAAGCTGGCCATTCCGGCCTCGAACGTAAGCCGGGTACGAAGCGAGGGCTTCTCAAAGAACATCACTAGCTGTTTGCCCGCCAACGTTCTTTGAAAGACCGATGGACGCGACTTCATGATTTCCGCCAAGTGCAGCACCGCCTGAACCCCCTGCGGGCCGAGGTCGCGAGTCGAAATCAGATCATGACACCAGAAGGCTTGAGGGAAAATTGTAGCCGCGACCGGTGCTTTGTTCTGTAGTTGAGGGTTCAACGTTGCTCCTTGCCATAAGGGTTTGGATAGGTCGCCTGCGGTTTGGCATCGGTGACGTCAGCGCGATTCATACGCAGGCCACCTCCGTTCCACATGTCAGTTTGGTGAAGTAGAACTGGGGCAGTACTTCAACCTGGGCCGCGGGCAGGATTCTTACCCGCCTCACGCCATGGTTCAAAGCCTGGCTGCATGCCTCCAACTTCGGCAACATGCCGCCACTGACGATAGAGTCCGCAGCCAAACTAGCGGCTTGTTTTGTATTCAGCCGTGGAATCACTGCTCCCTCGGCGTTCTTGACGCCTGGCACATCGGTCAGAAAAATCAGAGCATCAGCTGTGCACGCCACCGCGCAAGCGGCGGCCATCTGATCACCATTGATGTTGTAATATTCGCCATCTGCTCCCAGCGCCATTGAGGCCAGGACAGGCACGTTGCCTCCTTTCCAGATGGTCTCGATCCAGCTCGGGTCCGCAAAGCAAATCTCACCCACAAAGCCAAGATCACGATTTGCGATGTGCTTTTTTCTGGCGCGAAATGTCATGCCATCGCCACCGCAGAGCCCGATTGCCGGATTTCCGGTGGTCTGAATTGCAGCCACGAGCTTCTTATTGACGATGCCTGCGAGCACCATCAGTGCTACATCGCGAGTTTCGGCGTCCGTAACTCGCAATCCATCCACGAACTCGCTTTTCTTTCCCAACTGATCCAGCGTGCGAGTCAAGGCAGCTCCCCCGCCATGGACGACCAGCACGCGATGGGCGTCATTCACCAGGTCCGAAATCGCGCGCGCACACTTGCGCAATGTCGATGCGTCCTCTAGCGCCGCTCCACCGATCTTTACCACGATGGTCATCGCAGTCCTTCCTCTTCTTTCCATCCATACATCAGGTTCATGTTCTGCACGGCCTGTCCGGCAGCGCCTTTGAGAAGGTTATCAACGCAGGAGATGAGCACAAGACGCCGGCCGTCCTCCGCCAGACAAAATCCGAGATCGCAATAGTTGGTATGCAGCGAAAACTGCACCTGCGGAAGCTTCGGTGTCGCAAAAAGCCGGATCCAGCGCTTGCCCGAATAGAAATCGCGGAAGCACGACTCCACTTCACAGGATCTCAGTTTGCGGTTGAGGTGCAGGTAAATTGTCGACAGGATCCCTCGCGGAATGGGCAGCAGATGCGGAGTAAATGTCAGCTCGTGCGCGTTCAAATGCAGTTGCTCCATAATCTCGCCTACATGCCGGTGGTTAAATACGGAGTACGCAGAAAGATTGTCAGCCACCGAGACGAAGTGCGTGCGGGACGAGGGCTCCTTGCCCGCGCCCGATACTCCGGACTTGGAATCGGAAACGATTCCCCGCTGGCGATCTGTGAGGCCAGCCTTCAGCAGCGGCGCCAGCGCGAGTATTACGGATGTCGCATAACATCCAGGATTGGCTACTAAGTCGGCATTCGCGATTCGCTCGCCGTTCAATTCCGGCAGTCCGTAGACGGCCTTTTCCGTAAGTTCCACAGCCCTGATCGAATCCGAGTCCTTGAAGTCGTAGATGGCACGGTTCTGCGCCTGCTTCAACCGCCACGCTCCGCTGAGATCAATGACCCGCAAGCCTTGTGCCATTGCCTCGGGCACCAGCGATCGCGAAGTCTCGTGCGGGGTCGCCAGAAACAATAGCTGCACGCCCTGGCGCTTCAGTGCGGACCAGTTGAGCCGCTGCAAGGGATAGTTGCCATTGCCGGACAGCGCCGGAAATACATCGGCCAAATTTGCCGCGCCATCCGTTCGATTGTCGCGCCGGAGCAAAATGGGTTTCGCTAAGCGAGGGTGGTGCAGAAGAATCCGCGTCAGCTCCAGACCGGAGTATCCAGTCGCGCCGAGCACCGCGGTTTTGACGCCGGCATTCATCAGGCAAGCATCTCCTCAAGTCGGGCCGCCATTTTCTGGGCATCTTCCTTATCTGGGCAGACGATCAGAATCGTGTCATCTCCGGCGATGGTGCCGACGGATTCAGGCCAGTCTTCTTCATCGAGAGCAGCCGCCACGGGCTGTGCACTGCCCACAATGGTCTTGATTACGAGCAAATTCTGCGCCGCGCGAATGTCAAGCACGAACTCCCGCACCAATCGCGATGCCGGGGGCAGCGCCAAACTGGCTGCGTTCTCGCCCTGGGGCAGGGCATAGCCAGTCGCGGTCTTGCTGAGATTCAAATGGTGAATGTCCCGCGAAAGCGTCGCTTGCCCTACCTTGAATCCGCGCTTCCGCAGCACTCGCTGCAAATGTTCCTGGTTGGCGATCGGTTTTTGCCCGAGCGCTTCCAGAATTGCTCGCTGCCTAAGGGTTTTATTCATTATGAATGAATATCCACATAATTGAATAAAGATGTATCTAGTGTTACGGACGGCAAACTCAATGTCAAGAAAAAACAAAAATCATTTTGCCCGCATCGAAGCGACACGGTCGCGCCGTCGATTTACTCAAGGAATCGTCCGACCGCCGCGTGGTCGAAATTTGGGGTCGGCAAATAAGAAAGGGGGCGAACCGCGCCCCCGCCCTGCACAGCGGTTATACAGAGTTGGACATCTTCAGGATGACTTCTTCGCCTTCGCCCGCACCTTCGCCCAACGCGCTCTTTGCGCTGCTGCGATGCGCTCTCTGGCGGCAGCCGACAGGCGGTGCTTTGCGCGGTTTCCGAATCTCGATGACCGGCGTGAATGTCCGGTCATCTTACTCAGAGCCGCAATCACTTCCTCCAGCTGCCGAAGTTCACCCTCCGCACGTTTACGTTCTTGCTTCAACTGTTCTAGTACCGCACCTAGTTCAGTCATTTACCCACTCCCTCTACTGGGGATTCAGTCGTTGCTGAGCAGGATACCCGATTTGCTCGCCTATGTCGTTGTGAACGCACCCTTACGGGCCTTACAATTTGGGACGGCGAAGCCTAACAACGTCTGTCGCGGGGCAAGCGCGCTACAGGAAACACTGTAGGCTTTTTGCGTAATAAGCAGTAGCGACCGCTCTCACCGCAGGTGGTAAACATCTAATACGTGAAAGTTTGTCTGAACAACCATGGTCGGATGGCTCCGCTCCTTCCGCATAAGCGTCGCTTGTCGCAGCTGAGTAGGAGGTGGCATATGAAGCATGGGACGATGCTAATCACGATCGCTCTTCTGTTTAGCGGAGTTAGCCTGGCGCAGGAACGTGTCGCTCGACCCGCTCTCCGCACCGGTGATGGAATTCTTGGTCCCCAATTGATTGCATGGTCCGAGATGCAGAAGCCGCAACCCGTCCCACAGCGACCCGAACCCGTTCCGGTTCCCGATTCAAATGCCGACAAACAGGCGGGTCCCACAGAAGACACGCCGAAGCAGCACCCTGCACCAGATACGAGGGCGCCCGCGCAAGAAAAGCAGGGCCCTGCGGCCCAGACGCTTTCTGGTACAGTCATCAAGCTGGGAAACAAGTATGTTCTCAAGACAACGGACAAGCAGACGTATGAGCTGGACGACCAGGACAAAGCCAGGGAATATGAGGGTAAGCAGGTGAAGATTGTTGGTTCGCTGGATCGGACGACCAACATGATCCACATCACGAGTATTGAGTTAGTTTCCTGACCAGGCACGCAGACCTTCTTGGCGGTTTGGTGTGTATCAAGGCTCCGCGGTTTGCCTGTTCAACTCCGGGAACGAATTGAACGTTAAGGAGATACTATGAACCGCAAGCGGGTGTTCCTCTTCGTTACCCTCTTCGCAATCGCAACCTTCGCCGTTGCTCAAAACGCGCCCTCGTCCATGCAGCTCGATCCGCAGGCCGCACCCATGCAACGGGATCAGCCTTCAGCCCGTTCCCAGGAACGCATACAGAAAGAAGTGCGCCACGAACTGCTCATGCTTCCCTGGTTCGGCGTCTTCGACAACATCTCATACAAGGTCGACGGCTATAACGTCACTCTCTACGGTCAAGTAGTTCGCCCGTCGTTGAAGTCCGATGCCGAGAATGCGGTAAAGCACATTGAAGGCGTTGAACGAGTGGACAATAAGATCGAAGTATTGCCGCCGTCTCCCATGGACGACCGCCTGCGCATACAGTTGTTCCATGCCATCTATGGCTACGAGCCTTTGCAAAAGTACGCCTTGGGTGTGCAAAAACCGATCCGAATCATCGTCAACAACGGCCACGTGACTCTGGAAGGCGTGGTAGACAACGAGGCTGACAAGAACGCTGCCGGCATCCGCGCCAACGGCGTCCCTGGGATCTTCTCGGTGACCAACAATCTACAGATTGTACCCAGCTAAGGCCTCTGCGTCGATCAGACTCCGGTATTCGCTTCGCCGCTCCAGACCTTGGGACGGCGAAGCATGTCTCGTCAGTTCGCAATCCGTAAGCGAACATTAAGTAGCAAACCCGGAGTGGCCAAACTCAAAATTATTTCCCGAACGGCTCTTCCGGCGATGCGCTCTGAGGTGTAAATAGTTCCGCACCGTTTTCCGTGATGTGCATGTCGTCTTCGAGACGCACGCCGAATTCGCCCCGAATATAAATTCCCGGCTCATCGCTGAAGGTCATGTTGGCTTGGAGTTTGGTCGCGTTGCCGCGTACCAGATACGGCCACTCATGACCGTCCATGCCGATGCCGTGGCCAAGCCGGTGTGTGAAGAATTTGTAGTCAGGACCGAAGCCAGCGTCGGTAATGACTTTGCGGGCTGCAGCATCCACGTCGCCGCACTCGACGCCCGGACGCGCCGCCGCGAGCCCCGCTGCTTGCGCCCGGTGCACGATGTCAAATACTTTTTTCATCTTGTCGCTAGCCTTGCCGAGCACGAACGTGCGCGTGATATCTGACTGATAACCCTCAACCGTGCAACCGTCATCGACCATGATGACGGAGCCCTCGCGAATTATCTGCGGGGTGGCCGAGCCGTGGGGGAAGGCGGAATATTCCCCGACTTCCGCGCTCGCTTCACCGGGGAATCCCAACTGCCCGTAGGCAGCGGCGACCAAGTCTTCGACCTGGCGTTGCGTCATGCCGTCTTTTATTGCCCGGTACACCGCCTCGTAGGCAGCGAGCGTTACCTGATTTGCCAGTTGCATGAGCGTGAGCTCATGGGCGCTCTTGATCATGCGGCATCTTGCGGTGACCCGAGTCGCACTCACGATGCGTACTTGCGGCGCGGCCTTGCCGATTCCGTCACTGAAAACGAAGCGGACAGTTTCTTCCATGCCCAGCTTGCCGCTCGAGAGACTGCGTTCTTTCAGTCCTTGTGCAATGAGTTGGTAGGGATTCTCATCCTCCTGCCAAACCCGCACGTCAGGATCTTTGCTGTCGGGCGGGTTGGCGATCTGTTCTCGGGCGCGGCCTTCTTCGAACGCCGGACAAACATAAAATGGTATGCCTTTGGCCGGCAGGATCAGGGCAAACATCCGCTCTCCGCCCCACCAGCGAATGCCGGTGAAGTATTTCAGCGATGTGCCTTCCATGAGCAGGATGGCGTCGAGTTCGTTCTCGGTCATCAATTGGCGGGCGCGCTCCTGGCGTTGCTGTCGCTCTTCGCGGGTGATTGGCTTGGCTTCATCCTTTCGGGATTTCAGGCGAGCCAGTGCTGGCGCCAAGGTTGCGTCGGCTTTCGTCTCCGGTTCGCCCGAAGCCCCGAGAGGTGAAGCGGCTATGGCCGCCACTCCGCCAACTTGGAGAAACCGACGACGCGAAACCATGCAGCCTCCGATGGGGAAGAACGGCCATTATAGAGTGGGGAGCTGAAGTGCCAATGGCCAATTCTCGATGCCGATTTAGTTACGGGACGCAGCGACGGCGGCGCAACCTCCGGCGCGGTGTAGAGATCGAAGCGAATGCCATTTCGCCTGTGAATTTATGCCCAAAATAAACTGTCTATCGCCCAAAATTAAGCCTCGAACGAGCTGTGCCGAAATCGGGAGTTCTGCGCACGACATGGGGTATCCTCCCCCGATCTATTGGAATCATCGTCTGAGCGGAAATTTTTCTGCAAAATATATATTTCAAATAACTTACGGGCAAGATCTAGAGATGATGAGACTTAAGCTCAGCCGCCCTCGATCTGTCCGTACCGCATCCGCCTTGATTATGATGATCTGACTTGGTGCCCAGCACAAGGTCAGCGTCACATGCGGGGTAGCGAAAATCCTGCCGTAACTTTCGATAATGGGCTGGTGCTTCAGCCGCGTTTTTTGGCAGGCAACAATGGAAGCTAGCTATCAATGTGCGGGCTGCGGCGAATGGAACTCTGTCATCGTGGATGAATCCGCGGGACGGCAGCAGAGTTACGTTGAAGATTGCCAGGTCTGCTGCAAACCCAACGTGCTGCGCGCCCACTATGACGCGACATCTCAGGAGTTTTTCATCACTGCCGAGTTGGAGTAACAGCTTGCCTTAGATCGGGTAAGCCTTCATCGCAGAGAACGCAGAGAAACTCCGCAGAGTTCGCGCAGCGCCGCAGCTTAGCAGGCCAGGACACGGCCGGTTGCTGCAATGGGGTCTCGCCAGCTGCCTTCTGCGTTATAGTTAGCTGCTCGCCGCGACTCGCGGCGGAACGATGAGTCAGTGGGACAGAATTCGGGGGGCGAAGACTATGGCAACAAGCTACACGGGCGGTGGACGGATGGTGGCGCACAACATGGTCACGACGCAGTTTGAGCTGGATGGTTTCCGGGTCACGCGCACGCTGGGGGTGGTTCGCGGCATTGTGGTGCGCTCGCGTTCCATCTTCGGCACTATTGGCGCCGGCTTGCAGACGCTCGTCGGCGGCAACATCACGCTGCTCACAAACTTGTGTGAGAAGACCCGTCTGGAAGCTTTTGAACTTATGCTGCAGCACGCGGCCGAATTGGGTGGCAACGCTGTGGTTGGGGCGCGGTATGACGCTACAGAGGTTATGCAGGGCGTCACTGAGGTACTGGCTTATGGGACGGCGGTTGTGGTGGAGCCGGCTAAGTAACAAGTGTTGATTTTTGATTGTTGATTGTTGATTGAAACCATTGCGAGAATCCGCCGCCATAGAATTGCTAGTCGACTCCGAGCGGGGTTAGTAGTCGTGCGGTTCGACTCCAGATCGCCGAGACCATTGCGCGCGAGATCCCTCGTCCCGCCTGAAAAACGGCTGCATCGCGGCGAGTCAACTTACGCCCCGGACCATTTATCAATTACGATTTTCGATTTCAAATGCCCTACGAACATTTACTCACAGCGGTGGACTAGTTCTTCAACCGGCGATCTACAGTCGAAGATTGAAAATTGTTGCTCAGTCTTTGTAGATTACGCCTGCCACTAGCGTTGCCAGAATCGATCCTACCCACAGGTCCATCATCCAGCCCCAGGGAAACGCGCGATCGATTGGAGACCATGTGGCTTGAGCGAAGTTCAGGGGAAAGCCGGCGATGAATCCGACAGTGAAGCCGACCTTCAGGGCAGAGCCAGGACCGGGTCCCAGAGTCTGGCGGGACCAGGAGTACAGATGTGCCAGCGCGATCGCTAGCACGAACAGCATGATGATCCACTGGCCCGCGAAGAAAGGATAGCGCGGCGTTTTCAAAAACAGCCCACTCGCCTGGGCGGCGGCGTAACGGGCATCAGTGATGATGAACTTGCCGACGACGAAACTCCACAGGACCCAGACCACTCCGCCGGCGAGTCCTCCTAGCCAGATTCTGCCTTTGTTGAGCGACATAGAGCGCCTCCGCGTTTTGCGTCGTAAGAACTATGGCCCGGTTACAGATGCGCGGAAGTGTACACCAATTGAGTGTCCAGCGGAATCGCGGTAGTGCAGTTTGACTCCTGTTAGCCGTAGCGATGCACGCAAGATCCCTCGCGGTTGCGCTCTGGTCAGGCTCTCGCCCCGCTGGTAATAGCGCGGGAGCTTCGGGATGACTCCGATAGGTGTGATTCGTCAGAATCCAAGCGCACTGGACAGTGGGCTTTCAAGGCTGAAGCAACGACTGAAGAATGTTTTGCCGGTAGGCGAAGGTTTGCTGGATTTGGTGGCGTACAAAGAGGTTTTGGGCGATCGCACCGAGGAATCCGAAGCCGACTTCATATTCGACCAGGTCGCGGACGATGGTGCCGTTGACTCCGTTGCGCGTGACGGTCGCGAACTGATGCCGATGGTGCCAGGTTTTGAATGGGCCCTTCTCCTGTATGTCGGCGAAGTGGTGATTCCACTCGAAT
The DNA here is from genome assembly GCA_003225005.1 of Acidobacteriota bacterium. GTDB lineage: Bacteria > Acidobacteriota > Terriglobia > Terriglobales > Acidobacteriaceae > Sulfotelmatobacter. The sequence goes on along the minus strand of QIAN01000281.1, from coordinate 289 downwards.
TCGATGATGTAGGAGATCCACTGCGCTTGGATCGGCAGAAAAGGGAATACGCGAAAGGACGTAACGATCTTTGATCCCGATCCTGCAAGGCTGCTGGCCATGGTCGCCAGAGCTGAATGGTCGGGCGGGGGCGGCTTGAGTTCCAAGAGCACAATTTTGGTCTCGATGGCAGGGGGCATGATGCGCGGCAGGTTATTAGATTCTTGAACCTGAGGTCTGAGAATTTATCTCTCAGAGTTTCAAGCGGCAAGTAGATCGATGACCTGTTGAATCGAAGCGTCGGCTTTTT
>QIAN01000280.1 GCA_003225005.1 Acidobacteriota bacterium | reverse complement strand
TCGCGGGCTGTGTCGCTTTCCGGTGGCACCGCATCGTCAAGACGGTTGAGGGGCGTAAAGTCAGTAAAGGTCCGGAGTTCCTGGCGCTCGTACAACCTGGGAGGTTGTACCACGGCCGCAAGCACCTTCCAGGGCGTTGGATCCAGCTCGCCGCTCATGCGCTCCAGCATTTCATCCGTGATGAGCCTGTGGCGCAGACCGTAGTAACCGAGTTTCTGCGATATGATCGCGAGCCGCTGGTACATCGAGTCGACATCCTGTACCTGTTGAGGAGACCACAAGCGCTCAGCGATGGCTGCGGTACGCGGCCATATCCGGTTGTCCATGTTTTCATCGGAAACTATGTCTGTCCACATGGTGGCTTCACCACCGAGAACGCGGGGCTTCTGATCCGGTGTAAGCGTGGCTGCGCTGTCCCCTAATGGGTCGACCATGTAATGCTCGGCGGCTGACTGGTTCAGGTCAATGTAGTAGCCGGACGAGAGCACGCCACGGTTACCGTTCCGTGCGGCATCTGCCAGCGAGTTTGGCCCGCGCCAGGATTGAATGACGACATCTTTGGGTGTATCGGGCTGAAGCACTTCGTCCCATCCCACCATGATCTTCTTGCGGCCCGCGACGATCTTCTGAATTCTAGCTGTGAAAAGCACTTGCAGGGCCGCACCATCCTTAATCACATGCGCTCGCATGAAGCCCTGAATGCGCGGGTTGCCCTCCCACTCCTTGACGTCGCATTCATCTCCTCCTGCGTGAAAATAGGAATCGGGGAATAGGGCAGCCATCTCACCAATGAATTCGGTGAGAAACTTGTACGTGCTTTCGCGGGTGGGATCTATCGCCGAACTGCGGGAGGGATCTTGGCCGCTGGCCAAGTCAGGGTAACCGAGGAACCATGATGCTGTGTGGCAGGGCATATCAAACTCTGGGACTACCCGGATACCGCGATCGCGCGCATACGCGATAATCTCCCGGACTACGTCCTGGGAGTAATAAAAGCCACTGGAACCCTTTTCCTGCAATAGAGGAAATTTCTTGCTTTCGATGTGGAAGCCCTGATTGTCCGCAAAACGCCAATGGAAGACATTCAGTTTGACCGCCTCCATGCCGTCTAGGTTGCGCTTGATTGCGGAGATATGTACAAAGCGATGTCCAGAGTCGATCAGAAGTCCACGCCAAGGGAAGCGGGGCTTGTCGTCAATAGTGGCGACCGGAACGCTGAAGCCTCTCGGAGTGATCGTTACTAGTTGGAGGAAGGTCTGGAGTCCTCGAAGAACGCCAATCGGATTGGGCGCCGTCAACTGAACGTCGGTGGTTGAGATCTCGAGGTGATAAGACTCGTCCTCGCCCAGTTGCTGGACCGCCGCACTCGGTCCCGCAGTCTGAACTATGAAGTGCGGCGGGTTGAGGATTGCTTGGCGCCAGAGTGGGATGCCCGTTTCCTGCGAGAGTGTATCCAGGAAGCGATGCCGTGCTTGTTCTAGACGAGGTTCCCTGTACCCTTTCAATGAAATACCAAAGTGACCATCGATGAGGAATTCGCCCTCGCCCTGCACATCGAGTGCGGGGAGAGGCATGACCAGCAGCGAACCTTTTTCTTGTGCGCCGAGATTACCGGGAACAACGAACGCGCAAAAGGCAAGCAAAAGAAGACCCATAAGACCTGCTAGACGAGAATTTGCCAAGAGAGCTCTCTTGAAAGTGAATGTATTGAGATGGTGTAGTGCTGATGCCATCGCGGTGCCTTTCTTGTTGCAGTAGCGGAGCCATTAGCCAGCCCTGCCCGGGTTACATTCAGATTCCGTACCAAGACACTGCTCCTCATCAAACTGCCGGAAGATCACGATACGCTCCAAAGTCCGCCAGATCGTCTTCTCCCAACCAAGATGGATACTCAACCGGTTCCAAACCAAGACTGCTTTCAACTTGTCTCCACAGGCGAGTCCGCTCATATCGCTGATGTACCAACTGGAAGTGGGTGCTCCTAAGCAAGTCGAAAGCAGCCTGCGAGTTCCCACAGTCAATCAACCAGTTCGCGCGCCGTTCGACTAACCATTCGTCATCGAGAGCCGAGACCGCGTTGAGCCAGCGCCCGCGCTCATCGAGGGTTCCGCTCCCGAGCGCAGCGAGCGCCTTATCGCGCTCAATCACAACTTGGGGATGAAGCGCGATTGCTTCTGACTCGATGGCTCGAAAACAGTTTGCCGCGGCATCTGCGTCCCGTTTGTTCACCAGCCATAGACGACCAGACAGCGCCCGGGCGCGATCGTCGCCCGACCGCGCCAGAACCTCCAGCGCAGCGCTTGTCTCGCCGCGACCGGCGAACCACGCACCGAGTTGAAATAACCACCTGTCTCGCTCGCTTCCTGCTGTAGACAACGCCGCAAAGGAGAGCGCATCACCTAAGTCAGCGATGCCGCTGACGGCCCAGCAGTTGCTATCGATATTCGGAGCTTTTGGGATTTGACTGGTCTCGCCTGATTCCTTTGCGGAGGCAAGACTGAGCCAATCGCGAACCTCCTCACTCCTCGCCCATCCAAAAAGGGGTACCTTGTCTAGCTCTCTCAGAGATGGACGAGGAAGCGGGATGGCTCGAATATCACGCGGAGTTTCGGAAGGAATCCAGAATTCAATGTAGTGTCGCAGTTGGCCGGGCTGAAGGACCTCTTTCACCGATTGATCGACAAGGGGACCGGCCTGGATCTCCAGACATTGTTGACCGTCTAGCGTATATTGACTCACCCATCGCTCATCGCGTCCGATGCCGTCGCTCCACAGTTTGATCCCAGGTACTCGCAAAGGATCGGCCACGTGATAGAGACCTGCTCTCAGACTTGGGGTGAAAACTCCAAATGCACCACAATTCGGTCTCTTCCAGAAGAATCCAGTCATGCGATGCACGTCGGCCTGGCGCCGCGGACCTTCGGTCTTCCAGTCGATGATGCGCACGTCCCGGGCGTGAACAAGAACGGGGCCCTCAGGGAAATGGAACTCCGTGTCAGGTTGGGCGTGTACGCCTGCATTTGACCAAGACATCCAGGGATGAGCGTCCCGATCAGGATTGAAGAATGTTGTCCGCTGAGTCAGAAATGCATCCCTCTCACCAAGGGAGTATTCGACTGTCCAGTTCATTCCAAATCTGAGCTCTCTCTCTCCACAGGAAACATAGATTCTTTCCTGGTCGCGCGTTACTTCATAGAGTACGGGAGCAATTTGAACTGGTGTGTGCGAAATCGGAAAGCTCAGCTCAATGCCGCCTCCGGTAAAAGATTGTCTGGGTAAGATTCGCACCGGTCTAATAATGTGCGGAAAGAAAACAGTTTCCACCGCGCTCTCTTTGAGAAAAATGGAACAGACACGTCCCCCTAGGTCCGGGCAAACCTTCACGCGAACCTGGTCGTTTTCGATCGAAACCATGCGGTAATTCTTCAACACGGGCCTCCGGCTGGTCTCGCAGAAGCTCTCGTAGGGATAGAATCCATCCGGGTCGTTCGTCGTGGGAATAGGACCTGCTGGGACCAGGCGATGCGCCAGCAAGCACTCTGTGATCTCTGCAAATTCAAGCATTGTTGGACCGAGCCCTTTCGTCTTTTCGTTCAACCACTGGGGCCTGGGTACTCGTGTTTGACCGGCTACCGACGATTTCTTCACACTACAAAGGCGGGGCGATTCCGCGCAACCCACGGGTGTTCTTTCAGGCTGCGCGATCGCGAGAGAACAGGCGCGCCATCGTAATGTTCAGCCGCGCAAGAGGCCACCGGACTCGCAAGCAACGGCTTCGATTCACGGCTGATCTGTGACTTTCGCGAAGAGATGAAGACGTATCATTTTTGAAGGTAAAACTGAGGGACCGTGCGGCAGCGATATTGCCTCTTCCGTTCCGGGAGTCCCGCCTTCAAACCGGCGACCCTAGCACCCACACCAAAGCTTCCGGGGCGCGAGCAGCACCGAGGACCAAACATAAAACAAACGAAACCCGAGGGGCACGGCGTCCTTCACAGAAATCGTGGCCATAGCGATCACCTATAAATGTTTACGTGGGAAACCACTCTACTGATCGCGCCGTTAGGGCTGGGACAATCTGGTTGGAGTCCCAATTTCAGCGATGAGAACAGCCCCAGGGACTGCGCTAGCATTCACATCCACAGGCGCGCGGTATTCGTCGCGCAAGTTCGGAGCATGCAGGGGAAATACGCTATCGACCAAATGGCGTCCGGTCTGCCGATCAATAACCCCTCCTTCCCAAAGCAAGCCGAAGTGTAATACACTTCGCAAGCCATGTCGAAACATATAGAAACCTTAAGAAAAACAATTAGCAATAAAACGAAAGTCCCGCAGCCGGCCCGTCTTCGCCCCAGGTACCTGGCCGCAATGTGCTGAATTGTCAGGCGGTTCCGGGGGAGGCTCGCGTGATCTTCGACTGTAGCAGGGCCCCGCTCGGCCGTCTTTTTGGCAGAGCAGGAGACATGGTACACGTCCCGCATTTGTACCTAAATTTGTACTTTCCACTGAAAGAATTGGGTTTGTCCCTTCCGCGAGTTCAACACCACACAACCAAGAAGCTGAGGCTAGCCATTTCGTTTGTCCCAACCGCGTCGATCTACGATATTGGGGATGTGTGATGGAGAGCGCCCGAAGTGTGTTTTCTCCGGTCAACGAAACATCCTCTTCCTTCTTTATAGGTGAAGGCAACGGTCTTCATCAACTAGCTGACAGCGTGCGTTGTATGGTGATCAACCTCGCTAACAAGGGCTGGATTGCGGTTCGCAGGCTACGTCGGGTGATCGGGGTGCCAGGTTTTAAGATTTCCCCGGCGGACACGATCTGTGCACCAGGCTCGTTGCTAGCAGGGGTCGTGCCTGCCTACGCTTCGAAACCAAACTTTCGCCAGTGCTTAACCGGGGCCAAGGACTGCGGTGCCCTGTCGGCAACGCGGATGTTACGCACATCCGGACCGAATTTGGTGCAGCTGTCGCATTCTACCCGCCGCAACCGCATTGAGAGAACACCTGCATCCATCCTCCACTCCCTCCGAGGTCAACGATGACTTTTACTTCCCTCGATTGGATCATTGTCATCGCCTACCTGATTCTTTCGGTCGCTATTGGAATGATCGGTAGAAAGTACGTCGGTTCGGTTGCCCATTATTTGGTGGCGGGACGCGAGTTAGGGGTCTTTGTCGGGATTGCCACCTTGGCCGCCACCGAGATCGGCACTATCACCTTCATGTACAACGCCGAGCTCGGCTACCGGTATGGGTTTGCCCCATTCGTTGTAGCGCTGATCTCCGGCCTGGTGATGGTCATCATTGGCCGCACTGGCTTCGTCATCACCCGTTTTCGCGCAATGAAGCTGATGACCGTTCCCGAATTTTTCGAGCGAAAGTACAGTCTCGGACTTCGTCTCTTCACCGGTGTGCTTGTCGCTTTGGGCGGCATCTTGAACATGGGCGTCTTTCTGAAAATCGAAGGGGAATTCCTGACCGTCATCAGCGGAATCGACGCCAAATATCTCGTCACCGTTATGACGATCATCTTACTGTTAGAAATGTTGTACACCGTGGTTGGAGGCATGGTCTCCATCGTAATCACCGACTTCCTTCAGTATGTCTTGCTTTCCACGGCGACCATTCTGGTCTCGATTTTCGCTGTTCACCACGCTGGGTGGCACAACATTCTCGCCAAGGTGACAGCCACGATGGGAGATAAGGGATTTAGTCCGATTGCGAATCCGAAGTTTGGCCTCACCTTCATCATCTGGCAAATTCTTCTTTGGTTCTCCATTCACACCTGTTGGCAGACCACTGCCATGCGCATGTTCTCTACCAAAGATCCGGAGACATCCAAGAAGGTCATGACATGGACCGGCTTTATCTATTTGGGGCGAGGCATGCTCCCAATGCTATGGGGAATTGCCGCACTCGCAACGCTGGGCACCGGAAATAGCCAGGACGGTGTGCCCATGCCTGTTTTGAATGGTCATGTCCTGCAGCCGATTGACGCAATGCCAGCAATGCTTGGCAGTATTCTCGGACCCGGCATCAAGGGCATCGTTGTGGCTGGCATGCTGGCCGCAACCATGTCGGTGAACAGTTCGTATTTGCTGGGCTGGAGCTCAGTCATATCGCAGGACATCATCATGCCAGCGCGGCAGGTCTTGCGTAAAGTTCCTCTCAGTTCGCGCAGTCAGATTTTGGTGAACCGGCTCGCCAACTTGTTCGTGGGCCTCTTTCTGATGTTCTGGGGACTTTACTACACTCCGCCGGGCGCCGTTTACCTGTACCTTAACGTGACCGGCACAATTTTCCTCGCTGGCGCTTTCGTGTGCGTCATTGGCGGACTCTACTGGAAACGTGCCAACGTGACGGGTGGCTACTTGGCGATGTTCCTGGGAGCCGTGGGTGTAATCGTGCCTTTCTTCTTCCTTCATTGGAATGAGAATGTGACCGGCTTTACAGCTTTTGCCTTGGCGGCGTTTGGATTGGTGTTTGGCTCGCTATTGGGCAGCCCTTCGGAAAACATCATTGCGGAGAGTGAAATGCCATGAATTATTGGATGATGTTTTGGACCGGAGCGCTTGTCATTGCAGGTTGTTCTTTCGCTGTGATTACTGCGATTGTGAGCGTCTTTGGCTATCGCGACTTGATGCAGATGTTCCGCCGCCTGACAGCCCAAGGTGGAAAAGAGAATGAGTGAAGGTACTACGCCGAATGATGCGTTCATCCGCATGGTAACGGCCAAGCGCGCCGTGGATTTGCCCCTCGGTGACTACCACCCCCGGTCCATGCTCGTCGTCCCCTCACACGACGTGCGTCGGGCCAGGTTCCCGGCCATCGATTATCACAACCACCTGGATGCCCAGGACCCACAAGCAGTTTTGGCAATCATGGATGAATGTGGCATAGAAGCAATCACCAATATCACGATGCGCGTAGGCCGGGACGGCATCGAAATGCTGCATAAGTTTCAAAAAGCAGCGCCAGAGCGATTTGCCACCTACGGGTGGATGGACTGGACCGATTTGCATCGTCCGGGGTTCTTCGAACGCACGATCGAGCGTCTGGAGGAACTCGTGAACCACGGCGCATGCGGATTAAAGATATGGAAAGACCTCGGAACCAGTGTCACCGACGCGGAGGGACAGCTCATGCGCGTGGACGACGAACGACTGGCCCCTTTGTTCGAGAAGGCGGCCGAGTTGGATATCCCCATCATGTTCCACATCGCGGATCCGGACGCCTTCTTCTTTCCGGTAGATCAATACAACGAGCGTTATGAGGAATTGGCGGCGCATCCGGACTGGAGCTTTCACCAGTCCCACTTCCGGAAACCTGAACTGCTAGCTCAGCGCGACCGTGTTTTCATTCGACATCCGAAGACTAAGTTCGTGGCAGCACACGTTGCCGAGCGCCCCGAGAACCTGGAATATGTCAGCCAGCTACTGGACACGTGCCCAAACTTATATGTCGATATCAGCGCGCGTTGTGCGGAATTGGGCCGCCAGCCTTATACGGCCCGGAGCTTCTTTCTCAAGTATTCCCACCGCATTCTCTTCGGCACCGACCTTGTCCCGGAGGCTGAGATGTACCGCCTGTACTTTCGCTTCCTGGAGACCAATGACCAGTATTTCGAATACCCCTCACACGCTTCCCGCCAGGGACGCTGGAATATTTATGGACTGTTCCTTCCAGATGAGGTCTTGCGGAGCGTTTATCGTGATAATGCCTGCCGGCTCCTGAAGCGGCCGAGTTAATTCACTCTGTTGCTTTCGTCTATATTCACACGACGGTCACTTCAACTCTCGATTTCCTCAGCGCGCGTAAGTCGCCTTTGGGAATACCCCGATCGGTGATGACATGTTGTAGGGAAGAAGGCGGGGCTATCAATGACAAGCTTCTCTTTCCGAACTTGCTGGAATCGCAAACGGCAACTGCCACCTTGGAGATGTCCATCATGGAACGGTTCACCCTGGCTTCCAGAAGATTTGGGGTGCTGAGTCCGTACTGAACGTCGAAGCCATCAACGCCCAGAAAGAGAATATCCGCATTCAATCGATGCAGGGTTTCGTCTGCGATTGGTCCCACCAAAGAAAAAGAATTCTTTCTCAGGTTACCCCCGGTTAAGATCACTTCCAGAGTAGAGCCAGAGAGTTCGGCGGCGATATTGACTGCGTTAGTGATGATCGTCAAGTTCCGGAAATCGCGCAGGGCTCGGGCGATGGCGGTAGTGGTTGTTCCCGAGTCCAAGATGACCACTTGCCCTTCCGTCACCATGCGCGCAGCCGCCGCAGCAATCTGCAGTTTTTCCTTGCGATGCAGCTTCTCTTTTTCGCGTAAGGTGGGATCTTCGAGAGCGCTTTCGCGGACCGTCAACGCTCCGCCGTGGGTCCGGTGAATTCGCCCTTTCACGTGGAGGATCTCAAGATCTTTTCGGATAGTGACCACTGAGGTGTTGAATTGCTTGGCGAGGTCCAGCACGAGCACGCGACCGTCGCGGCTCAACATCTCAAGAATCGCGCGTTGCCGTTCTTCGCTCAGCATTCAGGGGCCATCAGTAACGACCGTTTCATCGAGACGATATTCTAACAAGCTTCTCACTTCGCTCTTCTTTTTATCTCAGGTTTCGTTTGCCAACAAGAAGCTTCGGCAAGATTCAGAGCATTGTAGAGCAGGGCACTCACAACACTTTGATGAAGCAGCGATCACGGACGAACGCGGCTTAATTCGACAGAGCAAAATAATTGACTGTCCGATATAAACATCGACTGACTGGGTGAATAGACTCAGTCCAGCGCACAACCAATCCGGTGTCTTCAGCGGATGTTGGGAGACGCTGCCCCAGCTAAATTGCTTCCATTTCGAGTCTCTGGCAAATCAAGCTTGGCTTGATCCAGAACCTGACGGTTAATCCTCACTTCAGCTTCTTCAACATTTCTGCATTTCTGTACTGCTTTATCAAAAGGCATTCAGAAGTTACTTCGCATTTTGAGTAACAGTTCCTGCTTGAGTTGGCGCTGACTTTGCGAGAGGCTAGTATCCCGATTCAGTGAGCCCATAGCGATTCGTCAGAATTGGGGGAGAGCATGGGAAAGAACCGAACAAGTTTTCTTATTCCATTTTTTCTTTTGGCAGTTGTTGCAGCGAGTGCGCGAGCGCAAGACATGGCTTCTTTTGAGAAGCGCATTACCGTGAAAAAATTGAACAACGGATTGGTCGTTCTGATCTGCGAGCGGCCGGAAGCGCCTGTTTTTT
>QIAN01000029.1 GCA_003225005.1 Acidobacteriota bacterium | reverse complement strand
GAGCTGGCTAAGGCGATGGACTCGGCCTCGCCTGCGTCGAGACCCCCCTTTGAAACGATGCTGTGCGTCGTGCTCTCTTCCTTCGATGAGAGTCGCGCAACTTGAAGCCAACCATCATCCAGCGCTTTTTCAATGCGCTCCACGCCGGGAGCTGAAATTCTCTTACCCGCATCAACGGTCTCAGCTTTAACCTGGGGCCCGATCAAAACGTGACCATACACTGAGTTGAGCAGGTCAAGCATGCGCATTTTCGCGAGTGCAATAAGCACCGACGCATCCGCAATAATCATCTTTGAGCTCACATACACCATGTTAACAAAAACTGCAAATGTTTTCAATTACCTCGGGACGCGAGCAAAATTGGGATTCACACCAAAGGCAGCCATTCGATTGCCACCCGAATGCTCTCCTGCCTACAACCTGTCGAGAATTTTGGCCCGTCGGCGTGATCCGGGCTGTGCCTCCCCGCTTCAGAAATCATGTCCCCAAGTGATTCACGGCTTGAAAAGGCCGCGTAACTATCAGAAAATGAGAATGATCCCGGGTAGCTCAATGGTAGAGCATTCGGCTGTTAACCGAGAACTTAAAATCCACTAACTCGTTTCTCTGGCGTCAGTTAACAGCTCCGGACCATCCCCCAAACACCTTTTTCTTGTCCCCACAATGTCCCCAGGCGCGGTCCTCCGTGGTGAAAGCCCGTCTGGATTATTTCCGGTTTGTTAAACGCCAAGCAAGTTTGCGGGAGAATTCCCCGTCACTTTCTCGCGTACGCTATCATCAGAGCCGCTCCAGGCGGAACTAACCCTGCTGATACCAGGATTAGTGCTGGGACGTCAGGCCGCTGGCGCGTCATTCGGTAGCGGATGAAGTTGCAGGAAGGCGGCTGCGGCGTCGCGGGCACGTCCCGCGATTTCGCGGGGGTTCGGTCGCTCGGCGACGCCGAGCAGCAGGCTGACCATTAAATCGCGCCAGAGCAGCCCGGCAAACTGCTCGGCAAGCTCGGCAGGACGGCCTGTGAGCAGTCCGGACGCCTGGGCCTCGGCCATGATTTTACGCAAGGCGGCGCGGCTTGCCTCGCGTCCCATAGAGTTGAGCGTACGCGCCACTTCGGGTGCCTGGACCGCCTCGCCGATCGCCAGTCGGAATACCGCAATGACCGTGGGGTCGCTTACCTCCCGGACGAGCTTCGTCCCGAAAGAAGCCAGCACCTGCGCTAGGGTCTCGCGATCGCGCAGCGCGGGCAGGTCAGCGGGCACGTCAAATCGCTTGGCGCGCTCGCTGATGCAGGCGATCAGCATTTCCTGTTTGTCGCCAACTAGCGCGTAAAGCTCTCGCTTCGAAACGCGCGCGCGCGTCGCGATCTCAAGCGTGCTGGTGGTTGCGTAGCCGCCCTTCATGAACGCGGCCAAGGCCGCCTCAAGGATGCGCTCGCGCACCGCGGTTTCGCCGCCGCCTTTCTGGCGGTGCTTTGACATCGATGCCTTAGCCATCACCCTCTCCTTGCCGACCATGGTACCGTATCGTACCATCATGAGTGTAACGATGAAGGGAATTTTATGCTTCCGGATGTAACCTTTCTCTTGTAGCTACGTCTAAAGTGTGTGGTACCTAGTGGTACCAATGCAAGATCCAAATTCCATGAGGAATCAAAGGAGCTGAACAATGCAGATTCAAATGTCCTTCCTGTTGCTGGCGTTCGCGACGGTCCTGGCGCCCCTGGCGCAAGGTCAGTCCACACCGCCGCAGCCCAAGATCACCGGCGTGCTGACGATCGTTTCGCCAAAACCGGGGGGCCGAAATTCGCGCGACCGTTCCCCTGTATCTCGACGGCAAGATTCAGCAGTGGTTCACCCGCGGCGACGGCAAGGGCGTCATCTTCCTACTGAACTGCAAGGACGTGGCGGAGGCTCGGGCCCTCATGGAAAGCCTGCCTCTCTCGAAGGAAAACCTCGTGGACGAGCAGTTCATTCCGGTCGGGCCACTCCTGCCGCTCGGAATACTACTGCGCGATAGCCCGGCCAATAAGTGAACTCGGCGATGGAGCTTCCCCCTGTTTAGCGGACTTTGGTGCGAGACAGCGCATGGCCACACATTTCTGTCGAGAATTTTGGCCCGTCGGCGTGATCCGGGCTGTGCCTCCCCGCTTCAGAAATCATGTCCCCAAGTGATTCACGGCTTGAAAAGGCCGCGTAACTATCAGAAAATGAGAATGATCCCGGGTTATTTGGCCAGCGCTAAGGGAACGCCCCAGCCCCGAGAATCTGAAGCCCGTCCTGCTGCTGCATGGGTTCAGGTTCCTCGGATTGGCATTTGTGGTGCCGGGTGTTGTCTCTCCAGAGTTACCTGCCACATTTGCTCAACCAGTAGCTTACGGCGATTTCATAAGCGCCATTCTAGCTTTGCTCGCCCTGGCTACCCTGGGAAGTCGCACGGGGACCGTGCTGACCTGGGTTTTCAATACCTTCGGAGCTGCGGACCTACTCTTCGCCTTTTACCTGGGAAGCCGCATATCACTCCCCGATACCCCAGGCTTGTTAGGCGCTGGCTATTTCATCCTGGCGGCCTACGTGCCTCTTCTTCTCATAACCCATGCCTTGGCGTTCCGAATATTGCTACGAGCCAAGGCTGTCGCGCCGTCACCGAGCAAGGTACGTACCGCTTGACCCAGAAAATGGAAAGACAAGGGCAAAAATGAAAACGCAAGCTCTGGCTCAAATCCCTGAAACCAAACACGCAGGCGGACCAGTAGTCCGTCTTTCTGACGTTGTCAAAGTCTATAAGGAGGGAGATGTCGAGGTGTCGGCAATCAAGGGCATCACCTTTGACATTCCCCGCCAGCGCTTTTCCATGATCGTGGGACCTTCCGGTAGTGGGAAGACAACCCTGCTCAACCTCATTGGTTGCATCGATAAGCCAACCCAAGGAACCATCTTCGTGGGCGGGCAGGACGTGGGCGCGCTCAATGACAACGCCATCTCAGATTTCCGCGCACAGCGCGTTGGATTCATTTTTCAGAACTTTCAGCTTGATCCCCGTGCTCTCCGCTTGGGAGAACATCGAGCACCCATTGATGCTGCTGGGCGTGCCTGCAGCGGAGCGCCGCGAGCGGAGCACGCGAATGTTGGAAGCGGTCGGGCTATCCGACCAACGGAAGCGGCGCCCGAACCAGCTCAGCGGTGGCCAGAAGCAGCGCGTCGCCATAGCACGCGCTCTCGTAAAAGGGCCGGATTTTGTTCTCGCTGATGAACCCACCGCCAATCTGGATTCACAAACGGGAGCCTCCATCATCGACCTCATGCGGCGTATGCAGGAGGAATACTCGACCACCTTCGTATTCTCAACTCACGATTCACACTTGATGTCGCACGCCGACGAGACCTTCACCATCCGCGACGGCCAACTCGTCAACCATGTCTCCGGAGGGAGCCGATGCTGACTCTAAAGATTGCCTTTCGCAACATCTTCCGCAACACGCGCCGCTCGATCACAACTCTGTCGACGATTGCCATCGGCGCCACGGCAGTGCTGGTTTTCGGCGCCTACATCACCGATATCCAATATGGTGTCCAGACCGGAGCTGTTCAGGGCACCGGCCATCTCCAGGTCTTCCGCAACGGCTATTTCCACTACGGCACCGCGGCGCCAGCGGACTGGGGTATTGATCGATATCAGGACGTCTCGCGCCTGATTCGCGAAGATCCCGAACTGAAGCAGCTCACGGCGGTGGTAACGCCCATCCAATCGTTGTCAGGAATTGCGGGCAATTTCGAGAACAATACCTCAAAGCCTTTCTTCGGTACTGGTTTTGTCCCGTCTGATCGCGACCGAATGAAGCAGTGGAATGAATATGGCACCGGATCGCAAGGCCTAACGAATTCTGGATTAAGTCGGCTTGTCGTCAGCAATGCAACGGTTCTTGCTAGCGCGTTTTGTCGGTACTAATCCGACGGACGAGCTGATAACTTCCGAGTGCACTCGGGCTGAATCCCACACTGCGACAAATGACCCTGCACGTTAGCCCGACGGGCTGAGCAGACTCTCTACTCCTCGGCGAGAGCCTCCATCGGGGATATCCGCGCGGCGCGTTGAGATGGCAGCAGGCAAGCGACGAGAGACACCACCCCCATTACGAACGCAGCACCTACGAGGATCGCCAGGTTAAGAGCCGGCACATGGAAAAGCACCGCCTGCATGGCCTGGCCTGTCAGCCAGGCTCCGATGACGCCTAATATCGTTCCGCTAGCGAGTAGGCGTAAGGAGAGATAAAAAAACTGGCTGCGTATTTGCCCCGGCTGTGCGCCCAAGGCCATGCGCAGACCGATTTCGCGGCGACGCTGTGCTACCGCGTAACTCAAGACACCGTAAGTGCCGATGGCGGTGAGCAAGAGCGCTATCCCAGAGAAGAGACCAGCCAACAGGGCCGGTGAGCGGCGAGTGACAAGACTATCGGCAATCCGCGTATCCATCGACCGGAGATCATTGACCGGTATGTTAGGGTCGATTTGCCGCACCACCTTTTGCAGCGTTAACCCGAGCGATTCCGGTGGCAGGCTCGTGCGGGCGGCGACGAAGAAGCTATCGCCGACGCGGAAGGCATAGGGATAATAAATCGCACCCTGGGCTTCCTCTTCGGTGAGCCCCGCCTGTTTCGCAGCGCTGACGACCCCGACGACCGTGAAAGCTTCTGCATCCTTTCCTGCTTCGGAGCCATCCCACAATCGCTGGCCAATCGCGCTGGCGTTCGGCCAGTAGTATCGCGCGAAGTCTTCATCCACAACACAGACACGCTCCGAGCGATGTGAATCCTCGGCGGTGAGGAAACGTCCCGACCGCAGGGAGAAGCCCATAGCGCGAAAGTAGTCGCCCGCGACGCCGTAAGAGTAGTGCCCTCGCGCTGATTCACCAGGGCGGAGAACGTGCCCCGCTACGGTGGCGGCGCTTTTGCCACTGTGGCCACTGAAGGGCACATTGTTAACCACGCCTGCGGACAACACTCCCGGCAGGTGGCCGACGTTGTCCATCAGCTTTTCAATGAATGCAAGGCGGGCCCCCTCCGAGTAGTCTGCCCATGGAAGCAAGATTTGCCCGGCGAGGATGTGGTCGGACTGGAAGCCTGGAGAAACCCCCATCGCACGCTGAAGACTGAGGCCGAGCAGACCTGCTCCGGCCAGAAGCGTGAATGCCAAGGCAATCTGAGAGACGATGAAGCCATGACGTAGGAATTGCGTGACACGGCCACTTGTACCGCCTCGGCTCTCCGATTGGAGGGCATTACCCAGATGGCGTCGAAGATTGAACCAAGCGACAGGCACTGCGAACACGATGCCCATGATGATGGCTGTTACCAGGGAGACCAACGCCAACCGCATATCGAAGGCGATGCGACTCCCCAAGGGCAAATGATCCGCGCCTAACGCCCGCAGGAGATGGATTCCGCCGGCGCCGACCGCGAGCCCGAGTAGTCCTCCAGCTAAGGTGAGCAAGGTAGTTTCGACGACCACTTCGCTCACGACGTATCCCCGGCTTGCGCCAAGCGCCTGGCGAACGGCTAGTTCTTTAACGCGACCGCTGGCACGAACGAGAAGCAGGTTTACAAGGTTGACTGCGCCGATTAAGAGAAGGGCTATCGCGCCCGCTTGCAACAGCAGCAGGGTGGGACGGATCGCAGCGACGTGGTCGGTATGCAAGGACACCACTAACGAACGGAAGCCCGCATCGGCGATCATTTTGGCCTGAGGGTCGTCGACTTCCAACGCGGCGTTCTGCGCGTCGATCTCAGACTGGGCCTGCGCGAGAGTGGCGTCGGGTCTAAGCCGGGCGATCATTTGGATGACGTTTCCGCCGGAATGCCGTTGCGCGGGCGTGCGATCTTCTAGGCGCGAGGCAAGAGGGAGAAACACCCGGGCATCGGAAGAGAGAAAGCGGAAGGCAGGAGGCAAGATGCCGATCACGGTTCTGGGAACACTGTTTACGCGAATCTGCCTTCCAATCACATGCGGATCGGCGTTGAAGCGTTGCCGCCAAAACGTGTCGGAAAGAATGGCCACTTGGTCGGTTTGACTGGTGGTTTCCTCTTCGGTGAAAGTGCGTCCGATCGCCGGGCCGAGCCCAAGAGTGGAGAAAAAATCCGGAGATACGCGCATGGTATGCTCGCGCTCCGTTGAGCCGGGCTCACCGATAATCTCGGTGCCATAGTGATAGATCGAGAGCGAGGTGAAGGCGGAAATATGACCACGTCGTTCGTAGTAGTTGGTCAGCGAGGAGCCGTCGCGGTCGACGCCGGCTTTCGGATAGGTGTTGAATATCGTCACGAGCCGGCCCGGTTCGGGAAATGGCAGCGGGCGGAGCAGCACTGAGTCGATCACGGCAAAAATCGTCAGATTGGCACCGAGACAAACGGCCAGGGTCAAAAGAGCAGTAGCCGTGAATCCGGGCGTCTTTCGCAGCAATCGGGCGGCATAGCTTAGCTCTCTACGAAACTCATCAAACAGGTGAAGGCCACGTTCCTCGCGGCAGTCCCCCTTGACACTGTCAAGGCTGCCGAACTCTATGCGTGCGTGGCGGGCCGCTTTTTCCGGTGACATGCCGGAGCGCACGAGGTCATCGGTATACTGCTCGATGTGAAAGCGCAGTTCCTCGGTCATACCGTCTTCGAAATCACGCCGCCGAGTAAGGCCACGGAACAGAGAACGCAAGCGCTTGAACATGTCACACCTCCTCCGACGTTGTATTCAAGGCCGCGGCAATCGCAGACGTTAACCGGTTCCAGCCGGCCGTTTCGTCGCGCAGGCGGCGACGCCCCGCGGCTGTTAAGGTGTAGTACTTTGCCCGGCGGTTGTTCTCGCTCTGACCCCATTCGGCAGCGATGAGATCGTGGTGCTCCAACCGATAGAGGGCCGGATATAAGGATCCCTGTGGAATCTCAAGCGCATCCCTTGAGATCTGACGGATGCGCAGCAACACACCATATCCATGCAGGGGTTTCAAGGACACCGCTTTGAGGATCAGCATATCCAATGTGCCCGGGAGTAGTTCCGCGGTTTTTCCCACAGTGTAATGGCCTCCTAGTCTAACTAGGAGTCTAGCGGATGCTCTCCTAGTTTGACAAGGGGAAAGCACGGCGTCTGGCGAGTGGCGTTATCGGAAGGCCGCCGCAAACAGGACATTCATGCGCTGGTGGTTGGATAGTAGGCAAACACAGAAAGTAAACAAGGCGGTCAGCGAATGGTACCGGGAAGTCGGCTAGTGTTTACCGATGGAGAGAAGTGGCGATTGCGATTGCTGATTGTCTTCCTGAGTCACGGCGCAGCAGATACGACACTTGATCGCGGCCTTTGACGCTGGCCAGAATCTCGATCTCGGAAATAGCAACGATCACAGAATTTGGCCCGAAGGTGGCGGTTTTCCACACCGCGCGAGCCAGCTTGCGGCAAAATTCGTATTGATTTTGAAGAGGTTATGCGATTTGGAATTTCCGGAGGGCCACTTTTTTAGCGATAGAGTTCAGCAAAA